>NZ_JAJGZS010000003.1:0-99269 GCF_020806285.1 Shewanella sp. 10N.7
TGTTGGATGAATTTTGCTTAGATGACTAGGCATCAACTCATCCGCCTCGATTAAAGCGCTTTTATTTCGAACAAAAATTAACCGGCAAAGGTCAACAGACCCTAGCATGCAAATAGAACAATCAGTGTTGAGTTGTCTGCTGATGAATCAGACTAGCGCTGAGGGAACAGCATTGTTTTTATTGTTAATTTTTACTTATATTAGGCTACGTGAGCCACTGCTTCTTTAACTAAACGACCAATTTCTTCCCATTGACCTGCAGCAATCATTTTCGGCGGTAACATCCAAGTACCACCACAAGCTAGTACCGCTGGAATCGCTAAATATTGATCGACATTCGATAAACTTACGCCACCAGTAGGCATGAATGACACTGGGTAAACAGCCGTTAATGCTTTAAGCATTGGGATCCCGCCAGATGGTTCTGCTGGGAAGAACTTAACAGTCTTAAGGCCCATTTCCATCGCTTGTTCAACCAAACTTGGGCTATTCACACCAGGAATGATGGGAATGTTTTTATCTAAGCAGTACTGCACGACTTTTGGATTAAAACCAGGACTAACGATGAAGTCCACACCTGAATCGATAGCATCATCAACTTGCTCAGGGGTTAAGATAGTTCCAGCACCAATCAACATATCTGGAAAAGCTTCACGCATATTACGGATAGCTTGTGATGCACAAGCAGTTCTGTAAGTCACTTCGGCACAGTTCATGCCGTTTTCGACCAGCGCTTTTCCGAGTGGTACAGCGTCATCAGCATTTTCAATTGCGATAACAGGGATAACTTTTAATTGTGATAGTTGTTCGTTTAATGTCGGCACAGTATTTCTCACTTCTTACTCATTATTTAATAGGCTTAAATCAGGCTCAAATTTAGCCCAAACTAGGCATAGCATCTGGATGTATAATCGCACCTGCATGTTGGATGACAGTGCCAGCAAGTAAGTGACCTGCTTTGGCTGCTTGTTCTGTCGTGCCACCGGTTAATCTTTTCGCAAGGTATCCTGCGCTAAAAGAGTCGCCAGCTGCAGTAGTATCAACTACGTTTTCTACAAACGTCGCCGCAACACTGATCCTTGAATCTGGGGTGATCACCAAGCAAGGCTCACTGCCCAGTTTGACAACGATTTCAGATACGCCAAGGTTTGAGGTGCGCTCAATACATTGTTCAACATCAGTGTCACCATATAGCGCTTGTTCATCTTCAAAGGTTAAACAAGCAATGTCAGTGAATGACAACATTGTTTTGTAACTTGCTATAGCTTGAGCTTTATCTTGCCAAAGCTGTGGACGGTAATTATTGTCAAAAATAACCTTGCCGCCTGCTTCTTTAAATTGCTCAAGCACACTGAATAAAGTTTTACGGCTTTCACTGGTTAAAATAGCCAGTGAAATACCACTTAAATACAGATAATCAAAATCGATCAAAGACGCTGCCAGCTTTTTGCTGCCAGCTTGCTCAAATAAGTACTTCGCAGCGGCATCATTACGCCAGTAATAAAAAGAGCGTTCGCCGCAATCATCAGTTTCAATGTAATAAAGACCTGGCTGCTTGTTTTCAACATGCAATACATAATCAGTATTGATGCCTTCAGCCTGCCAAGTGTCTTTCATGGAAGTACTAAAAGGGTCATGACCTAACGCAGTAACATAATGGGTCGCTAAATTGGCACCTTGGGTAAGGCGCGCTAAATACAAAGCGGTATTTAACGTGTCTCCACCAAAGTTTTGCGCCAGCAATTCGCCTGATGGCCTTAGCTCAACCATGCATTCGCCAATAATCGCAATTTTTTGATTTTTCATATTCCAGTGCCTATTTAGAGGTTAAGTTACTTAAGGAAGTCTTCTCTTGAAGGCGAGAAAACATCGACCAGAATACTGTCTTCTTCTAGTGCTACTACGCCGTGCTCAAAATGTTTACGCGCAATAAATGCATCACCCGCATTAAGAATTTTTTTCTCACCATTAATTTGAGCTTCAAAGCTACCTTTCACTACATAACCAATTTGATCATGAATTTCGTGAGTGTGCGGGGTACCAATAGCACCTTTTCCAAAGCAAAGGTGAACCACCATTAAATCATCCGTGAAGCCTACAATTTTACGCTTAATCCCTTCACCGACTTCTTCCCATGGATGCTCATCTGCTTTAAAAAATATATTCATTGTGTTTCTCCGAAGCGTTTTAAATATTGCTAATCATCAATATTTAGTTATCATAATGCTTACTTTTGATTTGTAATACAATATGTTTTTATTTGTGTGAGCTAAATCAACTATTCTTTATTGGGCGAATTATAAGATATTTATCCGTAAAACGCTGTATAGCTTGAATATGGCCATTTGATTGCGAATGTGATCAAGTTCATTTTTCTGATAGGATTAGATATATCTATGACGCATATTGTATTACTTTATGTGCAGCTCTTAAATTTCATGACTGTAAAAAGGTGACAAAACCTATGGCAACGCAACCAATATTGCTTACTGAAGCCGAGATTTCGCTGTTAAGTAAAGAAGTAGGTCGTTCAAGCTTGATGGGAAAGACCATCGCGGCTAACCAGAAAGACGTCGATGCATTTATGCAACTGCCTATAGATATTCCTGGGCATGGTGAAGCAGGTGGCTATGAGCACAACCGTCATAAGCAGAACTACACTTACATGAATTTGGCCGGTCGTTTATTTTTGATCACTAAACAGCAAAAGTACGCTGATTTTGTTATTGAAGTTTTAGAGCAATACGCAGATAAATACCTTACTTTTGATTTTCATGTTCAAAAGAATACCAATCCAACAGGTCGTTTATTTCATCAAATTCTTAACGAGCATTGCTGGTTGTTCTACACCAGTATTGCTTATTCTTGTGTCGTTTCAGAAATGACACAAGCTCAACAAGAACGTATCAAAGAACGCATTTTTGAACCTATGCTAGATATGTTCACTGTAAAATATGCCCATGATTTTGACCGCATTCATAATCATGGCATATGGGCTGTAGCCGCAGTGGGGATATGTGGCTTAGCCATTGGTAAGCGTGAATACCTTGAGCACGCTGTATATGGTTTAGACCGTGATGACACCGGTGGATTCTTAGCGCAAATATCACAATTGTTTGCGCCATCGGGCTACTACATGGAAGGCCCTTACTACCATCGCTACGCTATTCGCCCAACTTGTGTGTTTGCTGAAGTATTACATCGTCATATGCCAGAAGTGGATATTTACAGCTACAAAGACGGCGTGATTGGCAACACAGTGCAGGCGTTATTATCAACGGCTTATCCTAATGGTGAATTCCCAGCATTGAATGATGCTTCTCGTACCATGGGGATTACCGATATGGGCGTTCAAGTGGCAGTCAGTGTTTATAGCAAACATTACGGGCTTGATGACAACTTATTAGGCATGGCGAAAATTCAAGATGCTGTGTGGATGCACCCATGTGGCTTAGCATTATCGCAAGCATTTGAACAAGCGACCCAAGAACGCGAAATTGGCATGCCATTCTGGCCGAGTGTAGAGCTTAACGAAGGCCCTGAAGGCCAAAGTGGCGCACAAGGTTTTATCCGTATGCAGGATAAAAAACAAGATGTATTCCAGTTGGTTATGAATTACGGCCAACACGGTATGGGTCATGGCAACTTCGATACTTTAGGTATTACTTACTTTAACCGTGGCCAAGAAGTACTACGTGAATACGGTTTTGGTCGCTGGGTTAACGTTGAGCCTAAATTTGGTGGCCGTTACTTAGACGAAAACAAATCTTATGCTCGCCAAACGATAGCCCATAACCTGGTCACGATTGACGAAACTTGCCAAAACTACTTTGACGTTAAGCGCGCAGATGGGGTTCATGGTATCCCTCACTTCTTCGCTGTCGACAGCGACAACATTAAAGGCATGAGCGCATTTGCCAATGACCATTACGATGGTTTCGACATGCAGCGCAGCGTATTTATGTTGAACATTGAAGAACTTGAAGCCCCGCTTTTATTAGATCTTTATCGCTTAACGGGTGAAGGTGAGCATCAGTATGATTACTCACATCAATATGATGGCCAGATTATCCGTACTAACTTCGATTACACCACTCATCAAGAACTCGACACCCTTGGTGATAAAGATGGTTACCAGCATTTATGGCACGTTGCAGATGGCAAAGTAAATGACACTGCATTGGTTAGCTGGTTGCAAAACCATAATTATTACACTTGGTTAGGCACAAGCTCTAACGACAATGATCAAGTCATCTTTACCCGCACAGGGGCAAATGACCCAAGCTTTAATTTACGCAGCGAGCCAGCATTTACGCTACGCAGCAAAGGTGGCAACACGTTATTTGCTTCGGTATTAGAAACTCACGGTTATTTCAACGAAGAGTTTGAGCAATCAGTTAGTGCTCGTGGCCAAGTGAAAAATATTAAGGTTGTTGGCCACAATGAAGTGGGATCAGTCGTAGAGATTGAAACCGCTAGCAGTGTCGTTACAGTGATGATCAGCAACCAAGCTGATGCGACTAAAACCACTGAGCATCATCTAGATATCAACGGTCAAACTTATACTTGGACAGGGTTTTACGCTGTATCAAGCCAAGCGACAGTGCAGGAGAAGTAACATGAGTTATCAGCCATTATTAATCAGCTTTGATGAAGCAATTGAGCTACGTAAAGAGCTGGGTCAAGATACGCTTCTTGGCAATGCATTGAGCCGTGATATTAAACAAACAGACAGCTATATGGCCGAAGTGGGCATTGAAGTGCCAGGCCATGGTGAAGGTGGTGGCTATGAGCATAACCGTCATAAGCAAAACTATATCCATATGGATCTTGCTGGCCGTTTGTTCTTAATCACTGAAGACACTAAATACCGTGATTACATTGTTGATATGCTCACAGCATACGCGACCGTGTACCCAACACTTGAAAGCAACGTCAGTAAAGACTCAAACCCACCGGGTAAGCTGTTCCACCAGACGTTAAACGAAAATATGTGGATGCTTTACGCATCTTGCGCGTATAGCTGTATTTACCACACATTAACTGACGATCAAAAACGCTTAATTGAAGATGATCTTTTGAAGCAAATGATCGAAATGTTTGTGGTGACTTACGCTCATGACTTCGACATCGTTCATAATCATGGCCTATGGGCTGTGGCTGCTGTAGGTATTTGTGGTTATGCCATTAATGACCAAGAATCAGTGGATAAAGCGCTATATGGCTTAAAGCTTGATAAAGTTAGCGGTGGTTTTTTAGCGCAATTAGACCAATTGTTCTCGCCTGATGGCTATTACATGGAAGGGCCTTATTATCACCGCTTCTCACTGCGTCCAATTTACTTGTTTGCAGAAGCGATTGAACGTCGTCAGCCTGATATTGGCATTTACCAGTTCAATGACTCAGTGATTAAAACCACGTCTTATGCAGTATTTAAAACCGCATTCCCAGACGGTTCTTTACCTGCATTAAACGATTCATCGAAAACGATTTCGATTAACGATGAAGGCGTGATCATGGCAACATCTGTATGTTTCCATCGTTACGAGCAAACTGAAACCTTACTCGGTATGGCGAATCATCAGCAAGATGTGTGGGTTCACGCTTCAGGACAAACCTTGTCTACGGCAGTGGCTAACGCTGACGATATCAAGCCGTTTAACTGGGGCAGTTTATTCGTTACAGATGGCCCTGAAGGCGAAAAAGGTGGCGTGAGTATTTTACGTCATCGTGATGCGAAAGATGATGACACTATGGCACTGATTTGGTTTGGCCAGCACGGCAGCGATCATCAGTATCACTCGGCGCTGGATCATGGCCATTATGACGGTTTACATTTAAGCGTATTTAATCGCGGTCATGAAGTGTTAAACGACTACGGCTTTGGCCGTTGGGTTAACGTTGAGCCAAAATTTGGCGGCCGTTATATCCCAGAGAACAAATCATATTGTAAGCAGACCGTTGCGCACAACACAGTGACAGTTGACCAGAAAACCCAAAACAACTTTGATACTGCCACAGCTGAATCTAAGTTTGGCCAAAAGCACTTCTTTGTTGCGGATAACCCAGCATTGCAAGGCATGAGTGGCGTTATCAGCGATTATTACGACGGCATTACCATGCAACGTAGTGTGATATTGGCTGAGCTCGAAGAGTTTGAAAAACCATTAGTCATTGATGTTTACTTGATTGAAGCTGATGCTGAGCACCAATACGATTTACCGGTTCATTATAGTGGTCAAATCATAAGAACTGACTTTGACTACGACGTGGAAAGCAAACTACGTCCATTAGGCAAAGACAATGGTTATGAGCACTTGTGGAATGTCGGTTCAGGTAAAGTTGAAGCAAGCGCATTAGTGACCTGGTTACATGACAGCAGCTACTACAGTTTAGTTACTAGCGCAGTTGAGCACAGTGAAGTAATTTTTGCGCGCACAGGTGCCAATGATCCTGACTTTAATATGCGTAGCGAGCCTGCGTTAATTATGCGTCAATCGGGCAAAAACCATGTGTTTGCCTCGGTACTTGAAACCCACGGTTACTTTAACGAGTCAACTGAAGCATCATTGAATGCGCGTGGCGAAGTTAAGTCAGTTAACGTGATGGGCCATGACGACATTGGTACTGTCATTCGTATTGAAACGATTAAAGGTAATGACTACTACTTTGCAATTTCAAACGAAGAAGAAGCCAAGCATGCTGAAACCCGCACCGTGAAGTTTGATTCTCACTACTACACTTGGGCAGGGGCATTTGCTCAAGTCGAGCCTACAGATGTAGAGCCAGCGTAAACGGCTGTTATTTGATAGCTTTAAAGCAGCTTAAGTAACAGCTTAAAAAACAGTTTATTTAAGCAAGTTTATCTTAATCATAAATGGGAAGCAGTTGCTTCCCATTTTTATTGGGCGTATTTCAGGGTATCTAAGGTCATCATTAAGATGTTGAGTTAAAGCGATGCAATGAATAACTCTAGTAAGACTGAACCATAAACTATGTGATAAACACAACTTGTGATAAATAAAAATAATCATTTTAATAAAATCTAATAATTTTTATTTATTAATGGTTAAGCTTAATATTACCTCATCGAAACAGAACATGGTTTCACTAATAGAATTTGAGGTAAGTTATGAAAATGAATCACGTCGGTATTATGGTCGGTGACATGGACCAAGCGGTTGAGTTTTACACTAAAGCTTTAGATATGAAGGTTGTCATGGGCAACACTAAAGTGAAAGAAGAACGTGAAACGGCTATCGGTAGAATGTGTATCGCGGTATTTGGTGAAGGCTTTAAAGGTTTTAACATTGCTCACTTACTTACATCAGATGGCATTGGTTTTGAGCTTTTTGAAATGAAAGATCGTCAAGAGCGTCACGAAGTAGACTTCTCACGCATTGGTATCTTCCATTTTTGTTTGCAAACTGATGATTTTCAAGGTGTTATCAAACGCACTCAAGCGCTTGGCGGTAAAGTCCGTATGGACATTATGCGTTACCATCCAGAAAGTGATAACAACACTGCACAAATGGTTTATCTAGAAGACCCATTTGGAAACTTATTCGAATTATACTCGCACACGTATGAAGAAACATACGCAGCTGATTACGAGTAATACTTATATTGCAAAAAAGGGCTAACTGAGAAGTTAGCCCTTTTGTTTTATCTGTTTGTCCCGTACAGAGATAAGCTTAACCCTATAACTCAGGTTAATAACTGAGCTTTTCAGCATCGTGATGACTAAATTCTTTGACCGCTTTTCTGGCTAAAAATCGAAATGGAAACGCTTTAATGATTTCTTCAAAAGGTTGAATTGCAAATGCCCAAAATATTGATGCATCAAAGTACAAGATAAGCAGGGCGCATAAAGGGATTGATATGAGCCACTGACCCGTAAAGTTAATCTTAAATACCGCAGTAGTATGCCCCATTGCTCTGAGCACATGCCCATGTACTGTGTTGTATCCGCGAACCAAAGGCAAAATAATATAAATTGGAGCAATAATGGCTAACGCCTGATAGGTTTCGTCTGCCATATCAGGGTATATATCGGCAATCCAAAAACTTAAAATGAAGAAAAAGCCCATGGTCATCAGTGAAATTGCCACAGCAAGATTAATGCTGATATTCACATTATCTTCTAAATCATGCAGCTTCTTTGAGCCAATGGCTTGGCTGATTGAAATGGCAGAAGAGTGGGCCCAGGCTGTAATAAATTGCCCACCTGCTCGCATCCAAGGCAAGACTAAGGTGATGGCTACGTAAGCGTTAATTGATAGCTGCGAGTAAAGTAACTGATAAACACTGACACCAATAGACAGCATGGTGACATTGGCAGCAACAGGAAAAATTTCCATAAAATGTTTGCGCGCATTGATCAGTGCTTCATGAATATTCAATGCAAGCTTTAACGAGATATTATCTAACGTGGAAACGCACAGAGCGAGGTGAATAAAGCGCACGAAAATAGCCACTAAACTACCCACAGCAGCGCCGACAACGCCAAGCTCTGGGGTGAATGCTGTGCCGTATATGAAAGCGTATGACAAAACTGCATTAATAGGGAGTTCAATCAAATAGCCTTTAAACGCGATTTTTGTTTTGCCTAAGCTATTAAAGAGGGCAATACATACTTGGGTAACAGCGTTAAAGAGCACCACATACTTGGCAACACTTAAGTAGCGCAATACTTCAGCCTGTAAGGCGACATCTTGGGTAATTAGCGCGACTATAGATTCTTCAAATAACAGAAGTACAGACCAAAACAGTAATGCGACAGAGAAATTGATACTCATGCCAGACCAGCATGATTTAGTCAGTGCAAGGGCGTTTTTAGAACCAACGGCACGGCTCATAACCAGTTGCGATCCATTGGCCAATGCCATTTGAATGCCCATGATAAACGCCACTATGGTGGTGGCTATTCCCATTGCTGCCAACGGGATTTCACCCAGTGGTGATACTAATAGGGTGTCTATCATCAGCATTGACTGCATCAACAGGGCGTTTAATGCTAAAGGCCAAGCTAAGGCAATGTTATTGCGAACATATTGGTTTTGAATATAGCGATTAATGAACTGCATGTTCACCTTTCATTATTATCGAGTTTGTCATTCATTCTTCCTTGAACTAGGGCTTCTGTACTTGGTACTCCAGTTTGCAGTTAACTGATAGTAACCTCACTTTTTAAGCAGAAGCCTTAGTAAATATTAAGCAGTAGGGACCTCAGAGAACCTTTGATTGTCATCGCGTAATAATTCCTGACAATAGCTGCGTGCTTGGTCGGCATCACCAGACATAATCGAGTCATAAATGCCTTTGTGTTCGTTAATACAAAAGCGGCCACCTTCAGCTGAGTGATCGATAAACAACTTAAAGATGGTGGTTAATATATTGCCGAAAGGAATATAAAACTGATTATCTGTCGATAAGTAGATCGTTTGGTGGAACAAGTGATCGTTAATGGTCCATTGCTCATAATCAAACTCTTCAGCAGCTTTAATCATATTTTGCATTAATACCGACATCTGCTTACGTTGTTCAATTGTGGCGTAGCTGGCTGCCAGTGCACAGGCTTCGGGCTCAATGGCTTTACGTAATCCTAAAAACTTACTTAAGAACACTTCAGTATTTTCAAGCCCTTGAATCCAGTCTAATAACTGTGGGTCAAGAAAATGCCAATTTGCACGTGCCCTTACCGTCGTACCCACTTTAGGACGTGACTCAATCAAGCCTTTGGCCGATAGCAATTTAGTTGATTCACGTAATGCTGTGCGGCTAACACCGAACATTTCACATAAATCCATTTCACAAGGAAGTCTCTGCAAAGGCTCAATCTCGCCTGACAAAATTTTACGCGCAATTTGTCTAGCAACTTGCACATGGACTCGTCTGCTTGAATCTTCTACTTGTATGAACATGATCTTGCGATCCTTTTTAAAATGAAAATTGACTCAAAATATCGATGAGATCAGAACACTTCTAAGCCACATGAGTTGTAGTGCAGTGGGTTTAATGCTCATCATAGATAGTTATAAAATGGTATTACGTATCAGCGACATTTGCCTGTTGGCTTATGGCTAAAAAGGCTGTTATGGAACGGGGTATTCGCAGAACTTGATCAGCATCAAATCATGTATATACCTTTACAATTGAATGAGTGTTTACAGTCTGAATCGCAGATTATTTGCTATCATGTAAGCAAATAAAGGTAAGCGTTTCACTCATTCTGAGACTCCTTACACTCACCATTTCCTGTTGTATTATACTACAATATACCGTGTTTTTATAAAACCTGTTTATGTTACCAATGGGTGTTAAAAGCTGTTTAGACTCACATATATGAATAAAAGATTAATTTTTATTTATTATCTTTAGCTTGTTTAAAGCTGACTAAGTTGGATAATTTCTACTTTATATTGTCGTACAAATATCCAGAGTAAGTACTTCTAAAGACTGAATAAGCTCTAAGTTATTCAGTTCAAACAAGTTTACTTAGTTTGCCATGGTAAGAGTCAAAATATGTACAATCGAGTAAACTCAGTAACGATATGATAGTTATAAAAAAGATAAATATTTTGTCTTTTCTATAGATTGTTTTTCACATGTTAAATTGTCATATGGGTTTGAAGACCGAATGAACTTGATTTTATTTGTATGATTTATCAAAGGCAGGCAACATGAAACTTGTTGAAAATCAGTGTTAAAGTACAGTTTTCAAGCATTCTCGTCTCATATTTATCATGTTATATTGGCGCAATTATCCCAATAACAGCGTTGTATAAGCAAATGGCGAATAGCTTCAATTCAATTTCAGGGGCTAAACGTAGTTTACATTTACACGTTGCCCGCGAAATCGCTCGTGCGATCCTTTCAGGTGAACTTGCTCAAGGCAGTATCATTCCAAGTGAAATGGTATTGTGCGAACAATTTGGTATTAGTCGAACAGCGTTAAGAGAAGCAGTGAAATTACTGACTTCAAAAGGTTTGCTACAGTCACGTCCCAAAATCGGTACACGAGTGGTTGAGAAGATTAATTGGAACTTTTTAGATCCACAATTAATTGAGTGGATGGAAGGGCTGACTGACATTAATGATTTCTGTAACCAATTTTTAGGCTTTCGCCGTGCAATTGAACCAGAAGCTTGTGCATTAGCGGCGCAAAATGCCACTGTCGAGCAGCGTAAAGAGTTGTCTTCAGTGTTTCAGAAAATGAGCGAGTTGAATTCAGCGCCTGAGTTAGACATCGAAGCATGGATTGACATTGATATTCAATTCCATCGGATTATTTTCTTCTCTACGGGTAATGACTTTTACCTGCCTTTTGGCAATATTCTCACCACCATGTTTGAGCACTTTATTGCTTATTCATCTGAAGAAGGTGGCACCTGTTTTAATGAGCATAGGTTGATTTATGAAGCCATTATGATTGGTGATTCAACCAAAGCTCGCGAAACATCTCGAGAGCATTTACAGTCAATCAATCACCGAATTAAAGAGTAAGTTAGCTCGTTAATCGGACATAAAAAAACGCAGACCTAGGTCTGCGTTTTTTGTTGGGTTAGACAACAGGTTATTAGTCTATTGTCTTAATGCCATTATTGGTTTTACTTAGCTTCTGCTTCTTCCGCAGCGGCCGCATCTTCAATGCTGCTATCAACTGCATTGACTAGCAGTAAACCAACCGAGAGTACAATCGCACCACATAATACAAATATCATACGTGACCAGAATGGATTCGGTAGCAGGAACATTGCCATGACAAAGATACCAGCGACAGCGATTAATGTACCTAACATGCGACGTTGCTTGTTATCCAGTTGCTTTTGCGCATTGCCTTCAGAAACCAGTGGTGTCGCTAAGTTCTCAAAGAACTTATCAACATTCTTCTGACGTTCTTCAGTTAACGGCTTGTAGAACAATGTTGATAGGACGAAGAAGCCTGCTGTAAACACAACGTGTGCCATCAGACCAATCGCAACCGTAATTTCAGACCATTCACGTCCAGTTAACGCTTGTTCTAGACCTAAAGCGTTCTCAACCATTTCAGCAGTAATCACAAAGCCAACAATATAAGAAACAAAGCCACCGACCACTAAGGTTCCCCATGCTGCCCAGTCAGGCGTCTTCTTAATGAAGAATCCACAGAATGCTGGAATAGTCATTGGGAAGCCAATTAAGGCACCAACGTACATCATGGTATCGAATAAGCTCAACCCTTTAAGTGAGTTAATAAATAACGATACTAAGATAATGGCAATACCGAAGAAGGTTGAAGTCAGTTTAGACACTAACATCAATTCTTTTTCGCTAGCATGTGGACGAACGACTGGCTCGTAGAAGTTCTTAACGAAAATACCAGAGTTACGGTTCAGACCTGAATCCATAGAAGACATGGTTGCGGCAAACATTGCGGCAATCAATAGTCCAACCATGCCCACAGGCATATATTCTTGTACGAAGTATAGGTATGCAAAATCAGCCGCTTTACTACCCGCTTCAGGGTAAATCGCTGCTAAATCAACACCAGAACCCGCTAAGTACCAGCTAGGTAGGAACCAAATAACAGGGCCAATACTCATTAATACACAGGCCAGTAATGCGGCTTTACGTGCATTCTTTGAATCTTTAGCTGCTAAGTAACGGTAAGAGTTCAACATGTTGTTGGTAATACTGAACTGCTTTAAGAAAATGAATACTGCCCATACTGCGAAGATACTTAAGTAGTTAAGATCGCCACCAGCAATAAATGAATCCGTTGGGAAGTTTTCAATAATGTTAGTGATACCACCGCCGTGTACGTAAGCCATTACCGCACAGGTAATCGTTACAGCCATGATAATAACCATTTGCATAAAGTCAGATGCAATAACCGCCCATGAACCACCGGTAACTGACATAACCAATACAACAAGACCAGTCAAAATAATTGTTGTGGTCATGTCAAAGCCGAAGATACCTGATGCAATAATGGCGAGGCCATTTAACCAGATACCCGCAGTGATTACGCTGTTTGGCATACCAGTCCAGGTAAATACTTGCTCATTGGCGTTACCAAAGCGCATACGGATGGCTTCAATTACCGTGACAACACGTAGTTGACGGAATTTAGGCGCGAAGTAGACGTAATTCATTAAATAACCAAAGGCGTTGGCTAAGAAAAGAATGGCGACACTAAAGCCGTCTGTGTATGCCTTACCAGCTGCGCCAGTAAAGGTCCATGCGCTGAATTGGGTCATAAAGGCAGTCGCCCCAACCATCCACCACAACATACTTCCGCCCCCACGGAAATAGTCACTTGTATTACTTGTAAATGTTCGGAACATCCAGCCTATTGCAATTAAGAATAGAAAATAGATGCCTACAATGAGTGTATTTAGCTCCATTTTTATAACCTTTTCTAAGAGTAAATCTATGGGAACCAACATCAGCAATAATGCTGAAAAAAAGCCTTAATTACTCAGTAATCAGACTGACCTTATTAAAAGTGCAAACTTTAAAACTTCAAACATTCTTATTTCATCAACGATTTAGCATCCTGAGTAGTGGATGCATTTGCTAAAGCACATATCGTAGCTGCAATAACCTAAAATCTATTTGTCACACTGACTTATTTTCATCGTTTCAATCTTGTTGTTACCTTGACCGCAGTTATTCTTTTTAGGGTGGTAACTTCATTGCGGGTCGAAGACGACACCACTAAGATAAACCTCAGTGCTGATTTCTCGTACTCGCTGTATGAAAACGATAAATGGGAGTGTATTAACCAAGTCCTCTTAGACCACGTCGATACAGTGAAACCATATTCCCAATAAATCAATAAAATAATACTAACATAATACAATATCAATTGTGAGACACACATCAAATTTCGTTATACAATTTATTGATATCAATTGCTGGTTAAAATAACTCGTTGATTTTATTGTGTTAAAAATATTTATAGAATGTTCTTATCCATTTTATACATGATCTCGATCACTGAACAACTCTTGTTTTATGTTATATTTGTATTACTTAATAGCTGGAGGAAGTAAATGAAAGTCTCAAAATCTTTGTGCGCAGCCGCTTTAATGAGTGTATTTGCAACGAGTCCTGTATTGGCGGCCAGTTTTGTTTTTTTAGATGAAGCCACATTGGCAGCTAATCGTGCTTTGTTACATTCAGAAAATGCACCTAAATCAATGCAGCGCAGTTACCAGCAACTACTTGAAGAAGCAGATATCGGCAAAAAGGCAGGTATTTTCAGTGTAGCCCATAAAGGCTTCACACCTCCTAGTGGCGATAAAAATGATTATATGAGCATTAGTCCTTATTGGTGGCCAGATGAATCTAAAGCTGACGGCCTACCTTGGATACGCTTTGATGGGAAAACTAATCCAGCGTCTAAATCTGATGAAACGGACTCAGTAAGAATTGGCACTTTTACTCGTACAGTGCGGGCATTAGCATTAGGTTATTACTTTAGTGAAGATGAAGCCTACGCCAATAAAGCGATTGAATTAGTTCGTGCTTGGTATATAGATGAAGACACACGCATGAATCCCAATGTGAATTTTGGTCAAGGTGTACCAGGTGTGGCAGAAGGACGTCGCAGTGGTTTGATCGATACTCGTACCTTGGTTGAACGTAATTTAGATGCGATAGCTATTTTATCTCAGTCACCCTCGTGGACAGATAAAGACGAGCAGGGGATAGAGCAATGGTACAGCGATTACCTTGATTGGTTAATAGAAGACGATTTAAGTGGTGGCCCTAAAGGCGAGGCTTATGCACCTAATAACCACGGCACTTGGTATGATTATCAAATGGCAGGCATTGCATACTTCTTAGGTAATACACATTTAACTAAGCAAATGGTTCAAAAAGGTAAAGTTCGTGTTGATACTCAGTTTGCTGAAGATGGATCGCAGCCACATGAAGCGCAAAGAACTCGTTCTTATCATTACCATTACTTCAGCTTAGATCCGTTAGTAGGCATTGCTCAACTTGGTGATAAGGTTGATGTTGACTTGTGGCACTATGAAAATGATCAAGGCGTGTCTTTATCGAAAGGCATCGAGTTTATGGTGAATTACAATGATCCTAAAGCCAGTTGGCCTTTTCCTGAAAAAGACAGCCGCAGAATTGCCCGTATGTCACCGATTTACCTAAAAGCAGGTCAAGCATTGAATAACGAGCAATGGATTAACTTGGCGAAAGACACTGACTTTAGTAATTACAGCGTGAGTAAAAACTTAGCTGAGGTATGGGCACAGCGTGAGATTGAACTGCTGTATCGTTCAAACTAACTGATTCTGACTGCTTAAAATGAAAAGCGAATACTGATATAGGTATTCGCTTTTTAGTTTCAGGGATTTTTATTACAAGAATTGATCACAAAGAATTGATCACAAAGAATTGTTCACCCATTAATGAATTATTGTGGGTTCATAAAACAAAGTCGTGGCGCTTAGTTAACACCTGATTTAGACCGTAAACTTCCTTTCTGTATTTCCAAACTCCGTTTGGATAAAGGTCGTGGGTTTTCCACCCACACCCGACCAAGAGGGTATCAACAGCAATACCCTCTTGGATCACCCTGCCGCCCCTAACGAAAAATGCTGAAAAACGCATGTTTTCAACGGGGATTGATCCAGCTTTAGACTTCATTTTGAGTCCGCTTCGGCAAGCTACAAAATCACTAACGCTTGCGATGGGGCGTCCCTTCCCCTCGAAAGCTAGCCAGACATCCATGTCTGGACTCACGTAATTTTCTTGCTTACCTCATTTCAAATTGAACATTCAAAGAAGATCAAAAGCACCCACGCAACTTGAGTAATTTAGCTTTTTAAATTGTCACAAATATAGTCAAATCGAAGAGATAATAATCCCAGTGTAGATGCAGCAGCGAGCTTCCAAAACATGGATGTTTTGGCAGAGCTTACATGGACGTACTTGTAGCGTCTCGCAGCTGTATCTGCACATAAGCCTGCGGCAGGCAATGGATTAGATAGAAGTAATGGTCTGCTGTAACTGAGCCAATATAAATGAAATATAGAATTGGTGACCTTAAACGTTTTTGTCCCGTTGAGAGTTACAGCCGCTAAGTAGTACAGATAAGTAACAAGCCTGTGACCTACTTTTGCTAATCGATAAGTGACTGCTGCTGATTACTTCTGATTAGGCATCAATTTCAATGCTCACTTTGCAAATATTTGTGCTCGTTTATCCAATACCACTCTGGTAGAGTGCTTATAAATCAATAGCTTTACTTTAGTAAGGCTTAAATAATAGGTTTATTAAATGTGCATGCGCGTTTGCCAAATAAACGCGCATGCGCACTATACAAATGTTAGGCATACAAGCTAAATTAACTACATCCCTCAAGTATATTTACTTGAAACTAGAATTAACTTAGGACAATAAATGAAAGACGCTTTTAAAGGATTTTACAATATTGAAAAAACAGTATTGGAAGAGCTATGGATGGATGAAAAAACTCTTTTTGTCTTTGATACCAACGTACTTCTTAATTTGTATGGGTATGCTAAACAAACTAGGGATGACTTCTTTAGTATTCTTGAAGCTGTCAATGATAAGTTGTGGATTCCATACCATGTAGGCTTAGAATATCAGAGACGCAGATTAAGCATCATTAGAAATGAAAAAATAGTTTTTAATGAGATTGAAAGTAATTTAGATAAAGTCCAAAAAGTTTTTAAAGGGGATTTTGAAAAACTGGCACTAAAACGCCGCTTCCCTAAATTGTTTGAAAACACTGAGAAACTTGAAAAAGAGATTAATAAAAGTATCTCAAATTACAAAAAATCAGTACAGCATTGGGATAGTGAACAACCATGTGTAAGGTCGCATGATGAAATAAGAGACAAACTCAATGATTTGTTCAATGAGAAAGTTGGTGAAAAACCAGAAAGTCAAAAATGGTTGGACGAGCTTTACGTTGAAGGAAAAGATCGCTTTAAAAAGAAAGTCCCACCGGGTTTCAAGGATGCGGGTAAAGGTAATAGTGATGATGAAACGCACTTTTACAATGATGGCTTATATTATGAAAGACAATACGGAGATCTTATTCTTTGGAAACAATTGATTAAAAAATCTCAAAATGAAAATATTGAAAATGTGATTTTCATTACTGACGACGCCAAAGAAGATTGGTGGTATAAAATAAACTCAAATGGAAAAAAAACCGTTGGTCCTCTTGCTGAGCTACAATCTGAAATATATCGAGAATCCGATATAAAAAACTTTCATATGTACAGTACATCAATGTTTTTAGAAGATGGTAAATCAAATTTAGCCGTTGATGTAAGTGAAAGTTCTATCGAAGATGCAAGTACTCCTCACGTTACAGAAAATTCGAGTGGCTTAGCTTCGAAGCTAATGGAATCTTATAGGGCTCAATCAATCAAAAATGATCAGTGGAGAGAACTTATTGACCGTACTCATAAAATCAAATCCATTGATAATGATCGATGGAGAGAAGCACTAGAGCGTACGAATAACATTCCATCTATTGATAATGACCGATTGAGAGAAGCTCTAGAACGTACGAATAACATTCCATCTATTGATAATGACCGATTAAGGGAAGCTCTAGAACGTACTAATAACATTCCATCTATTGATAATGATCGATTGAGAGAAGCTCTAGAACGTACTAATAACATTCCATCTATTGATAGTGATCGGTTGAGAGAAGCTCTAGAGCGTACTAATCACAGCCCATCTATTGATAATGAACGATTAAAAGCGATATTTGAATCTCAGGGCAGAACCCAAACAGAAAGTGATATTTTTTATAAAAATTTAAACAGTTATCTAAGAAAAAAAGATGAGGATGATTAACCTTTTAAGTAAGGCGTAATGTAAGCCTAACAAGCTGTTAAACAAGGACAAAATACAGTTGGTTTTTGCTCCTTCGTCGCTTATTCTAACCAACTATATTTTGCCTGTTAACAGGGCGTTACCACATATCAGATCGCCATACTTTCCCTAATGGAAGTTGTTGCTTTCAGAGTTTCAGCTTTAAATGATTTCTGTCCAAAAGTATGTTTGAAAATGATCAAACTTTAATATGGTCGTACACTTCTCTGGTGTATTTTTAGCTATTTTTTCTGGCTTAATCGATAGAGTCGGGCAAAGCTGTCGCGACTGCCTCGAGATAACCTTTTTTGTTGCGCCAACAATAATTCTGCCGCCCCGAGAGCATCGACTAATGCGTTATGACTATTATATTCTGGCAAGCCATAACGTTTGCGGGTGCCTGCTAATGTAAGATCAACATCTGAGTAATGATCGATTGCAGTAGCAAAATGCTTCTCCAAGCATAAGGTATCGAGCCAAAGTAAAGGCAGCGTAGGCAGTTGCCAATACTTTTTGGCGTAGTAGTTTATAAACCCCGATTCAATCACTGAACCGTGAGCTACTAATACTCTGTCGCCCAATTGAGTGAAAAAGTAGTTCATTGCCTCATGCAGTGAAATGCCGTTATCTAACATTTGTGGAGTGATGTGATTGATGACTGCGGATTCAGGTTTTACTTTGTCACAGTTTTTAATATAAAGGTGTTGGCAATTGGCTAAGTCAATTTGTTGGTTGTTAATCACTACCCAACCCATACTGAGAATGTCATCATCAACAGGATCGAAGCCCGTGGTTTCGATGTCGAGTACCACGTAGGTTAAGTCTTTGCATAACGCCTTAAGTTCTGGCAGCTCTGCTTTGGTCGGCTTAAGCAGATTTTGCATTGAGCTGTCTTTAATAAGAAAGCTTTCACGTTGCCTTTTTAAAACCGACAGAGGATGGAAATAGTCTAAAAGAGCCATTAGATATTTCCAAAGCGCAGTTTAGCGGCATCTTGTTGATCGGCAATGATCCGAAAGGCGTCTTTTAAATGTTTACGCTCGAAGCTACCAAAAGTATCTGGATTAATATGGTTATTAGGAACTTTGCCTTCCTTTAATGCCGTTAGTTGATGGCTGTATCTGAACGACAAAATAAAGCGGTATGCGCCCATAATATTTTTAAAGGCATCATCACTTAATACTCCCGCATCATTAGCCGCTTGGAAACGAGCCTCTGTTTGCAGTGCATCACTGCCAACAGCTAAGGCATAAATCCTTGCTAGATCGATAATTAAGTTAATCGCATATTTTTTGATATTCAGTGTCTTATTATTCTCACCACTTTTTTCTAGCACTAATGAATTAAAGATACCGAGGGGTGGACTGGTATTTGTCGCGTCTTTGACTAAGATCCCCAAGAATTCTGCATTTGCACGTATATGGTTATGCATAGACTCATGTAATTCATGTTCAAACTGCTGATTACCAAATGCAGTTCTAATCTCTAAAAATACACTGATATTGAGTAGGCGTTCGTATTCAGGATTAGCGACCCACTTTTTATAATATTGCTTCCACATTGATAATGGTTGGCACCACTTTTCAGTGGTCGGCATATAAAAGCCCGTGCAAAGTGGGTAATCACAACGATTAAGCCCTTGAGTGACAAATTCGGCTAAATGTTTGAAGTAAATCCGATCATTGGCAGTGGCGGTGTCGGCTAACACGATTGCACTATCTTGATCCGTTAAGCAATGTACTTCATTGCGGGCATGGGAACCTGCGACAATCCAGGCAAATTCGCAGGGCGGCTGGCCTAGTTGATCAATCATGATATTGATTAATCGTCGAGTGTAAGCATCGAAAATCATCGCCATTACTTTGCCGATGGTTTCAGGTACCACTTTGCCTTCTACTAAAGCTTCGAAAATGGCTTGGCGCTCAGGGTTTAATTCAGCAAGTTCTTTGACACTGACAGCATACTTAATTTTCTCAATTAGAAAAATGGCCTGCATTCGGTGATTTTGCACTAAGTGTGTCGTAGTTAATAACCCGACGACTTTGTTGTCTTCGACGACAGGAAGATTACGCACGTTGTATTGCATCATCAGTGAGGCAGCTTGCAGAACAAGATCATCGGGCGCGACAGTGAGCGGATTCGATGTCATCACATCTTTAATTGGGTTATCAATTGGGTAGCCTTCCACAATGACGCGTTTGGTCATATCACGGTCGGTAATCAAGCCGACAATTTTGTCATTTTCGTAAATGACAGCGCAGGAGGTACGTTTAATCATGCGCATTTCATGGGCGACAGCTTGAATGCTCATATCGGCGGTGACCACAGCAATACGACCACTGGCGACATCTTTTACCTTGCGAATGAACAAGCCTTTTTCTTTATTTGACCAGACAACATCTAATGCTGAGTTCAAACGTACTTGTGCTTGTGATGCAAAATGTTCTGCGTATTCAGGTGTCTTAGTAAACAAGCTTTGCAGTGCTGAATGAGGGATCAAGTACAGTAAGCAGGGCTCAATGGCGATAGCTTGATAACCTTGATCGTCATCAACATCAGAATCTAAAAAGGTGAAGCCAAATAAGTCTTCTGATTCTAGACGGGCGCGTAACACACCACTTTTTTTACGTTGCTCCATCGCGCCTGACCGCACAATATACAAATGCTTTTCTTGATTATCTGAAGATAAATCAACAACTTCACCTTGAGAAACATAAATAATTTTAACCACTTCAGCAAGGTCGCGAACTACGGCTTTAGGCAGTTTATCAAATGGATCGATTTGTCCAATAAATTGGATGACATTAGGAAGTAAAGATTCGTCCATTTTTATACCTTAAATAATGAATAACTCATGATCTTACATAGCTTAAACTCAATTTTCTCAAGCTGCATGAAAATTTATGCAGCCTGGACAGTTACGATCATAGCCTAGCTATGGAGCATGAGTGACCTTAAGTTCGGTAAAGCCGACTTCAAATATTTGTCCAACATAGTTCGACGACGTCACTATTTGAGGGTATATGCCAGCTTTAAAGTAATATTCTTCACCAAGCCAAGCGGTATCTAAGGTGTATTCTTGGCCATTATTTGCGATCACAGGTTCGCCCCATTTTAACGTTTTTTGAGTTGTAGCGCCTGCAATTGTAGTTGAAAGCGTTACGCCATCAGTATCAAGATGAATCGAGTATTGCCAATCTTCGTACGCTGGCGCTGTGCCTAGTTCGATACTGAAAGGCTGACAAGTATCACAAGTCTCATTATTAGGATTGAACGTGTCATTTAATATGACTCTGACAGGCTTATCCTCGCCCTCCCATAATACTTTTACCAATGCTTGCTTGATATCTTTGCCATGTACTTGGCCAACAATCACTTTTGGTGTCGTCGATGAGATTTGTGGATATTGAATGATGTTCAGCGATGCCATTAATTGATGCTCACCACTAATAGACCAATTTTGATTGCTTGTAGAGCATGCACTTTCAGTATCGTATCGATATAGCTCACGTAATTCAGAGCGTACATACTGGGTATTGGGTGTCGTCGCGCCATCTATGCCTAAATCAAGGTTAAACACCATTTGCTGTGGATTGGTTTCAGTCCAGAAATAAGCGATGTCTGTGTCATTTGAGAAGGTTTGATTATTACTGCATGTACCAGGTTTTAGTTCTGCAGCACTCGTTCCGCCTGAACCATAAAAGCTGTCTTTGCTCTCAGGAATAGTCAATTTCCACTGCTCAATTGTCCAATTGCAGGTTTCGCACGGAGGCACTTCTGGAGGCACTTCAGGTGGCGTTTCAGGTGGCGTTTCAGGAGAATCAGAAGAACCTGAACAACCTAAAAGAAGTATAAGTAATACATTAGAGATAAATATTCGCATTAACATAACGATAACCTTCCTTATTTGTAAGACAATATATCTTACTTTTTCAAACGAATTTGTGGGAGAAATTTTTAATATTCTAGTCAATTAGCAATCAGCTAATGAGACCATTGTTAATTTTTGTGATTAAAGTTTACCCTGAAAGTCTCATTGTTAAAGGTTTTTTTGCTTTGGTTGCAAAGAATAATCAATTATATACTCCTAATTAGTTAGTTTATGAACAATCTCACAGTTTTTCCTACCAAAAGATTAATAATACAAATAAGCTTGTGTTAAATAATACAAATAGGAAAGGGGAAAGTATGAAAAAGCGTATTATCGCTTCAGCTATTTCTTTGGTATTGCTGGCAGGTTGTGCAGCTACCGAGCCTGCGGTTGATGTTGTGGGGACAGCAACAATCACAGGATCAATGGTTGAGCAAAATAATAAAAGTGCTATTGCTGCGTCATCTTTGCAAAGTGCTGATGCTGCAGCATTAAAAGATAAATTACTCACACTCCAAGATGGCGAAACGCTCGTTATCGATGCTGGAAAATATGCCAACCTTGGCAAGTTCGATATCAAAGCAAATAACGTCACGATTAAAGCTGCGAACCCTGGGGAAGTTTGGTTTACCGGTTTAGTACAGTTTAATCTTCGTGGTGACAATATTACCTTAGACGGTGTGGTATTTACCGATGGAGGCCCAGCAGAAAGAATGGGCGGTGTGGTCTTCCGTGGTGATAATAATACGCTAACTAATTCTACTTTCTACTTCTTCAATGATGACTACCTTTATCAGCCTGACGACAGACGCGCTGAATACCCTAAATATTTGTGGATTTCCTTATACGGTAAACACAACAGCCTAATCAACAATACTTTTGAAGGTAAGCATAAACGCGGCACCTTGATTGGTGTACAAAAGAAAAAAGGCGACACTACCGCTGATCATCACACCATCAAAGGTAATCTTTTTTATAACCAACAGCACAACCAGTTTAATGAGTTCGATAACCCTGATGCGGTTCGTTATAACTCAAATAGCTGGGAAGCTATTCGTTTAGGTGACTCCAAGAGCTCAATTTACGCTTCAAAAACCTTAATTGAAGGTAATTTATTTTTGAAATGCGATGGTGAGACTGAATTAGTTTCATTGAAATCAGGCGGTAACACGCTTAGAGGCAATACTTTTGTTGATAATGCTTCGATGATTTCACTGCGTCACGGTACCGACAATGTAGTAGAAGACAATGTCATTTTAGGTAACAACAAAAAGCAATCTGGTGGTATTCGTTTCTATGATGCTGGTCATACGATTCGCAATAACTACATTGAGCGAGTAATGGGCACTGGTGATGTGCGTGGCGGTATCGCTGTGAACACTGGTATCACTGATGTTGCTGCAGGTGAAACCTTAAATAATGATGTGAAAGGTAAAGAGCTCAATAAACAGGCTACACCTTATAAAGTTAAAATTGAAAACAACACCATTATCGACTCTCGTCAAAACTTCCTTTATTCCACCAAAACTCACCGCGTCAGCCTTTATGACAATGCCAAAGTGAGCACCATCTTTGCGGGTACCGATCTGAGCTTTAAGAACAACCTGTCTTATGCACAAGGTTCAAGAACTTTGGCTCTCACGGGTAATGAAAGCGTTGCACCTTTGGTGAACCCAACTTACGAAAATGATTTGTACTACGGCCCAGTGGCGGGCATCGAACTGCCATGGGACGGGGTTATTTACCGTAATCCTCAACTACAGCGCGCTGAAAATGGTTTGCTTGAAGCGACTAATTTCGATGGTGGTGCTAAAGGATTGAAAGTACTAACGACTCAAGATACGGGTGCGAGCTATCGCATCAAATAATAAAAAGATGAACGTTAAACTCATTAATGGGGCAGTAAAATGAGAATTAAAAAAATATCGGCTTTAGTGGCCATTGCTTTATCGACAAGTTTAGTAGCAGGTTGTGACTTTTATGATGAACCTCCAGGGGATGGTGGAACAGATCCTGGGCAACCACCCGTTGAAACACCTGATGTAGCCGATGTGGTTGCTTCAAGTTCAGCTGAGTTATTGTCAGCAATTGATACCGCAGAAGCGGGTACTGTTATCGGCTTGAATATCGATGGTAGCTTTGAAAATGTTGGCACTATTGTTATTAATAAAGCCATTACCCTCATTACCTCTGATGCCGATGGCGCAATTGATGATCCTGTAGAAAATGAGCAGGCGATTTTATCTGGCGCGGTTTGTATTGATATTCCTACTGAAGCTGCAGAAATTCTTCGTGGTGGTGAGCAAGCGCGTATTTCAAACTTGGCGTTTGAAAACATCGTCATGGATAGCTGTGGCTTAGGTGAAAGCACCTCTAATTCAATTATTAATATCGGTAAAGTCGGTAAAGATAAAACAGCGGTTATTTTAGATAACCTGTCTTTTGATGGCACTGGCTTCGAAGAATCTACCAGTGATAGTGCTGCTTGGGTTTATTCACGTGGTTTAGTGAATATTTCAGACAGTGTATTCACCAATAAATCGACAGATGCGCAAAGCATGATTTACCTGAACTGTGGTAGTTCAGCATCTCGAGGCGGTAGTTACGCCAATGATCTTGGCTCTACCATGACTGGCAATATCTTTGCACTGGCTGAAATCAATGCAAATGACGCGACAAAAGCGGCCACAATCGGTGTGCCTAGCAACTTAGGTCAAGATAATAAGAATTGTGCTGCGACCTTTACAGGCAATACATTCGAAAAATTTGGCTTTTTAATCAGCGAGACTAGCGATCAATCAACTGCACTTTATGATGTATTTGGTGATACCACTGAATCTGACAATACCTTAACTGATGGTGATACCGACCCAGGTGTTCCACCAGAAGCTCCTGATGTGGTGACAACGGTTGCTGAGTTACATGCAGCAATTGATGCGGCAAGTTCAGGCACTGTTATTAGTTTAGATGTTGCAGGTGACTTTGCTGATGCCGGAACCTTAGTTATCAATCAAGCTATTACCTTACAATCAACTGATTCAGAAGGCGTTGTGACTGAGACAGAGCAAGCTATTTTCTCTGGCGCAGTTTGTATTGATATCCCTACAGAAGCAGCTGAAATTTTACGTAACGGTAATCAAGCAAAGATTTCTAACATCGGCTTTGAAAATATTGTGATGAATGACTGTGGTTCGGGTGAAAGCACCTCAACTTCTATTATTAACATCGGTAAAGTGGGTAAAGATAAAACAGCAGTTGCGCTTGAAAACTTAACCTTTGACGGTAGCGGGTTCGAAGAATCAACGGGTGAGAGTGATGCTTGGGTTTACTCTCGTGGTTTAGTCGATATTTCTGACTCTGAATTTGTCAATAAATCAGCCGATGCGCAAAATATTGTATATCTAAACTGCGGAAGCTCTGCTTCTCGTGGTGGCTCAAACAGTGACCCACGTGGTTCAATCATTTCAGGTAGCACTTTTGGTTTGGGCGCTGATAACACTTCAGGTATGACAATCGCTGCAACCATTGGTGTGCCAAGTAACTTAGGCCAAGAAGATAAAAACTGTGGCGCTGAGTTCACTGACAATACCTTTGATAAATTCAGTGCGTTAATCAGCGAAAACAACGATATTGGCACTGCACTTTACGATGTCTTTGGTGATACGACTGAAACCAATAACACGGTAACAGGTGGCGGCACAGATCCTGAGCCGACTTACCCTGAAAATGTTGATGAAGTTAATGCGGCAATTCAAGCTGCAACAGCAGGTAGCACCATTACTTTAGGCGCAAGCTTTGAGTATTCAGCAGGTGTGATTACCATCGATAGAGCCATCACGTTAACAGGTCAAACTGGCGCGGCTATCTCAGGTAGCGCTTGTATTGATGTGGTTGATGGTGCGGCGGGTGCACAAATCACAAACATCACGTTTAATAATGACGCCATAGCTAAATGTGGCGCGACAGATGATGCCAAAGAAGCAGTCATTAATATTCAAAAAGTCGGTGAGGATGGTATGCCAATCATCTTGGATAACCTTTCATTCGACGCTTCAAATATCACCGAACAAGATCAAATCGAAAATAAAGGAGCTTGGATCCGTTCATACGGTTTCATTAACTTAACGGGCAGTGAATTCCTTTCTCAAAGCCGTAACTTACAAAATGACATGGTAAAGCTGACCTGTAGTTCAAGTAAAGGACGCATGGGTACGCTAGTTGATGGCAACAGTTTCAGCATTATTGGCGATGGCAATAAAGAAACTGCAGCAGTCAAAATTGGTGATTCAAGTGGCGGTGTCATTAAAGATGCTGACAACGAAAATACTTGTGCTGTCACAGTGAGCAACAACAGCTTCACTGATTACACCCTAGAAGCGGTTAATGATGTGGGTGAAGGTGTGCGTGATGCTGCTATTTTCGCTCGTTTACCAGCTGAAAGTACCAATGTATTTACTGGTAACACTCACAACTAATTACGCCTTGAATTGTAATTTATTCGATATTGATAAGGCATGTGCGATGCACATGCCGGGTATTTAACTACCTACAGGAAGATATTTTAAGATGAAAAAATCAATTTTAGCCTTGGGCTTATTAAGTATGGTGAGTGGTTCAGCACTAGCGAACAGCACCATTACAATGAAGTGGGAACATAAAGTATTAGATGGCCGTACAGATCGTCCTAAACTTGAGTTTAGCCACAGAATGGATAACGGTTTTAACTTCGGCTTTGAACAAGTATGGCAATATGACCGCAGTAAAACTGAGCTTGAAACAGGTTATGCACCTGATCAATATGAATTTACTGTTAAAACGGGTTATCGTCATCGTTGGGGCGATAAGAATGAACACGAAGTTGGTCCATTGCTGGATTACCAAATCAAAGAAAACGCTAAAAAGCTTCGTCTTGGCGCTTTTTATGGCTACCGCATAACCAAAGATTTTCAAATGAAATTCCGTGCCCGTTATTCAGAGGATTTAGATCGTTTGAGCCTAAGTAGCGGTGTTTATGATGATGCTGTGGGTAAAGAAATGCGTTATGACCTGTGGTTAACGTATACGTGGAATGACTTTAGATTTGTTTATGATGCGATTTACAAAGACAAACTGGATGACAACGTATTTGATAACAACAAAGGCACGGTATGGGAGCATGAATTTAGCGCGGAATACCGTTTGCCAAACGCCCGTGCTCATGCATTCTATGGCAAGTATAAAATTAAGTCTGAACTCCTTAAATCCAGCCATTTAGGCAGTGATTATGAGTGGTATGGTGAACGTGATAATGCCATTGAGTTTGGTTATAAGTTCCGCTTCTAGTTAGTGAGAAATTAGCCGTAAATGATAAACCGATGATGCGTTGGCATTGTCGGTTTTTTTGTTTTTAGTCGTTGTTATTGTTTTGAGGCAACTTTTCAATTTTCAGTTTTCACTTAACGCTAGCGAATATTAATTCTGCAGTGAGTCATTGGGGTAATGGCAGGGAAATTGAAGCTTTTATCTATCACAAAATAAGGAATCAGATTTCTTGGTATTAAAGGTAAAATCACCATGATTCTATAGTGATAATTTGCTATGTTTTAGAAGCCATTTATAAACTGATTAAAATGACATGTTTTCTAACGATTGATCTAGGTTATTCATGTGCTTAAGAATAGCTTCCTGATAATATGCGTAAATAAACCAGAATTAAACTATGTAGCGCCTCTCCTTTTTCTTTTGAACATCGACGCTATTGAGTAAACCATAGGGATTTCAATGAAATCGACCGAGCCAGATTTACATCTAAAATCGCTTATTCAACGAAAGTACAATCGAGCTGTTTTTTATACCTATATTGGCGTTATTGTTATGGCGCTATTATCGGCTTGGATGCTATTTGAACGTCAAAAAACGCAATTAATTAAAGAGCGTGAAGAGCAAGTTTTACGTCATGTACTGCAAATTGATTTACTGCTTGAGTCCAGTATTCGCGCGGTTAAAAGTTTACGTAATGTGGCGGTTGATAACTTACGTCTGGGCGAATTAGTGCGTAAAGATCGTTTGCCTCAGTATGAAAAATTCAATGAAGATGGTCAGTTCTTTACCTTAGAACCTAGCTACGCCATTAGCGGTGAGCCTTTTACCAATATGGGGCGGATCACCGGTATGGGCTCGTTAGATGGCCGCAGTGATACCTTCTATCAAGAATTAGAAATGCTGTTTGAACTGTCATTGTCTTTCCCTGTTGCTAAAGAAGCAGCGCCAAAAGCATCATCAATTTACTACATCTCTAAACAACGGATAATGTCTTCATTTCCGTGGTCGACCAATGAGACCCGATTTAGAGAAGAACTGTTAAACAAGAAACAATTCCAACTTGCAACGCCCGCAATGAACCCGCAGCGCAGCGTATTCTGGCGCGAAGCGTATGTTGATTTAGCCGATCAAGGACTGTTAACTACATTAGGGTTACCGGTTTATCTTGAAGATGATTTTATCGGTTCAATCAACCTTGATATGACACTGGCATCGCTTGCTAAGCAAATGCGCATGTATTTCAAAATGCCGGGCACGGTGATATTGCTGGATCAATACAACAATATCCTTTCTCATAGTGACTTCGACGCCAATGATATGAACCGTGTTTATCACATTAGTCAGCGGATCCCGTCAGAGTTACACTCGCTACCTGAGTCAGAGCTATTCGATGCCCACGATGGTATATTACGTAATGGTTATTACATCCATTCAGTTGCATTGCAAAATCCACCTTGGCGTTTATTGTATTTACAAGATGAAGATGTGTTATTCCAAGATGCGTGGGATAAGTTAAAGCTGACGTTTTTATTAGTTGTTTTAGCGTTATCAGTATTGGTGACGATAGTGCATTGGCAGACTCGTCGTTCATTCGTTAATCCAGCATCTCGCCTGCTGACCCATTTAGAAGAGTGTTCCCGTGAGCCGATTGCTGCGCCAAAGAAAATTACCGAAGGTTGGGAGCCGTGGTTTTTACTGGTCAGCCGCATTTTTGAAGAAAACAAACAATATACCCGCCACTTAGCTGAGCAGAATAAGCGCCTTGATAATCTCGTTGCGCGGCGTACTCAACGACTGCGTGATACCACAGAGCGTCGAGAACGTGAATTTGCATTACTGCGTTCTTTGATTGACTCAATTCCCGAGGCGATTGTTTATAAAGATAAAGAGGGTAAGTATTTAGGCTGTAATAAGTCAGCTGAATACATGCTTGGCTGTAAAGAAAATGAACTAGTAGGCCAACTATCACTTGATGCAACTCATGATCAAGGCGCACGTATTCGTGAAGAAGATCAGAAAGTCTTAAGTGATCGCTCGTTGCTGCGTTATCAAGAAAAAGTCGATATCGGCGGCAAGACAGTATTACTCGATACCTTAAAGTTACCTTTCTACAATCGTCGTGGCGAGCTATTAGGGCTTATTTCGGTTTGGCGTGATGTGACTCGTGAGTATGAGTCCGCTGAGCAGTTACGCTTATCTGAAGAGCGTTACCATCTTGCAATGGATGCGGTAGAAGATGGCTTATGGGATTGGTATTTAGATTCAGAGCAGCTGATTTGTAACCCTGCTTTCTATTCAATGCTGGGTTATAAGCCAAATGAATTCCCTGCGCTTATTTCATCAACGGATGCGTTAATTCATCCAGATGATCGCATGCGTGTTGAAGAATACCGCAGTGGCTATGCCAAAAAACCTGAAGGCACCTATGAGATTGAGTATCGGATGCGAGCGAAATCCGGTGAGTACCATTGGGTATTATCACGTGGTCGTGCGGTAGAGTTTGCCGATGACGGTCAATCAAAACGTATGTTGGGTACCCACAAAGATATTACTCGTCAAAAAAGTAATGAGGTGGCCTTGCTTGAAGCGAAGCAAGACGCTGAACTTGCCAATATGTATAAGAGTGAATTCCTGGCTAATATGAGTCATGAAATCCGCACCCCAATGAACGCGATTATCGGTATGTTGCAGCTAGCGCAGCGTACTCAGCTAACACCGCAGCAGCAAGATTACCTTAACAAGGCAGGTTTCTCGGCTCACTCTTTACTGCGGATCATCAATGACATTTTGGATTTCTCCAAGATTGAAGCGGGTAAACTAGAGTTAGAGCGAGTGTCATTCCCGCTTGATAAGGTGCTTGATCACGTCATTGATATGAACGCGCAAAAAGCACAAGAGAAAGGGGTAGAGTTATTACTGTATGCCCCAGTGACCGCAGGCTTAATTCTTAGTGGCGATCCGCTGCGTTTAGGCCAAGTATTGGTTAACTTATTATCTAACGCAGTCAAGTTTACCCAAAATGGCGAAATTGAACTGGGCTGTGAAGATGTCGGTGAGCGCGATCACCGTATCAACCTTAAGTTTTGGGTACGTGATACCGGGATTGGTATTAGCAAAGAGCAACAAGCTAAGTTGTTTGATGCCTTCTCACAAGCCGACGGCTCTACGACTCGTAAATACGGTGGTACAGGCTTAGGCTTATCGATCAGTAAGCACTTAGTGTCGCTGATGGGCGGTACGATGGAAGTGTCATCAGAGCCAAATCAAGGCAGTACCTTTAGTTTCAATATTAGCTTTGAAATTGCCGAAGAGAATGTTGTTGCGCCGTTAGTGGTGCCTGAGCAGTTGAATAACTTAACCACCTTAGTGGTTGATGATAACCCAAGTGCATTGCAAATATACTCAACCGTTATGGATGACTTTAGCTTTGATGTTAAAACAGCGCAAAGCGGCGCTGAAGCCATTGATGTGCTAACCCATAGCTCAGTGGATTTGCTGTTATTAGATTGGATGATGCCTGAAATGGGCGGCGCTGATGTTATTGATATTATCGATGAGATGGTGGCAGATGGTCGCCTTAAAAAACGTCCCGTCATCATCTTAATGACGGCTTATTCAGCCGAGCCATTAGAAGCTGAATTTGATGAAAGCCGTGTGTTTGCCGTGTTACAAAAGCCATTTAAAGCCTCGGCATTATTTGACGAAATCATCGGTGCATTTGCCGCTGAACCTAAACTCAATGTGGCGCCAGTAGTCGAGGAAGATCCTGAGCAAACTAAAGAAGCTGGTTTAGTACTGTTGGTTGAAGATAACTTTATTAATCAGCAAGTCGCCACAGAGTTATTGAAAAGTGCTGGCTATGAAGTAGTGGTGGCTGATAATGGTCAAATCGCCCTAGATATAATTGATAGTAAGCCATTTGATGCGGTATTGATGGATATTCAAATGCCAGTGATGGATGGTCTCACAGCCGCTCAGGAACTACGTAAACGTTATACCAGTGAACAAATGCCCATTATTGCCATGACTGCTCATGCAATGTCAGGCGATAGAGAAAAGAGCTTAAAAGCGGGTATGAATGCCCATATTACCAAACCTATCGTCTTGAATGAGTTATTTGATTCGCTTGAGCATTGGATAGATTATAAGAATAGCCATAAGTGATAAGTGCTAAGCCAGATTTAAATCTGGCTTAGCACAGTTGTTTGTATTAACTTGCTTAAAGTTTGAGTTGTTTATTTGTTTGTAGACCCTGTTTATTCGATTTGGAGATAGTTTAATGATCCGCCACAGCATCGCACTTTCATTGGCATTAACCGCCATTCCCATCATGACGTATGCGGCGACACCTGCGCAAACCGTGATTAAGCAAAGTGAGAAAGCTTCTGGGTTTATTAATTTCTATTACCAAAACAAATCAGGAGAGCTATTTTTAGAGGCCCAAAAGTTAAATCAACCCTTTTTGATGATAACTAGCTTGCCCCACGGCGTTGGCTCTAATGATATCGGGCTAGATCGTGGCCAATTAGGTGAAACCAGAATGGTGCAGTTTGAGCGCCAAGGTCCTTTCATATTATTAAAGCAATTAAACACTTTTTATCGTGCCAGTAGTGACAATCCTGCGGAGCAATTAGCGGTTAAAGAAGCTTTTGCTGAATCAGTGTTATGGCGCGGCAAAGTCTTAGATGGCAAAACGCCATTAGTGTCGGTGAATGATTTAGTCCTTAATGATCTCCACGGCGTCGGGCAGCGTTTTGCTGATACTAAGCAAGGTCATTACAGTTTAGATACCTCGCGTTCGGTCATTATGGAAGAGGGGATAAAGTCCTTTGAAAAGAATGCCGATGTGGACGTTTTATTAACCTTCACTAGCAACAAAGAAGGCGAGCAAGTCAGGCAAGTAACCCCTGATGGCAAGTTTGTCTCGGTAAGAATGCGCTATTCATTTGTGGCGCTACCAGAGGAAGGTTATCAACCTCGCGAATATCAACCTATGAGTGGGTACTTGTCAGGTGAATATTATGATTACTCTGCTGCAATAGATTCTCCGCTCAGTAAGCGTTATTTACTCAGACATCGTTTAGAAAAAGTCACTCCAGGTATAGCGCCCAGTGAAGTCATCAAGCCTATTACCTATTATCTCGACCCTGGTGTGCCAGAGCCGATCCGTACTGCACTGTTAGATGGTGCTCGCTGGTGGGAAGAAGCCTTTACTGAAGCAGGTTTTATTGATGGCTTTAAAGTCGAAATGCTGCCTGAAGATGCTGACCCACAAGATATTCGCTATAACATGATCCAGTGGGTACATAGAGCGACGCGCGGTTGGTCATATGGCGCATCAATCAAAGATCCTCGCACCGGTGAAATCATTAAAGGCCATGTGACTCTAGGCAGTTTGCGGGTTAAACAAGATCACTTAATTGCGCGTGGTTTAACAGCTGGCTGGGAAGACAGAGAAGCGGCAAGTGATGCATCTATGGCATTAGCACTAGCCCGTATTCGTCAGCTGTCGGCACATGAAATTGGCCACACAATTGGCCTTGACCATAACTTTGCCGCATCGACCAATGACAATGCATCTGTGATGGATTATCCACACCCTAATGCCACACTTAACGGTGATAAAATTGATATCTCAGCGCCATATGCTGAGGGTATAGGCGCATGGGATAAGTTCACTATTGCTTATGGTTACGGCAATGAAGCGAACATGGAAGAGTTGGTCAGACAAGCGAGAACTCAAGGCCTACGTTATATTGGCGAAGCTGACTCTCGTTCACCTTCAGCCAGTCACGCTTATGCAAGTTTATGGGACACCGGAGCTTCGGCTGCGGCTGAGTTAACCCGATTAGAGCAAGTTCGTCGCACCGCCATTGAGCAATTTAATGCTCAAGTTTTACTGCAAGAACAGCCATTAGGTGAGCTGAGTGATGCATTTGTGCCCATCTATCTACTGACGCGTTACCAGATAGATGCCGCGGCTAAATGGATTGGTGGTAGTGATTACAGTTATCAGCAGCAAGGTTCAGCTGAACGCTGGCATTACCTTTCGCCAAAATTGCAGCATGCGGCTTTATCTTCACTGTTAGAGGTGATTTCGGCGCAGAGTTTATCAGTTCCACAAGAAGTAACAGAAATGCTAGTGCCGAAAGCGGGTAACTATCGAAAAACGCGAGAAAGCTTTGATTCTGGTATTGGTGTATTAACAGATCCTATAGGCATGGCAGAAGTACTGAGCCGCCAAATTGCTAATAGGTTACTAGCACCTGAACGACTAAATAGAGTAAATCAAGGCTATATGGATGATTCAGAGCAGTTATCTGTAGTGAGTTTAGTGGATAAACTATTGGCGAAAACGGTTTATCAAGATCTGCAGCGCGGTCAGTTATTGGCGGTGCAAATGCGAGTCAATACAGTGGTGATGGATGAATTGTTAGCCAGTTACCATAATGAGAAAACCTCGCCGGAAGTAAAAGCTCAATTACTTGCAAGGCTGCATTATGTTGAGAAACAACTCAAACGCCGCAGTAACCGTGCGAGTAACTATCAAGCTGCGTATTTTGATTGGCTGTTACAAGGCCTGGCTCAAGGGATAGAGTCGAAAGAGTATCGCTTTATTGCTAAGCCACTAAAAATGCCGCCTGGTTCACCTATTTAAAGGGTTTCACTGGTGCGATAGTAAAAAGCCTCATTACGAAATGAGGCTTTTTTGTGTGAGGCGCTGCTCGAAGCGGGTTAGCTTTGCGCTTGCTTAGGATTCTTGGGGTAAAAATGATCGCTTTTTTGATCGATATGCGAAAACTGTCGGGTGTTTTTATAGGGCAGCTTCATAAAGCCTGACACACCATGACCTTGTATTTTGCTAGCATGATGGAGAATTCGATCTAATGAAGCCCTAAATGCAGCTTGTTTACGAGGATTGAGTAAACGTAAATAACTGTGCACTTTAAGGTGATTAGGTAGCGCTTCAAAAATAATACAACCAGTGTGATGAATTTGGTTAATCCAGCCAAGCTCGGTCATGATCTCAGTGGGCAACTCAAGATTTTCTTCAGGATCTTTACCGTCTTCAAAGTAGGAGTGTAATCGAGAGCGTCCTTCAGATGCGGGGACATCACCCACTTCAAAACTAAGTTGGGCATCATTGATCATCTTATAAGGCTCAGAAGGCGTGTCCCTCTCAAGATGTAAGGTGTCTTTTGCATTAAAAAAACAGGCCTTAAATACCCCGATCCGTTTTATTCCACGGGCTAAAGTGACCATATTATTGACTGCTTTTATGAGCACATCTTTGGTATCAGGGTCGTATATGGCCAGATTTGAATCAATGTATACGCCGCTTTTACGCCAGTGAATAGCAAGACCGCCAACAATTGGATATTGCGCCAGTTTACCCACTGCAGCTACGAAGCCTTTTTCAGTGTCTCCCATGCCAGCTAAAAAGTTTCGATAGTACTTTTCCAGCTGTACGTCGTCCATTTTAGCAATAGGATCTTGGGTGTTATGTTCTTTTAAAAATGATTTTCGAGAGCTATAACTCACGGTTTCAACTTGTTTCTGTTTGGGTAATACCCACAGCGGTATGTCTTCATGCAGCGGCTGGGTTTGCAAATCAGGTAGGTGCATTCGATGGTTGTGGCGCATGCTCTTAAGGAAATAATCTCCAGCAAGGTTTTGCCTTTCAACATCATCACTTAGCATGCCATCTAATGTTCGGGCCAGTTCAATGGGCAGACCTAAGCTGCTTGCTGGTATCACTTTACTGCCGAAACGGCTAATTTGTCCTGAGGCTAACGCGTATAAGGTTGCGGCTACACCTTGCTCGTCAAAGCGTGGGCTTGAGAGCGCACCATTTAGCTGCTCGGAGCCAATAAAATAGACATCGCCCATTCTGGCATTGGTATGGTGTTGATCGCTGGACATTAACGACATGACATTATCTTCAACCGCTTTGTTGTGTTCATCTCGCTGAGCGAACACTGCCGATCCCCAGTCGATTAACGACAAATGATCGTTTTTAATATCGTAAACTAAGTTAGAGGGTTTTATATCGCCATGGACAAGACATTTACCGGTGCGAAGATAATAAAGTAAGTTAGCTAATTGGCGGGCAATACTGATAATCATCGCTACAGGCAGTACGCCTAATCGGTGGCAAATTTTATCTAAATCCTCCCCTTGAGCACGCTCCATTACCATGATCCCTTGCTTGCCAACACGTTCAAACTTGATGGCATTAGGAACGTTTGGGTGAACTAACTGGCTGAGCATAAACGCTTCTTCTTCCAGTCGGTCTTGAACGCTTCGGGGGAGGGTAATACGTGAAAATTTAAACACGTGGGATTCACCAATATCATTGGTGCCAGCAAACACAAAGCCATAGGCGCCTTTACCGATGAATTCGATATCCGCATAACCCAGTTTACTCAGCTGTTGGTTACATAGTCTTATCCAAGCGCGATGTTTACGTGCATCTTCAGCTTTTAATAAATAGACAGATTGTTCTTCATTGATATAAAAGTGTTGTAGCTGAGGTGTCTGCACTTTGTACTCCAGTTAGCTAACCCATTGGCTTAATGTGTTAGAAACACTATAAACTCATATTTAGATTTATCAGGCAAGTGCTGATGGGAATTTTTATGTTTAAGAATTCATAAAATGCTAAAAGTGCGGCAGGATCAATTATTGTCGGCGCTATGTAAGTATTTATATTAGCAATTCAGAGTAAAGCTACCTATCTCAAATAAACGGTGTTGTAAACTTTGACTTGAATCAAGTTGTTTTTGGTCATAGACAGGTACTATTTAACTGAATCAACGGATTCGGTTTAATCAAGGAGCGCTTATGCCTACCATCAATAAAGCAGATTTAATTCCACTGTTTAGGTTTCCTCGTCAGCGAATTTTACAGTCAATGGAAGTGACGCATTGTCCACATGCCGTCTTTTATAATGCCAGTGACGAGCAATGTACGACTTGCCATCAAGGCGAAGAGTGTATCTGGATGAATCATAATGATGAGCTAGTTGCCATAGAGAAAAAATCCGTTGAGGAATTGAAGCAGCAACTATTGATAGCAGTGGATTTTGTTGATTCTAATTTGAGTCCGCATCATCTTTCTCGTCGTAACTGCCAATGTGACAACTGTAAATGGCTTAAGAAAGTCCAGTTTGTGCTAGAGGGTGAGCCTGAGTAAGTCCCCTAGGTTTATTGCTCAATAAATTAGCTTAGCTTGAGTGTCCTGAGCTGATAAAAGTTAAGTGACGATTGCCGTATTTGGCTTGATGATAAGTCAATTTGCTAACGCTGTGTGAGTGACCAAGCTTATATGGTGTGTTGCATCTCAGTATTTTTGTGATTACAGTGAAGCCCATTAGTTACTGAACAAGGGTTTGTTATCATGGAGCCGAGCTTTTGGCACGAAAAATGGGATTTGAAACAAATTGGATTCCATCAACCTCAAATTAATGAATTTCTGCTTAAGTATTGGTCGCGTTTATCGCTAGAACCATCTGCGGAAGTATTTGTACCTTTATGTGGCAAATCCTTAGATATGTGTTATTTAGCGGAGCAGGGCCATAGTGTGCTTGGCTGCGAGTTAAATCAAATTGCTGTCGAAGACTTTTTCAAAGAAAACAACCTACCAGTTAATCGTCAAACTCACGGTGAACATCAAGCTTACTCAACTGAGCAGGTTTCACTGATCCAGGGTGATATTTTTACTTTAGCTAACGAATCAACCCAGTCAATTAACGCATTTTATGATCGCGCCGCACTCATTGCGTGGCCAGAAGCCATGCGTCAACAGTACGCTAAAAAACTGGCTGAACTTATTCCTGTTGGCGTTAAGGGATTATTAGTGACACTGGATTATGATCAAGCTGCGCTCAATGGCCCACCATTTGCTGTAAGTCCAGCCTGGATTGAGCAATACTTAGCAAGCCACTTTGAAGTTGAATTACTCGAGTGCGCCGATGTACTTGCTGATAATCCACGCTTTGTTAATAAGCAAGTACCATGGCTGAATGAAGCGGCTTACCTGTTAACCCGTAAAGGGTAAACTTATTTGCTAAACTTACTAAAATAGCCACATAAAAAAAGCGACCTCAAGGTCGCTTTTTTTGGTATAGCTTTATTGAAATGAGCCTAATGACTCAATCAATTAGAAGTCGTAACGCATACCAACAGTAAATACGTTGTCATCTTCTAAATCGATGGTTGGGCCACCGTCAAGTTGGTAATCACCTTCGTACATAGCGTAGTGGCCATATACTAGAGTAGATTTAGAGATGCGGTAATCAGCACCTACAGTGATTTGAGTAATGCTAGCATCAGTAACAACACCATCTGCTGCTTTTTGCTTAGTTAGGTAACGACCAAAACCACCTTCATCAACACCGTACTCAGCTTTTAAATTAACGCCGTTTAGGTTGTAAACCACGTTTAAGAAGTATGAATCACCTTCTTGATCGGTAGTTTGGCTTTCAGTGCTTTGGTATAAACCGCCTACTTTGAAATCACCAAATTTAACTTGTGCCACACCACGGTATGCATCGATGCCGCCAATTGTGTTGTAAGCCGCTGCTACATAGTAGTTTTGCGCTTTAAGTTTTTTATCACCAATAGTTGCACTTAATGCATACTGATCTTCATAAGACTCGTTGTCATCAGCATCAGTGTAGTTATCTTCCATTAAGTAAGTCGCGTTTAAGGTAATTAAATCAGCGATTTTTGGAGAGTAGTACCAGATACCATCAGCAGAACGAGTTTGACCCGCCACTAAACGGTCGATATCAGCATTGGTGTTACCGAAAACGTCAACGCCGCCTTCAGATTGCTTAAATACAGTGTCGTTACGACCCACTAAAACAGTACCGAAGTTAGTTTTTAAACCTAGGTAAGTATTACGCGCTTTGAAAACGTCTGAACTAGAAGATGTGTTTTCAACTTGGAATTCCATTTGGTAAAGCACTTCAACAGCATCAGAGATTTTTTCGCTGCCTTTAACACCTAAGTGAGAGAAGTTGTTTTCGAATACAGTGCCTTCTTTCCCTTCTTGAGTTGTTACACCAAGATCTGAATTGGTTACAGCTAGGTCTAAGCGACCGTAAAAGTTTGGACCTTCAGCTGCTGCGCCGAAAGAAGTTAATGCAATTACTGAGGCTACAGATGCTGAGATTAGCGTCTTTTTCATCTTCATACTCCCTTTAGAACCTGAGGTTCTATCCCCTTTAAACGGGGGTGTTTTAGTGAATTTCAGTCATAGAGCTATCTAAATAGTAATAGGTCAACGACATGAACTTGAGAGGATTTTTACAGGTTTGAGGTGTTTAAGTTGTGGGCTATGTCAAACTTTATGGGATAACGTAATGATTTGATGAAAAAATGTGACAAGTTCGATACTTTTGGCTATTAGTTAACACCAATGTAGCAAACTACCTATTTATAGAGGTTCCCAAAGTTATCAGTATCGTGTAAGGCTTGATATGATAGGCTTTCGAGTTAGTTAAGTTGTTGCTAAAGTGTTAAGCTTTAAGGCTTGTATAGGCTGGGGTTATGCAGTTTTGCATATCTAAAAATTCATTTGGAATGCTCTGGGCAAAAAAAAGCGACCTAGCTAGGTCGCTTTAGCAATTGCTTAACAATTGACTGTGATATTTTTCAACAGCTTAAGGGCAGTTTAGAAGTCTAAACGAACACCAACTGTGAAAATATCATCACTTAAGTCTTCAACAACACCATTTAGCTTCATGTCGCCATCGTACTTAGTGTAGTGTCCGTATACTAATGTATTAGCACTTAAACGATAATCAGCACCGATGCTGAACTGCTGGATTTCAACGTCAGATACGTCTTTGCGTGCATCTAACACGTTGACATCACTTTGGCTTTCTAATTGACCGGTGCGGCGGTCAACGATTTTACCAAGACCTGAATCATCGTAGCCGTACATTGCTTTAAGCTTTAGGTTGCCCATTACATATGCAGCATTGATGAAGTAAGAGTCACCTTCTAGGTGAGCTAACTCGCTTTTTAAGCTTTCAGTGTTTTGGTATAAGCCACCAACAATAAAGTTACCGAATTTAGCTTGAACCACACCACGGTACGCTTCGACATCTGTAATACCATCTTGGTAAGCAACAGCGGCATAGAAGTTTTGTGACTTAAGTGCTTTGTCACCTAGCGTTGCACTTAATGCATACATTGAATCACTTTGTGACTCGTAATTGTCATCCATTAAGTAAGTTGCGTTGAACGTCACCATGTCAGCAATTTTTGGAGAGTAGTAGCTGATACCGTCGCCTGAACGCGTTTGACCTGCTGCTAATAAATCGATATCAGAGTTACTGTTACCAAATAAATCGAAGCCACCTTCAGAAGCTTTGAACACAGTGTCGTTACGACCCACTAAAGCCGTACCTGCATTGGTTTTAAGACCAATAAAAGTGTTACGAGCTGCGAAAGTATCGCCTGAGTTATCAAAGTTACTTACACCGAATTCCATTTGGTAAAGGATTTCGAAGTTTTCATTGATTTTTTCACTGCCTTTAACACCTAACCAAGAAAAGTTATTCTCGATAACTGTGCCGTCTTTTTGATTTTGTGTTGCAACACCTAAATCAGAATTTGTTAATGCAAGATCTGCGCGACCATAGAAATTTGGGCCATCAGCTAACGCAGTGAAAGAGGTCATTGCTGTGCAAGATACAATAGCAGCAGTGATCAGGTTTTTTTTCATCATCTTAATCTTCCTTTGGTAAGGGCTTGATTTTGTTACGCACTCATCAGTTGTGCGCAACATTGATAACAATAGCGACTCGCTAATAATTTAGCGGTAAGCGCTATTATTTAGGATCCTTTATCTGCGGCTGATACTGACATAAAAGCTTCACTAAAAAGTGTGATTATTGTCACTAAAGGCTGGTTTTATTCGATATGTATCATATTGATTTACAAGGTTTACGGTTATGGATAACATGTTTTTTAGCTTGTTTAACGGTAAATCAATTAAGTTTACTTAATTGGCGTCTGTAGGTAACAACTGTGTCGTATGGTTATTGAATTCAACGAAAGTAATAATAAAGACATCGACTCTCATTTTTCACTGTTCAGTTATATCGGTTTGTATCAGATTCGGATAAAATATCGCCCCTTTATTAGTGAGTACTCAAGAGCGTTACATGTTGTCAGAATCTTATTTAAATCGTTTTGGTGGTATAGGCCGTTTATATGGTCAAAATGCACTGCAAAACTTTGCAAATGCTCATGTTGTTATCATTGGTATTGGTGGGGTAGGGACCTGGGTTGCTGAGTCATTAGCCCGAAGCGGAATTGGGCAGATTACCTTGATTGATTTGGATGATATTTGTGTCACTAATATTAATCGCCAATCCCATGCGACGACATCAACAGTGGGCGAATCTAAAGTTGAAGTGATGGCACAGCGTATTCGCGACATCAATCCTGAATGTGTCGTCAATGAGATTGAGGATTTTGTAACCGCTGACAACCTAGCAGAGTACCTTGGAACTAAAAGCGATCCTTTATCTATCGACTATGTTGTTGACTGTATTGATGCAGTAAAACAAAAAGCCGCGTTAATTGCTTGGTGTAAAAGAAATAAACTCAAAATTGTCACTGTCGGCGGCGCTGGTGGGCAAACTGATCCCACTCAAATCCAACTTACCGATCTAGCTAAAACGATCCAAGATCCATTACTTGCTAAAGTGAGAGGGATTTTACGTCGTGAGTATAATTTTACTAAAAATGTCCAACGACGTTTTGCTGTCGATGCGGTGTTTTCTACTCAACACCTGGTTTACCCTCAAAGTGACGGTTCAGTTTGCAGTACTAAAGCGACAGCAGAAGGTAGTATGCGTATGGATTGTGCATCAGGGTTCGGCGCTGTGACAATGGTTACAGGTACATTTGGCTTTATTGCTGCGAGTCGTGTGTTAGCAAGGCTAGCTGAAAAGTAAGTTATTGTTTTAATAAGCTGATTAATGCGTACTATTTGGCATCAAAATTGCTTTTGAAGTATTAGATTCAAAAATCTGACACTTTGGAAGCGAGATGATGAAAATTAAATTAGATAACTTAAAATTTGCCAACGCAAAGCGTGTGCTTGTCAGTGTAATGCTCTGGTGGGTTGTTGCTTGTGCTGTATTGTTGTTTGCCCCTTCTCATGTCTTGCAGACTTTATCGTTAGATAACCTAGTGAACGAATATGGTCATTTTATTGGCCTAGGTCTCATTGTCGGCGCAGCTTTCTTCTTAAGTCAGTTATTCACTTTTGTTGTTGATGAATCTATTAATTATTTACGTGAAAAACGCGCGATAGAAACCATTGAGTCTAAAGTTAAATTGCTGGATCCTGCAGAACGTGCATTGTTGCGTGAATTCTTCCTTCAAGGTGCCACTATTTTGGCATTACCTCAAAACGAACTCGCGGTGAAAGGATTAGTTGCGACGAGTATTCTTGAGTTAGTGGGTAATGAACGTCATTACGCAATACAAGGCCCGACAGCTGAGTATAAAATTTCGATGAAAGCGAGAGTGTATTTGAATCGCGATGTATTACGATTACCTGCTGGTGAGCCTAGTAAAGAAGAATTGTCGCATTTGATTAAAGCTAGACCGCAATTCATTAATGGTTTAGTGCAACCTAGAAAACATGCTGCTTAATCACCAACCATGATCACTTACCATTGATTTTATGTTTATTAGGCAGAAAAATGGGGGCTAATTGCCCCCTAATTATTTGCTAAAAAACACAAAAAAAACTGACTAAAATAAAAATAAGTAACACCTATTTCTTTGGAGCCGACTTCACTATAAACATCCACATCATGTACGACATAATTCCCATAGTGCAGAAGATGACAATCATAGATAGCAAACCTATTGCATTACCAAACATTAAATCTAACCAGAATGCCATTTTATTATCTCCTTTATTGTGAAGTCATAAATAACATACTAGATACATCTTTTAACAATTATGATCTCGATCAATTAACTTGTCGGTTATTGCTAGAATGCTAATGTAATGAATTAAAAATTAGTAAACTCTGCAATCGATCACTATTTACATGATGTCGAGTTAGAACCGAATTTTCGAAAGGGATGTGTGAGCTGTTGTTTAGAGTCCGCTTAGCGCAGCAAAGAGCGCTGGTTGAATGAGATTTGAGCTGTTGAAAGTAAATAGACGAAATAGCGCATTAAAGAGCTTGCCATTGTTAATGGCCTAGGTATAATTCTGACTCTCGATAGAGCCTAGCTCTGTTGAGACATCAATATGATGCCGGTGTGGTGAAATTGGTATACACGACGGATTCAAAATCCGTTGCTTTCGAGCGTGGCGGTTCAAGTCCGCCCACCGGTACCACTTCCTCTTTGAGGATTAAACCGACTTTATGTCGGTTTTTTTGTGTCTTAAATTTGTATCGTGCTAAGTTTTGATTATCCAGTAAGGTTAGTTTTTCTTTTTCTGGCATTTTTATTTATATTCTCAATTATTAATAGTTTATTAGTGTAACGATCATTAATTATAGTGATATACATATTTGTTTGCATATGTAATATGCCACTATACTTATAATTAAAGGATGCCTAGGCATCCTTTAATATCCGGTTAGATTATTTAAAACTAAAATTTATAATCAATGGCTAAATAAACTTGTTGGGTATCATTTAATGAGAATGTACCGGTATTAGCGCCATTTTCAACATCTTTCTCGTAGTCTTGTTTCAGGTATTGGTAACCAATTTCAGTCGACCAGTTGTCGTTGATGTTGTACATAAAGCCTGTTTGACCACCCCACACAAAATTGTCACCAGAGCTTAAATCTGCTTCCTTGATACTGGTATGAGTCATACCGGCTGTTGCACCCACAAACCAGTTAACATTACTTTGTCCGAGTGGGACTAAGTAGTCATAAGATAATAAGAAAGTCTGCTGTTTACCTATGTCTTCAGAGTTGTAGCCATATGTACCATATACACGGCTATTGTCGTTAATATACTTACCAACACGAAGTTGATAGGCCATATCTCTTTCGTTCTCTTTTTCACCGTCGACAGAAGAGTCTAGCTTGTAAGTATTTTTTTGGTATCCAGCGGCGCCACCAACAAACCAATCAGATGCCATTGCTGGAACAGACATCATTGACGTTACTACACCCGCTAAAATAAGTTGTTTAGTTTTCATAATCACTCCAAGTAAAAATAGTTATTTCGTTTTGTTGGAGCAATCATAGTCTGACTAAGCTGTATCAGAACTGAATGAGTTTAAGAGTAAAAATAAATGACTTGTTGGTGATTTAATTAATAATATTATTTCTATTAGTTAGTGGATTCATTATTATAAATAGATAAGTTTGTAGTGATTACCCTAAATAAATTCAATTCCTCATATATAACTATTGTTATTCAATTCTAGCTTTAGCAGTAATTTAAACCTTATTTCAATATTATTAATTACTAATTTAATATGTTGTCTTTTTTTGATGTGTTCACTTGGTTTTCTGTGATTTTTAAATTAAAAAATTAGAGCCTTTGATCGGTATAGGTGTGAGCAGATCACAAATTTAACAAGCTGTTGTTGAAATCCTTGCGCAAGGTCACTGTATGGTTTTTAGCTGATATTTGATGTGCTGCATTTGATGTATAAACAAGATGAAGGCTGTGAAAATAATAACCACTCTGTCAGCCTTCAACTGTTATTTTCTTTGTTTATGCTAATGATAATATGCGATTCCTACAACGCATAGATAACCAATTTGTTTATGACATAGAAAATGAATTTAATGCAGCAGGAGTCGCTGCAATTACTTAATGTTTGCTAAGGAGATTAGCTAATGTTTTATGTTCATATGCTGTTGTTGTTGGCGGTAATATTTGTTGGTATTCGCCATGGTGGCGTCGCGTTCGGTTTATTAGGTGGATTAGGCGTTTCTGTTTTAGCGTTTGTGTTTGGGGTTGCTCCAGGCTCACCTCCAGTCAGTGTTATGCTGATTATCCTTGCTGTTGTGGCGGCATCAGCGACACTTGAAGCCACTGGCGGTCTTAAACTACTGGTTAAATATGCTGAAAAGCTATTAAGAAAACACCCAAATCAAATTACTTTCCTCGGTCCTTTGTGTACTTATTCATTAACAGTGTTAGTAGGAACCGGTCATTCCGTGTATCCTCTTTTACCAGTAATTTATGATGTTGCTTATAAAAAAGGTATTCGTCCTGAGCGCCCATTGGCAATGGCTACGGTTGCTTCGCAAATGGGGATTACAGCAAGTCCAATTGCTGCTGCCGCCGCAGTGGTAATGGCGACTGCAATGGATAATAGCCTTGATATTAGTTTGATCAATGTATTGTCAGTCACTATCCCTGCTACCTTAATCGGTGTGCTTGCAGGTTGTGCATGGAGTTTGAATCGAGGTAAAAATTTAGATAAAGATGAAGCGTTTCAACAACGTCTTAAAGATGAAGAGTTTCGCAGTAACCTAATTGATCCTGATGTAGAGTCTTGCGATCAAGCGCATACCGATTCGGTTGCTAAACGGGGTCTGTTTTTATTCTTAGCGGGTATCTTATCAGTCATCATGATTGCGATGTTCAGCAAGGAAGTGTTGCCAGAAGGCGTGAAAATGTCGGTAGCAATTCAGTTTATGATGTTATCTGTTGGTGCGATTATATTATTGGCAACTAAGGTGTCACCGCAAAAGATTGTTAATAGTAATGTCTTTACTGCAGGAATGACTGCAGTGGTGATCATTTTTGGTATTGCATGGTTAAGTGACACTATTATTGGCCATCATAAAGCCTACTTAGTGAGTTCGCTCAGTGATTTAGTCAGTGCCTACCCTTGGTCATTTGCTATTGCGATGTTTATGGCATCAATCTTCCTTAAAAGCCAAGCTGCAGTACTCACTATTATGTTCCCACTAGGATTTGCGTTAGGTATCCCTGCACCTGTGCTTATTGGTGTGATTCCAGCGTGTTATGCCTACTTCTTCTTCCCATTCTACCCAAGTGATTTAGCCGCAATCAGCTTTGATAGATCTGGCACAACGAATATTGGTAAATATGTTCTTAACCATAGCTTCCTTATCCCAGGTTTTATCGGGGTCACGACAGCAACGGTGTTAGGTTACTTTATTTCGACATTGGTGATTAACCACTAAGTGATGTTATGAGTAGAGAAATTGTCTGAATAATCTTTGATGATTCAGGTATAAAAAAGCCCAGCAATTGCTGGGCTTTGACGTTAAGTTTTAGCTAATGATTAAGACTTCATCTTACGACGACGGAATGCCGCTAAAGGAAGAAGAAGTGTTGTTAACCAGCCCATAGAGCCGCTGTCATTTACATCAGGGTAAGGGTTAGCAGTTACACTGACTTCTCCGAGGTTACTATCTTCAGTTCCATCATTTGCCGTCACTGTGAATGTATAAGTATCAGAAGAATCTGCTGTAAAACTTATATTCTCAGCTGATGCATCGAAGTCTACAGAAGGTCCACCTGTTTGAACCCAGCTATAAGTCAATGAATCATTATCTGCATCAGTAGAGTTTGACTTTACAGAAAGCTCTCTTCTTACAAAATCATCAGAAGCTGATGGAGCAACCTTAGGCGCATCTTGAACGTTAGTAACTTCAATCGATACCATAGTCGGAGTGCTAACTGTTTCGGCTTCATCTGTCACAGAGTAAGTGAATGTATCTTCACCAAAAAAGTCAGTGTTTGGTGTATAAGTTACTTCACCGGATTCAGCCACAGTGACTGTACCATTTGCAGGCTCATCGACTATTGCAACACTTCCTAAGTCACCAGAAGCTGCAGTGTTAATAATACGTTGAGCAGTCGCAGTAATACCATCGCCAGTAACTTGTGAACGAGCCACTTTTTGGTCAGGCATTGTGTCGTTATCTAGTACATTGAATGTCACAGCAGTTTCTTCAACAGTAGTTGAAGAGTCCATAGTGCCTAAGTCAAATTCACTTGCAGTTGCTTTATAGTCAATTTTAACTTGGCCTGCTGCCGCAGAGACTACTTGCAGGTAATCACCTGAAGTGACTGCTGAACCTTCACCGTTGTAATGGTATGTTGTGCCAATCGTGCCGCCAATATTCTCAGCACCAACTGAAACATTTACAGGTAGGTTAGGAATATCTAGGTAATTAAATGACACATCTTGAGTGTCGCCAGCTTTGATCCATACGCTGAACGAGTATGCGTCTCCAGATGTGTCGTTCCAAAGCTGGGCTTTATCCCACTCGACAACAATGTAGGTATCATCTCCACTTGAAACAAATTGTAAGCCTAATTGACCACCACCAGTATCTCCTTCTGTTCCATCACTTAAATCATAATCTGACCAGAAAGGCGCTAATATGTTATTTGGGTTTGTGCTATCAGGTAACTCTTTGTTGTTCCATGTGCCACTAGTATTTCCGCCGCCAACTAATACAATCCCGTTGTCAGAAATAGTTATAGAGCTGTAAGTCACACCATTATACTTGAACGAAGGTGTATTAAAGTCGAATGACTTTTCGTCACAACCTTCGTCACATGGAGGAACATAAGCTAAATCTAGAGCGAAAATACTCGGATAGGTGCCTGTTGACGCATCCAGTGACATTTCAGATTGCTCAAGGCTACCGACCCAGGTAATAACGCCAGTATCTTCATTGACGCTAAAGCCATTTTGAGTGGCATTAGTTAAGCTAACTGAAACATCATCTTCTGAGGTTAACATTGTTCCTTCAGGTACTTTAGCTGTAAAGGTGACCGTATTTTCAAACATGGTGTTGTTTAATACTGCGGTAATTTCCATATCATCAGCTGTAGTTAAATTACTGTCATCTGATGAAATAGAAATCAGTGAAGCATCACTAGACTCCTGAGCAAGGACAGCTAATGGTAAGTGCGCATTTTGCAGACCTGCAGCACTTGTTAGCATTACATTACCGAATATCCAGTCACCGTAATCAGAGAAGGTTGAATCAACAGTCACCATAAAGGTTGCAGAGCCACCTGCTGGAATATCCAACATCGATGGTGATACTGTAATGCCTGCAGAATCACTGCTTGCCGCTAATGACCAAGATGTATCTTCGTCACTCTTGTTGTAGACAGTACGAGTGAAAGTACATGGACCAACACATGAGTCAGCTGCAATTGAAGGCTTATCGAAGGTTAGTACTGCTTTAGCTGCAGCATCTAAATCCATACGACCAGCACCCATCGCAAATGGTGTTGCCGCAGTCGTTGCATCATCATCTAAAATGCCTTCGGTAGTCGAAGTAGATGTTAATGCTGTTTTAATGTCATTTGCAGACCAATCTGGATGAAGTTGTCTCATCATTGCTGCAGCACCTGCAACATGAGGACTTGCCATACTGGTACCAGAAATCATGTTGAAATCTTCGCCGCCATCATCAGGGGAATAAGCTGACAAGATATTGGTTCCCGGTGCTGCCAAATCAGGTTTCAGCATATTCTGATTACCGTTTGGACCACGTGAGCTAGAGCTATTAATAGTATCAGCTAAAGCTGGTACCATTATACGCTTAATTTCAGAGCCAACAGTACCTGTAGTTGCTGTTTCACCCATAGCATCAATAATTGCAGTACCATCATCGTTAGAAATCATTATTGAAGGGAAAGTCACACCAGGCATAGACATAGTAATTGGCGCGCCAGGGTTACTGTTGTAAACAACTAATGCTTCAGCGCCTGCATTAATAGCATTTTCTGCTTTTGTTGAGAAAGCACACAAGCCACGTGAAATTAGTGCAATGCTGCCTTTAAAGCTATCAACAGGGAAAGCTTCACAACCTTCAAAGTTCATTTCGTCAACATTTATAGCAGCGATAACAGGTGCCGTGACATCCATTTCAATGACAGTATCAGAACCAGGAATTGCTAATAAGTCTTCGCCGCCGGCATTAAAGCTATTGGCAAAATAACGACCCGTTGTGCTGTTTGCTACGGCAATACCAGATTCAATACAAGCCGGACAGCCAATAGTGCTCGCATCATTACCATCGTTACCTGCTGCTGATACCACAATGACGCCAGCAGCTTCTGCGGCTTCGAACATTGTTTTATACGGGCTGCTTGCTGGATCTGCACCAGCGCCGCCGCCCCACGAGTTGTTGATTACATCTGCGCCATCGTTAACCGCATGTTCTAGCGCTTCCATTAACATGATGTTAGAGCCGCTACCACCAGTACAATCAGCTGTTGAGTATAATGCTTTATATGACATTAAGTATGCAGCAGGCGCCACACCTGATAATTCTACATCGATGTCGTTAAATTGAGTTGATACTTGATTACCTACAGCGGTACCTGCCACGTGAGTACCATGACCACCGAAACCTAGCGGACTCATATATTCATCGGCACACACTTCAAAAGTGGGTTGAGACCAGCGGGCAACAATGAGTTTATTATTACAAAAAGACTCATCAGTCGTTGAACAGTAGTCATCAGTTGGCATAGCACCCATTGGTGCTTCAAAGCCTTCATCAGCAAACATTGGGTTTTCAGGACGGATACCGCCGTCGATGACAGCAACACGGATACCTTTACCCGCATTCTCCATTCCACTGACTGTTTCCCACATTGCTTCAGTGTTAATCACTTGAAGTGATGCATCCATGCTGATGTCATACATGGTTTCTGGATAAACAGACTTAACACCTGGGATCGCCATTAACTGCTCTACAGTTAGGTTTTGACCAGTAACAGTGACACCATTAAACAGTGTTTTAAATTGACGTTCGACTTTGCTGTTTGCAGACACACTGCTTAATGCATTTGTGAATGCTTTTTGCTCTGTAGCAAGGTGCGAAGCATAATTTTGTACAGCGGTAGATTGAATGTTTAATTTAGTGTCTTTAGCTGAAACGGCAGTTGCTGCTAAGTTTGCTGTGCCGCCTTGGTACGCTGCAACAGCAGGTGAAGACAGCTCAACAATAAATCGCTGTGGTGTTGTAATATTGTTCAGCTTTACTGCTGGTTTCTTATGTTGGTCAATAGACAATATTTCTAAATCATATTTATTGCCTGTCATTTGGGTGTTTGCAAAGCTAGCGCTAGAGAGTAACGCTGCTGATATCGCTATAGATAATTTAGTCTTCACAACTTCTTCCTTGGTTAAAGCATTTACCACGTCCAAGCATTTGTAGGGTAGAGACTAGGTCGGTGGCAATGCTGTTTATTATGTTTTTACATTAATGCGTTTGGTGCATTCTTCGATGCACTCAATGACTTTTTAACACAAATAATTAACAAAGGTAATCAAAGCTGTTACAAATTAATAAATTTATCGTAAATTATAATTATTACTTTAGAGGTATGTCTCAATTAAGTTGGTTATAGGCAAGAATAAAATACACTAAGGCTTAACACCTCTAACAATGGGGTTTTGTAGGCTAATTAAGGTTTCTGTTGATTGAATTTCATCAATAGATTGGATGCGATTGATTAAAACGTGCTGTAATCCGTCGATAGATTGGCACATTACCTTTACAAAAACACTGTAATTACCAGTGGTATAATATGCTTCAACAACTTCCTCTAATGCATTTAACTTTGATATAGCAGCAGGATAATCCCCTGCGCTTTTTAAATTGATGCCAATAAAACAACAAACGTCATAGCCTAAAGCTTTAGGATCCACTGTTATCCTTGCACCTGTGATAATGCCTGCTTGTTTCATTTTTTCAACGCGTACATGAATCGTACCGGCACTTACTGCAAAACGTTTAGCGAGCTCTGCAAAGGGAGTTCGCGCTTCTTCCATTAATGCTTCAAGAATTTGATTGTCTAGCTGATCTCTTTGAAATGGAGTTTCCATAGTAAAATGCCTAATTAAATTATAATTAGGCATTAATTTACGATGAATAATGAACAATGGCTATCAAAAAGTTCTCATGAACAATTTATGCATAACGTAAACTGTTGAGGTTGATGACTGCATTTATCAAGAAAAGGACTGGAGTAAACTTAGTATTATTGCAATCCAACGGGATGAATAAAGGGCACTTCAGCATTGAATGTCATTTTCTGTTGGCTATATGGATGATGAATGGTGAGCTCTGCGGCATGCAGCAATAGTCGTTCAGATAAACGTTTCGCTAATGGGTCGGCATAAAAGCCATCGCCTAGGATCACATGACCCAATGCCAACATATGAACGCGTAGTTGATGAGAACGCCCAGTAATAGGGGTTAACTTTACCAGCGTTGACTGCTTAGCATAATTGATTATTTCGACATGAGTTAAAGAAGGTTTGCCGAGCTTATGATCAACTTTTTGTTTAGGCCGGTTGGGCCAATCGCAGATAAGCGGGTAATCGACTTGTTTTATTTCAGGATTAAGGTGGCCTGCTACTCTGGCATAATAAGTTTTAGCTGTTTCTCTGTCTCTAAATTGGCGCTTTAATTCTCGCTCAGCGTTACGACGCAGTGCCACTACAATGACACCAGATGTTGCCATATCCAGTCGATGTACGATTTGAGCATTGGGGTGCTTTTCTAATACACGGCTATAAATGCTGTCGTGGTATTGGGCATCACGTCCAGGTATAGACAAGAGTCCTGAAGGCTTATTGAGCACAATAATATCTTTATCTTCATGGATAATATCGAGCCAAGGATCGGTAGGGGGAGTGTAGATGAAGTCTGCCATGGTAAGCCCTTTACAAGAATGCGCGGCAAAGATACCTTTCAGCTTAAGTAAGTGCAAGCAATCTATGAATGATACTGCTTGCACGCCCTAGTGTGCTTTGACGCCAACGTTTTAGTTATACCGCTCAAGGTTTATAAAAATCGTTGTTCACTTAACCTTTATAATAAGTCGCTTATCCAAAAACACTTATGAAAATGCGTTGCCATTGACGTGCATAATGGTAAAAGTCCAGACAACAAATGCCAGCGGGACATGGACTAGTGCGTAAAAACTTTGGTCAAGTCGCGACATTCCTTGTGCATTCCAAATCAAATACACATGCCCAATGAGTACCAGTGGGAACAGGGACAATAAAGGATAAAGTGCAAACGGGCTGGCATCAGCAAAAATACTGTGGCTTAGTAGTGCCCAAAACACCATGAAACTTGTAGTTAACGGTGGGGCTGCTAAACGATATTGCTCCGGATAAGGAAACATCCTATTACCTTAAAAATAACAAAAGATAATACTAGATTAACCTTTAATTTCCTTTTTGCCATGTATTACTTTTCGATGCACCACAGAATAATGACGTAATCCAGCAGGACCATGGGATACTACGACCGATAACAGCACGATAAAAATTGTTATTTCAGGCTTCCAATCTGCCATTGGAATAAATAAACCCAGCAATAAAACTTTGAAGATCGTTAACACGCCTTTCAATTGAATTAACCAGCGCCAATCTCTAATCACTTCCCATGCAAATAATGCCACGCCGCTAGTCATGGCTAAAATCCAGTAATTGATCCAAAGACTTTGCTCTATTCCCAGTAATAGTCCACCGCCAGCACCGACAATGCCGACAATATGTAAGGCTCTTAAACTGGTTTTGCCTAAGCGTTGTAGCCAAAATTGGAATTCAGAAACTTCTTGATGCTGCTTTTTAGACATGAATTACACATAATTGAGATGTTAATGAGGTAACAGCTTAGCAAATTCATCTTGAATGAATAGCGATCTATAGCAAAATCTAAATTATTGGTATGCTAGCCAGATGACATTTTATAAAAATAACACCGTGAATTGTTAATCGGTGTGTTAAGACAAGCCCTTGAGCTTGTTGACTAAGGACTGTTAAATGAAAATCGGATTCTTCAGCGCAAAAAATTATGATATTCAACATTTTGATGCGATGAATAAAGACTTTGGCGCCAAGATTGAATACTTTGATTATCGACTTTGCATGCAAAATGCCAAATTAGCGGATGGTTTTGAAGTGGTATGCGCTTTCGTCAATGATTCTCTATGTGAAGAAGTCTTAGTTGAGCTGGCCAAAGGTGGCACTAAAATTATTGCCATGCGTTGTGCTGGCTTCAACAATGTCGATTTAGATGCTGCTAAACGATTAGGCATCACGGTTGTTAATGTCCCTGCATACTCGCCTGAATCTGTCGCCGAGCACACCATTGCCATTATGCTAACTTTAAACCGTAAAATTCATAAAGCTTACCAACGCACTCGAGATGCTAATTTTGCCTTGTCAGGTTTGGTCGGTTTCAACATGCATGGCAAAACAGTTGGCGTTATTGGTACCGGGAAAATTGGTATCGCCACTATCAAAATCTTGCTTGGTTTTGGCTGTAAAGTTGTTGCATACGATCCGTATCCAAGTGAAGTCGTTAAAGGTTTAGGCGTTGAGTACATCAGCCTTGATGAACTGTATCCACAGTGCGACATCATAAGCTTGCACTGCCCACTAACAGAAGATAATCACCATCTATTGAGTCAAAATAGCTTTAATAAAATGAAACCAGGCGTCATGGTTATCAATACCAGTCGTGGTGGCTTATTAAATGCGATTGATGCCATGGAAGCATTAAAGGTGGGTCAGTTAGGCTCGCTAGGGTTAGACGTATATGAAAATGAAAAAGAGCTATTTTTCCAAGATAAATCAAATGAAATTATTAAGGATGATGTGTTCAGAATTTTGTCTGCCAGTCACAACGTTATTTTTACTGGTCACCAAGCTTTCTTAACTGATGAAGCACTTAATGCCATTGCCTATACGACCTTGAAAAATATCACTGATTTATTGACGAGTCACCATTCAGATAACGAACTCAATTAAGCTGGTTTAATATCGTAAACAGGCTCTAGAATAGCCATTTGACTTACTGTGAAAGGATTAAAATTAAAGAGGGATTATGATCATTACCAAAGAAGTGCATGATATAGCAACGGCAACTGGCGTGATGCGCACGTATGTTTATCGCCCAGACGAGTCAGGCCAGTATTCAACGATTATTTTCTACTCGGAAATTTTTCAGCAAACAGCCCCGATTGCTAGAAGCGCTGCAATTTTAGCTGGCCATGGATTTGTTGTTTTGGTGCCTGAAGTGTTTCATGAGCTAAACCCAATTGGAACTGTGCTGGAATATGATGATGCTGGAAAAGACAAAGGTAATGCAGATAAATTTGCTAAACCGCTAGAGCACCATGACAGTGATACTGAAGCAATGGTGGAGTTTGCCCGTAGTCAGGCATATTGCACCAGTCAGGTTGGAGTAATGGGCGTTTGTATTGGTGGCCATTTAGCCTATCGTGCAGCGCTTAATGCCGATATCAGTGGCGCATTTTGTTTATACCCAACGGATATTCATTCAAATACGTTACCTTGCGAAAAAGGCAATGACTCATTGACCCGCACAGGTGATATTGCTGGCGAAGTGGCTATGATTTTTGGTAAACAAGATCCTCACGTATCCAGTGAAGGACGTAAATTGATTTATCAAAAGTTGGAGCAAGAGCAAATCAACTTTAGTTGGCAAGAAGTGAATGCCCAACACGCCTTTATGCGTGACGAGGGCGAACGCTATGATGCGGCGCTAGCACTTCAAATGTATTTGCAAGCGGTGGCATTTTTTCAAAGAGTATTAAGCTAACCGATGAATAGAGCCCATTAATTTGGGCTCATAAACTGAAACTGAAACTGAAACTTAAACTCTTAAACTTGAGCTCATAAACTTAAGCTCATAAACTTAAGCTCATAAACTTAAGCTCATAAACTTGAACTCATAAATCTGGCCTTATGCACTAGCATACGGTGAGTCAGACTTGTCAAAAATTGATTAGCTTACGGTATTGTTTTCTGTTTCGCTGACAGTTGAAGCTTCGACATTGTTACCCGCTACTTGAGTAACATCTTTTTTAGGTTGCTGCTCGTTACCAGCCTTTGAATTCGTATGAGGCAGTTTTATCACCGCTTTTTGCAACATTAAGCTATTGGGGTACGTCATTAAGTCCCCCTTATCTCGTTTTAAAATGACATGAAATAAGCTTATCTCGACAATAATACCCGTCATATCTTCATCTTTATCAACGATTCTAATTTTTTCGCCAATACGATAAGGGCACGCAAAAAATATCAACACTCCAGCAGTGATGTTGCTCAAAATTGACCATTGAGCGAACAAAGCGACCCCAAGCACAGCAAAAGCTGATGATACAAATAGGGAAACTTCTTGATAGCCTAGCCCTAATGACACCGCCATAATCGATGCCGTAATGAAAAATAATAAATATGATAAGAGCCGAGTGACAAGTCGGGTTCTGACCTCATTTATTTGCTTCTTCTCTGATTGCTTAGTGATGATTTGCTTTAATTGATGTTGCACAAAGAAAAACACCGCTAAGCAAATACAACTAATTAATATTTGGGTCGTCATAGGTTTTATTTACTCTTTTGGGGCTAGATTTCAGATTGTTCTTGTTAAGTTTGAACTCAGACGATGAGAGTTAGAATTTATCCTGTAAACTGTCCAGCTTGCAATCAAATTCGTCATGTTGAATATAAGAAAATCTACAGTCGGATCACTAGAGTCAGTTAAATGTTAGATTACCAGCAGTTACACCAGTGCAACGATGAGATCGGCCCAATATTCGTATTAGAAGATAACGACTACCGTATTTTATCCTTTGGTGATAATGACGAACAAAGCAAAATTCTTAAAGCTAAGCCTCATGTTCCTCAGCATACTTATATTCAGGCAATGCTAGCGGTATTACTTTTCTCAACACCTAAAAGTGCAATTATTCTAGGGCTAGGGGGCGGTGGGTTGGTGCATGCTTTAAGGCGTTTTGATGCGGGGATTAAGCTCACTGCTGTGGAGCTTCGACAAGATGTGATTGATATTTCTAAACGTTATTTTCAATTACCAATTGGCAAAAAGCTTAATCTTGTTCATCAAGATGGTGGTGAATTTCTCGCTAAAGGCGATCATAAGCGAGTAGACATCATTTTTGCAGATATGTATATCGAACAAGGTGTTGATGAAAAGCAGTTAACCAAGGAGTTTATTGAGCATTGCCATAAAGGCCTTAAAGCTGATGGTTTTTTGGTATTAAATTGTTGGAAAGAGCACAGTAAAAGCGAGCTGTTAAAGCAAACGCTATCGCAGCAGTTTGCGAATGTGTATGCAACCCTAACAGGCGGGGGTAACTGGGTGATTTATGCCAGTAAACAACCTAACTCATTCAGCGCCGCAAGTAACAAACAGCAGCTACAGCAATTGTCACAGCAACTTGATTACCCTGTAGGGCGTTCACTGACTCGTTTCACCCAATGGGAATAAAGGTTTTAGAATATAAAACTTGAGTGATAGTGATTAATGATGTGATTGTTAGTCCGTTACTCTTGTTTGATAAGTGCTTGTTTGATAAATGATTGTTTGATGAGTGCTTGTTTTAATCCTCATTATTTAGACTGTTGAAATTGGTCATCGGAAAATCCGATAACACTTCCCCTAACTTTATCGTCATTCTAAAAAACCGATTAAGGTGATAGTTTTTATCCGTTATATTTAATTCTGAGTTGTCGCTATTATCTATCCCATCAAACGGATACAGCTAAACACTTAATTAAATTTACGGAGCAATACAATGACTCAATCAATCATCAATTCAACTATCAAGCCATTCTCAGCAACAGCATTTCACAATGGCGAATTTGTTCCTGTGTCTGAGCAAGATCTGCTAGGCAAGTGGTCAGTTGTTTTCTTCTACCCTGCGGATTTCACATTTGTATGTCCTACTGAGTTAGGCGACATGGCAGACCATTACGCTAAGTTACAAGAAATGGGCGTTGAAGTTTACTCAGTATCAACTGACACTCATTTCACTCACAAAGCATGGCATGCAAGCTCTGACACAATCGGAAAAATCAACTACCCAATGATTGGTGACCCAACAGGCGCAATCACTCGTAACTTCGGTGTGATGATTGAAGAAGATGGCCTAGCACTTCGCGGTACTTTCGTAATGAACCCAGAAGGTGAAGTTAAAGTTGCTGAAATTCATGACCTAGGTATTGGTCGTAGCGCATCTGAGTTAGTTCGTAAAATTCAAGCAGCTCAGTACGTTGCAACTCACGATGGTGAAGTATGTCCAGCAGCATGGCAGCCAGGTGAAGAAACACTTGCTCCATCAATTGACTTAGTAGGTAAAATCTAAAAGTCACTAAAATCTAAGCGTAAAATATTATCAGCATTGGCTTGCTCATCTCACCATCATGAGTGAGTCAATATTTGATAAAACGGTTTCAATTAGATTATCTCCATTGTTCCAAATCATCTCCTGTCAATCTTAGGCCCCCTTGGCTCAAACAAGTTTCATCACCTTGTTGGAGTTACTGAGATTGACACATTTTTTTGCTCAACTTATTTACTTTTTAGGAGCACACGTATGTTAGATACGAATATTAAAAATCAACTGAACACCTATCTGCAAAACCTCAAGCGCCCAGTTGAACTTGTCGTGTCAGCAGACGCTAGCCCAAAATCTCAAGAATTATTGTCACTTGCTACAGATGTCACAGGACTGTCTGACTTAGTGAGTTTGACGGAAAAAACGGGTTCAAGAACCCCATCCATGAGTATTATTAACCCGCAGCTAAACACTAATATTACTTTTGCTGGTTTACCTATGGGGCATGAGTTCACTTCATTAGTGCTTGCTTTGCTTCACTCTGGTGGTCATCCGATTAAGCTTGCCGATGAAGTGATTGAACAAGTTAAATCCTTACCTGGTGAATTTCATTTCGAAACCTACGTTTCGCTGAGCTGCCAAACGTGTCCTGAAGTTGTTCAAGCATTAAATATGATGGCGGCAATTAATCCAAATATTACCAATGTGATGATTGACGGTGCTTTGTTTCAAGATGAGATCAATGAGCGCAATATCATGTCGGTACCAACGGTATACATGAATGGCGAACCATTCTCAGTAGGCGCCATTAGCGTAGTAGAAATATTAAATAAACTTGATGTTAATGCTGTAGCAAGAAAAGCCGAACAGATTAACAATAAAGAAGCTTTTGATGTGCTTGTCGTCGGCGGCGGCCCAGCGGGTGCATCTGCGGCAATTTATGCTGCACGTAAAGGACTTCGAACGGGTATTGTTGCTGATAAATTTGGCGGCCAAGTGGCTGAAACTGTCGGTATTGAAAACTTTATTTCAGTATCTAAAACTGAAGGCCCTAAGTTGGTTGCTAATTTAGAAGCACACGTAAAAGATTATGACGTTGATATTATGGATAATCAGCGTGCATTGTCTTTAAAAGACGGCGGCTTATTTGAATTAGAGCTTGAAAGTGGCGCTAAGTTATCAAGTAAAACAGTATTATTAGCAACCGGAGCTCGCTGGCGCGAAATGAACGTACCTGGCGAACAAGAATATCGTGGTAGCGGTGTTGCGTATTGTCCACATTGTGATGGTCCACTGTTTAAAGGAAAACGTGTCGCGGTGATTGGCGGCGGCAATTCAGGTATCGAAGCTGCGATTGATTTAGCCAATATCGTTGAGCACGTTACTGTTCTTGAGTTTGATACCACATTGCGTGCAGATGAAGTGCTGCAACGTAAAGCCCACTCTATGGGTAATATCGATATCATCACTCAGGCTATGACTACCGAAGTTATAGGTGACGGTAAACGTGTAACGGGTCTTAAATATACCGACCGCAAAACGAATCAATCACATGATGTTGAGCTAGCGGGTATTTTTGTACAAATAGGTTTAGTGCCAAACACTGAATGGCTAACAGATATTGTGGAATTGACTGGTCGCGGAGAAATCATCGTCGATGGCAAGGGTCAAACTTCAATACCTGGTGTGTTTGCTGCTGGTGATGTAACTAACTCAGCGTATAAGCAAATTATTATTGCGATGGGCAGTGGGGCGACAGCTTCACTTGGTGCATTCGATTACCTTATTCGACACAGTGAAGATGAGCAGACTAAAGCAGCTGAAATCGCTGCTTAAATAAATCAAATTTTGGAAATGTTAAAAGCTAACTTAGGTTAGCTTTTTTTATGTCTGTGAGTTAATTCGGCTGATAAAATGCTGCAAGGAGTTGCTGTTTTTGGGTTTGTAAAAACTCTCAATTTAAAATCAGTGTTTAATCTTACACTTAATGTCGCAAGTGATTAAAAAATGGCTATAATCAAATCATAATAACTCAAAAAATAATCAGATACATGCAAACGAAGACACCAACTTTTGAATTCCAGTTGCATATAGAGACGCAACAATACTTAGCAAAAAGTTGCCGATGGCTTAGTGTTTTATCATTCATTCTAACTATTGTGATTTTTGTTTCTATTGTCATCAATAATCCAGATAAAGACATCGTTTTTACTTCACTCAGCCTCATTCCAATTACGTTAATTTCACTGTTCGGCCTTATTCACAATTTCGCATTATCAGAAAACCTTCAAGTAAATAATTACAAAAGATTTTATGCCTTCATTTTCGCCTTGGTTCTCTGTTGGGTATTAGTGTGTAATTTGTTTTTATTTCAAGCATTGTCTCCTCAAACAGCCGTTGAATCATTGATCCACTTGATTTTTATTTCATTTGTGGTGGCGCTATTCCCGTCACGAGGATTACTGATTATCCCAGTTTTAATTATTGGTGCTTATGTAGTGATTGCGAGAGTCTTTTTCTTTTCTTTCGACTTATTTATTCCAGTGATTAATATGCTGAGCTTTTTTACTGTGATTATTTCTGGTCAACAAGTAGTAGAAAAGTGGTTCAGAAAAGCGGTGTTTAAAGATGTTGAGAATCAGCGTTTGGTAAGCGAATTAAATCAGTTGGCACTAACGGATAGCTTAACCAAGCTGAGTAATCGACGCCATTTTGACTCAATGTTGAATAAAGAAATTCAACACTCTGAACGCACGGGCTTACCTCTGTCGATTATCTTAATGGATATCGATTACTTTAAAAAACTCAACGACTATCTAGGTCACCAACGAGGTGACGAATGTTTAGTCGAACTGGCTAAGTTATTGACCAAACAAATTAAAAGACCAAGAGACGTTTGCGCCCGTTATGGTGGCGAAGAGTTTATCGTTTTATTACCTGAAACAGACCTTTCTGGTGCGATAGATGTCGCTAACAATATCAAAATACAATTAAGCCAAATGGCGTTTAAACATCCTGATTCATTAGCAAGTGAGTTTGTGACCCTATCTCAAGGCGTCGTCCAATGGCATTCGGGCATGACACTTGAGCGATTAGTTAAGCATGCCGACGATAAACTGTATGAAGTTAAAGACAGTTCAAGAAATAATATTGCTCATTAGCTTTAGATTTACTCTGTAAAGCCGATATATACAATTGTAACAATTCCATAGTCAACAGTTGCTTGTTTTCTTTATTCTTTGTCGTTACATCACATAATCACTATTACACAATGTACTAATTTAAATTCAATGTGTTGTAGTCAATTTGAATGACTTTGTTAAGTCATAAATTTACTTTTTTAGTGCTTTGGGGGCAATAAATGAATTGGTTTAGCAATATGTCTATTTTTAAAAAAATCGGTTTAATTTTTGTATTATCAGTGATTATTTTCGCTGTTAATTTAACGATCAGTATCGTAGCAATTAATAAAAACAACGATACGATGACCTTCATGCAAGATAAGGTTTCTCAACGAGTTGAACTCGCCAATCAAAACGTAATATATGTGCAAAGACTTGATGAGCTTTATACTCAGGCTGTGTCTTTTGCCGATGAAGACCTGATTGATAATGCTAACAAGACCTTTGAATCATTAAAGAAGAACATTAATAGCTTAACAGGGCTTGATAATGAACAAGCTTCACGATTATCAACACTGAATCGAGAACTCTCCCAATATAATGACATAACTTATGATCTTGCTAAGGGGATGATAGATAACACTCTTGATATGAGTAAAGTCGGCGAAATTATTGCCAATAAAACTCAAGTTTACGACAAGCTTATCAATGGTGTTCAGCAATATAAAACCGATAAAGTGTCTGAATTTAATAACACCATTCAAGAGTCAGTCAGTCGTTCTGAAAGCAGCTTGGCACTGACATTATCAATTGGCTTAGTGCTGTTATTAATTATGGCTATTGCGACAATATCAATTGCAAAATCATTAAGTGGTTCAGCAGGTAATCTAGCTAACTCTTTGGGTGAATTAGCTGACGGTAAAGGTGATTTACGCCATCAGTTAGATGTCACTGGTCGTGATGAACTAGGGCAGGTATCTTCTAACTTCAATCGTTTTTTACGTCTTCTTGCTGATGCGATTCAACAAGTCGTCAGTGTGACAGCGCCATTACTGCAAAGCGCAGAGTCTTTAAAAGAGCGTATGGGAACAGCCACGCAAGCCACAGAAAAACAAAGCTTAGATGCAAAAGCAGTGCAACACTCAATGGAAGAAATGGGTATTTCTGTTAATGAAATTTCCCAAAGCGCTCAACAGGCAGCAGAAGCTGCAGATAGCGCAGAGCAAGAAGCGACAAACGGTTTAGCTGTGGTGGCCAGTACAATTAATATCTCTCAAGAGCTTAATGCTGAAATTGAAGTGGCTTCAGACTCGATAAATGAATTAGCCAAAGATACCGAAAGCGTTAATTCAATTTTGAATGTCATTACCTCAATTGCCGAACAAACTAACCTTTTAGCATTGAACGCTGCTATTGAAGCAGCAAGAGCGGGTGAGCAAGGGCGCGGCTTCGCGGTTGTTGCTGATGAAGTCCGCGCATTAGCGTCGAAAACTGCTGATGCAACTAAAGAGATTCGTGAAGTGCTATCGCGTTTAAAAGTGGCGGCTGAATCTTCGGTTAGCACCATGGATGTCGCTATTGGTAAAGCATCAGATAATGAGAAACATGCCCGTGAAACTGGCGATGTGCTTAAGTCAATTCAAGAACAGATTGTCAGTATTAATACCATGAACACCCATATTGCGGCGGCGACAGAACAGCAATCAGCGGTTGCGGCGCAAGTGAGTAATAACGTGGTTGAAATGAATGCTTCATTTGTTCAAACTTTAGATATCCTTGCTGAAGTACAAGATGTATCAGAAGGCTTATTAGGTTTCTCTGACGAGCTTCAAAGTGCGACCTCTCAGTTTAAGCTCTAACGAAATATAAGCAGTAGGATAAATTCACAGTTACTAAAAATTAGTCATAAAAAACAGCCTTTAAAAATAGTAGCAAAAAACAGTCACTAAAAAGCCACCGTCAGGTGGCTTTTTTGATCATAGGTTTTGAGATAAAAGTAAACAAAACCTCAGAAGACATTTTACTCAAATTGATAAGTATAAGAAATCCCGATTTTATTGGTTTTTCCGTAGTCACTCTCAGAGATAAAGCCATAAAAGTTAAATGATTGCTGCTGATTAATTTTATAACTCGCACCGCCGCCAGCCCAATAGCTAGAATAACTGTCACTACCGGCAGCGCCACCGCCAAATGCCATTAAGGTCCAACTTTCTCCGAGAGGCTTCATAGCAAAAGCGCCAAGATATGCACCATGGCTGGTTTTAGGAACTAAAATAAAGCCGTTATCATCAATGACGTCTTCTTCGGCAATGTCGCCATCGGTATAGTTGTAGCCGGCCATAGGAAATATTTGCCAGCCACCAGGGGTAAAACCGAAATAACTCAATGGAATAAATGTACCCACACTATAACCGTTAGAGCTCGCATCATTGTCGTATTCATTGCGATTAAAGTTAAAGTTCACAATACCAAAATCAAATAACCAAGAACCGCCAATGCGCCATTCACTGCCATCATCATTAATGCGTGCGTTTACCATTCGCGTAGCATCAAGGCCAATAGATCCCGAAAAGGTAAATTGATCGTTATAGCCGACACCCGCTTTAGTGACAATTTTAGTCGGATCTTCATGGTGCTTTTCGTCAGCGGTAGCTAGCAAAGAAGCAGGTAGCGTACACAAAATTGAAAATGATGTGAGTAAATGAGATTTTGCCATACGAAAAGGGAAACCTATTGATTGATGAGCAATGTACAGAGATAAATATCCCCCATTCTATCAAAGCTGGTTGCGCTATTTGGAATATCGCTTATTCCATTAGGAATAAATGAATTAAACATCACTGTTTGCTGCTTTGTTAGGCGCCACTTTTCGTCTTGTTAGCGTATTATCTCAAACATTATAATCGGCGAAATTGCTTCATTCATCGCTTTGATTTAACTTATTACCAATAGGTAAAAAATCATAAGCCAAGCTCATAAGAAAAGCGCTTAAAAAGTGCCTTAAAATCTAGTTTGTAGCTTTAGCTGACTGCGCAAAAGGACTCCAATGCCAAGCTTGATCAGAATCGTGTTAATTAATACTCACCTCCCAGGTGTAGTAGAACTTCAATTAGATGGACACACTAATATTTGTGGTACCAATGCGTCGGGTAAAACCACGTTACAGCGACTGGTTCCCGTGTTTTATGGCGAATACCCAAGCCGCGTTGTTCCTTCTACCCGTGACAGTTTCGAGCGTTGGTACTTACCTCACGATTCAAGCTATATCATTTATGAGTATCAAAAGAGTGATGGCAAGTTGTATCAAGCGGTTATGGCGTCAGCTGGTGACGGCAAAGGCGTTAACTATCGCTTTATTGCTAAAGGCTTCGAGTTAGATGATTACGTTAAAAACCGTAATGGCGATACAATTATTTGTCATACCATGGCTGAACTTGGCCGAGAAATGAAACGTGCTCAAGTCACTCATACTAATCTACTGAACACCCGTGAATATCGTGCGATTATCCAACACGATCGCAGTTTATTAACTACAGGTGGTAATAAAGGTGAGTTACGCACCTATGCGCATCACTTTTCATTGTGTGACAGTGAATATTCATTACGTCATATAGAGAAACTTGCTAAAGCGGTCCATTCCAAAGAAGGAAAAATGGAAACCGTTAAGTCGATGGTTGCGGCTATTTTAGAAGAAGACGGAGTTAATCCGCCAACGTCTCGCCTTAATCCGCAGCGTGTCGAGAATTGGATCCGTGAAAGCCAATTGGTACAAGGCTTTGAACAAATTCGCCCAGAGTTTGAGAAATTAGAACAAGAATTTAACCAGTTACTGAGCGCTGAATTGCGTTTAGGGACATTGGCTAAAGGTTATCGCGCAGATGAAACCTTTGAAGCTGAGAGACAAGATATCAATCAAAATGAATCTAAAGATGCCAGTTTACAGCTGAGATTATTAGATGAAGAGTGGAAAGAAGCACGTGATGAGATCAGTCAGGAGTTATCTTTTGCGCAAGGTGACACACGTAAGTATGAAGCTGAACTGGATGCCATTGAAGATCAATACGAAGGCTTTTTAAATGCCAATATTGAGCAAGCTAAAGCTGATTTAGACAGTTTGGATAATTGGCGCAGTGATTTAGAAAACCTCACAGAGCGCCATAAGCTACAAACTGAAAAGCACCAAGATATTGAAGCAGCTTACAGTTCTCGTCGCAGCAAAATTGCAGAGCAACTGCACCGTGAGCTGGAATCTCTTCATGAAGAGCAAGATGAAGCGCGTGAAAACCGCGATAGTCAGCGTGAAGCGTCGTCAGAAGATTTAGCGGCATTAGAGAATTTATGGCGTGATAAAACCGATGCTGGTAAAGCGGCATTTGCTGAACAAGAGTACCAACTCAAATTAACTCGCGGTGAGTTAAGTCATCAGATTGATGGCGTAACGTATACCGAAGAAGAAAAAATGACGCTGGCGGTATTCGATGAACGAATTAGTCGCGCCGATGAAGAGCAAGAAATTTGTAATCAAAAAGTCGATCGTTTATCGAGTGATGAACGCAAACTCAGAGCAAAGCGCGATCAAGTCAGCGAAGCATTACGTATCGCCAGTGTTCGAGTAAATGAGCGGCTAAGCGATGTGGATGATGTTAAAGAGGTTTTATTTCCTCAGTCACATACTTTACTTGAGTTTCTACGCAAAGAATCACCGGGCTGGGAGCAAAGTTTTGGAAAAGTGATTGCGCCAGAATTACTCCATCGAACAGACTTACATCCAAGTGTTTCAGGAAATAATGACGAGTCGTTATTTGGTATTGGCTTAGATCTTAAAGCGATTGAGGTGCCAGATTATGCCGCCTCTGAACAGGACTTACGTTTAAGGCTCAATAAAGCTGAAGATGCTTTAACCCAAGCTGAAGAGCTTAAAGCTGAGCACGAAGATCAGCTGGTTGCCATCAACGATGAGCTCGATAATCTTAATAAAGAGCTTACCTTTGCCCGCACAGCTTATAAAAATAGTCGTGAAGATGTTAGGCGTTTATTTGATGAAAAACGCAGTACTCAAGAGCAAATCAATCAAGCTTTGGCTGATAGAAAAGCCCATGCAAGCAAGCGTCTTATTCAGTTAGATAACGAACTTAAGCAACAACATAATCACCATTTAGCTTGGTTATCTGAGCAAAAAGAGCAAGCGCTTGAAGCGCGAATGGAAAAAAATGCTTACTGGCAAGATGTGGTTGGCGCACTGGATAACCAACTAGGGCAAATCAAAGCCAATATTGAGACTCGCCGCAGTAACGCCAAACAAGAACAGAAAGCTTGTGATACTTGGTATAAGAATGAGCTTAAATCTCGCGGTGTCGATGAAGCAGCGATTGTTGCGCTTAAAGGAAACATCCGTGAATTAGAAAGCCAAATCAGTAACGCTGAAAAACGTCGAAGTGATGTGTTGCGTTATGACCATTGGTATCAAAATGCATGGATGATCACTAAACCTAAACTGCAAACCGACTTATCTAAAGTCAAACAAGCCGCACTAGAGTTAGAGCAGCAGCTTGCAAATAAAACAGCAGATGTGAAGCAACGTAAACAGCAGCTTGAAACCAAGAAAAAAGCTTCGGATGCTGCGCAAGTCGATGCATCAGAAAACTTAACTAAATTACGTGCAGTGATGCGCAAATTAGCGGAATTGAAACTACCACCTAGTAAAGATGAAGCTGATGGCAGTATTGGCGAACGCTTAAGACAAGGTGAAGAGTTACTTCTGCAACGCGACTATTTATTGGGTTCAGTTAAGCAATATGTTGAACACTTTGACTCGGTGATTGTCAGTAAATCCGGTTCGAGTTTAGCTGAGTTTTGGGAGCGTGCTCGGGATGAGTCGAGCTTTACTAACGATAAAGGGATCCGTTTACTGGATTACCGTAAGTTAGTGCCGCAACTTGAGCAATTACTGAATGTGATGGTGCCGCAATCACTGATGGCTATTCGTGAGCAAGGGCGTATTTTTGGTATCGATTTAACCGCTTATTATGATGTGCTCGCCGATATCGATCGCCGTATTGCCTCACAAAGCGCGCGGATTACTCGCGAAGTCGGCGAAGAGTTATTCCTTGATGGTGTTTCAGAGTCGGCAGTGAGAATTCGTTCACGTATTAGTGAGTTAGAGTTCTGGCCAGAATTAGAAGTGTTCGTGAAAGCCTTTAAACAATGGAAAGCGGATGGTTTTAGCCAATTGCCTGATGAGCATTACACCTCAAGTATGCGCCGAGCATTAGACATCATTGGTCGCTCCGCATTATCTGGTGGTATTGCTAAATTACTGGAAATTGAATTGCGCCTAAAAGAAGGCAATAGCGATTTGATTATCCGCACCGATAGACAGCTTAATGAGTCATCAAGTCATGGTATGGCTTACTTAATCTTGTGTAAGTTCTTATTGGCATTTACGCGCTTATTACGCGGTAAAGCAGATGTCACTATTCATTGGCCAATTGATGAATTAGGCACTTTGCATCACACCAATGTGAAGAAGATTTTTGATGCTTGTGTGAATAACAATATCAGTGTTTTGGGCGCCTTCCCTAACCCAGAATCTGAAGTGCTTAACTTGTTTGCTAACCGCTATATTATCAATAAACAAACCCGAAAACTGCAAGTGGTTAAGCCTAAAAGTAATCCTCTGGCAGAACGATTAAGCCAACGAGCTAACAAGGAGGCTGTGTAATGTCTGAGTCTATAACGTCTATTTCAAACTCATTAAACTCTGTCTCTTCAGACACGCCTTTGGTCGGCACAGGGGTATTGATTGAACAGTTGTTACGCGGCGAGTTTATTTGCCGCACAACCAATGAAGATGGTTGGCGCGCGCTTAAAAATAGCACTACCTTTGAAAAGGTTGAGCAATATCTTAATCAAATTAATCGCACGATTTCATCGGCTGCTGAAGGCGATGTATTTTTTTGTGGTTACCAGCAACTAGGTGATCAAGAAAAGAAGGTTATCTCGAGTCAGTTTAAAGACATTTGTTCAGCGTTAATTCCGCTGGTGGAATGGTTAGTACTGGTGCAAGAGAGCAGTGGCCAAGATGCACCTTTAAGTGAAGGCGCACCAATAAGATTAACTGAGCTGCAGGCCCGTATCGAAGATACGCCAGCCTTTATGGAGCAATTGGCTAAATTAAGCCAGTATCGACTATTTGGCTCAACCAGTAGCAATGTCGATAACCAAATTAAATTGGTATTTAAGCGGTTAGTTGAACTGGGTTACTTGATTAAGCCAAACAGCGAAAAGCAGATTTACATCGCCACGGGTAAGCTTGATTACCTGTATGAGGTTATTCGCTTTATTGATGAAACCGAAGGACTAAGTCTTGAAGCTCAAGCTGAAACGGCCACGCAACGGGATTTAGTATGAGTAATAATTTACATCAAGCCGGGGTTAAGCTGCTCAAACAGCTCAGTCGTCATGCTGATGTGGTTATGGATGCCTATTTAGCAGGCTCGGTCAGTGAATCTACTCATGATGTTGCGGTGATTGAGAAACTGAAAAAGAGCGGTATTTTATGGCGACCAGAACCAGACGAAGAGCTGCGACTAAAACGCTCGGTGCGAGCTTTACTAGAAGAAGCCTTAAGTGATGAACGTAATCGGCAGATTGATTCTAATGTGGGATCCGCATTTAGCACCATCAAGACTTTGGCTGATCATTATAAAGAAGCCCGTCATAATATCGATTACAGTGCCGCTGAAGCGTATTTAGCTGACCTAAGTGAACATGTTTATAGCTTTACCGATAGCCTAAGGTACTCCATCAGGGTGTTATGGGGCCGGATCAATAATGAGTTTGGCTATGTGGGAAGTATTAACGCTAAAATTCGCGAAAATGAATTAGCCCAAAGTCAGGTCTCTGAGCTACTTAACGGTCTGGAGATGTTCCAGTTCAGCGAATTAAGTGAGATTGCCGGTGATATTCGTGAGTTACGACGTTTGCTGGTCACTAACTTGCAAGAAACTTTAAGTCAGTGTACTCAAGAAATAAGTGCGGTGCAGGGCAGGTTATTGGAACTTTTAGGGCGATTTAGACAAATCCAAGGCCGAACTCGATTGTTGAAAGGTTTTTTACTGCACACAGATTTACACCCTGATTATCAACCAGAAAATCATGTTGGACATAAGCATGTTCCTAGGTTGTTTAATTGCGCTGAAGCGATCATCAAGCCTGCCAGTGTTGATGTGCATAACAGTCAGCATGAGTTAACCTTGCTTGATACGGTATCAAAAATTAAAGCCATTAGTCGGGACTTGTTACCAAGCAAAGTGCGTGAGCATAATGTTGAAACCATAATGACTGCAGTGGAAGATTTTGATATCCCAGATAATCCATTGAAGCTAGCTGTCGATGAGTATTTCTGTGAAGTCATTGATTCAGGTCTTCGCCAATCGGCGCTTGAGTATTTACAAGCGAATAAGCTTGAGTGGGAATCCGAAAACTGGCTGTATCAAGTTATTGGTGGCTATGAAGGCTTACCCGACGAGCATAAAGCCTATTTTGAGTTGGAACCAATAGGTGAACCTGATCCTGTTTATAATGGTAACTTTATGATCCACGATGTTGAGCTATGGCTAGCATAAAAAGACGAGCTTTGAATTTGCGTTAAAGGCGCTCAAAACGTAAATAAGCTTGTTAGCGGGTAAAGCAGTTAAGGCAACTTAACTGCTTTTTTATTGGCTGGAATTTAGCCAACTGAAATTACTGTGATGATTTAACAGTAGCGACTCATATGGTTTTATATTGATACATTTATCGACCTTACTGATAACATTATGATTAATTTCATTTAGTAACAAATGTTATTGCTTACGAGTGTTATGGCATCAAGGCAAAAAATATTGCAGTAAGCCAGTGTATCTAACTTAATTTGGTAATTTAACTAACTGATCTCGCTGTTATGGAGTTGTGTTTTGGTTTTGAAAACTGGCATAACAGTCAATTTTATTGAATTTCATGATTTAATTGTTTTAAAACAGTCAATTATACCTCACTGTAAATATCTAGTTTCATTCCTTATAACAACTTATTGATCTCTAACATTGAATTATGTTGCATCTTGTTTCAGTATCCTTGTCGTTAAAAATAATTAAAACAAATTTTATCGTCGTTTTTAGGTGTTTTCTTTCTGAAGTCGGCTTGAACTAGGAATACAGAAAATTATGACCAAATCATTATCGACTCGAATTTTTATCGGGTTATTCTTAGGGGTACTACTGGGTAGTATCGTTCAATTTGCGCTAAATGATGTGGCGTTCTTTTCGGGGACATTAGTCGAAGTCGCTTCTGGCATCGGTAAAATGTTCGTCAATATGATCATGATGCTAGTGGTGCCGCTAGTATTTGTCAGTATTGTTTGCGGCGTGTGTGAACTACAAGACCTAAAAAGCTTCGGCCGTCTTGGTGGCAAAACGTTTGGCTTTTACATTATTAATACCTTAGTGGCGATTACGGCTGCTTTTGCGGTAGCAATGTTAATCGAGCCAGGTAAAGGCGTTGATATGTCTAGTGCTGGTGGTGTGGATATTACCGCCACTGAACTGCCTAATTTGATGACCTTGATTGTCAATATCGTACCGAATAACCCGTTCTCTGCATTTACGTCAGGCAATATGCTGCAAGTCATTTTCATGGCGCTATTGCTAGGCGGCGTGATCAAGTCATTAGGTGAAGTTGCCAAAGGCGCAGTGAAGGGCTTTCAAACCGCTAACGTCATTATGATGCGTTTGATTTCAGTGGTGATGAACCTTGCCCCTATCGGTGTATTTGCATTGATGTTCAAGCTTGGTGCGACGTTAGAGCCTGAAATCTTCTTCAGCGTGGTGCAATATTTATTGTTAATTCTTGGTCTGTTATTACTGTGGATTTTTGTGGTTTATCCATATGCAGTAAGCTTCTTTACCCAAGTAACAGCGAAACAGTTCCGCGAAAAAACCCGCGAACAAATCTTGTTCTCGCTATCAACTGCAAGCTCAAATGCCACCATTCCAGTGACCATGCGTACCTTAACTGATAAGTTAGGTGTTAACCGCGCAGTTGCTGGTTTTGGTGTGCCACTGGGCGCGACCATGAACATGGGCGGTGTATCAATTTACATCACTATTGCAATCTTCTTTGTTGCCAATGCTTTTGGTATGCCTATTAGTGGCGATCAAATTCCAGCCTTATTGTTCAGTGTTTTCTTATTGTCAGTGGGTGCAGGTGGTGTTCCTGGTGGCGGTATGGTGATGATTGGTGTGCTTATTCACCAAATGGGATTACCAGTTGAAGCGTTTGCTATTGTCGCTGCGTTAGACCGTATCATTGATATGGTGCTGACGTCATGTAATGTTGTTGGTGATACAGCGGTATTAACCATTGTCGACCAAACTGAAAAACCGCACCAGATTGAAGCTGAAAAAGCTTAAGTTTGATTGAGTCTTTTGGGGCTCAACGAACGGTTAACCCTATGCTTAACCGTTCGTTGAACATGGGGTTAACAAAAGGTCTGCATTAGCAGACCTTTTTTGTATATGCTTAGTTAACTATCATAAAAATAAAGGGAAGGTTGCGTGAAATTAGGGATTGGATTTATTTTATTATCATTAATGTTATTGATGGGATGTCAGTCAACAACGCATCATGGTGAAGTACTGCCACAATATACGTTTATTGCTCATGATAATGATATGGAGCGAGTAGCATCGGCGCAGTCTACTGCTCAAGCAAATGGTAAATTGTTATTGGTGGTGATGGGCGCACAGTGGTGCCATGACAGCCGTGGTCTTGCTGCTAAGTTTTCGACAAATCAAATGCAAACCATACTATCCGATCGCTTTGAAACTGTGTTTGTTGATGTAGGCTACTTTAATGACATACACTTTTTACCTCAAAAATATGCTTATCCTGCCTACTTTGGCACGCCGACTGTGATGGTGATTAACCCTGAAACCAGTCAACTCCTCAATGAGGTAAACTTATCTAAATGGCAAAGTGCTGACAGTGTTCCCATGGATGACTATCTAGCATTCTTTTCAAGTATTGGTCGCCAACCAGTCGCGCCATTACATAGCTCTGCGGAAATTGATCAATTTACCGAAAAAAATGTGGCGAAAATGAAGCAGGGCTTTGATCATTTAAGACCTATTTGGGCTGCAGTAAGGGAGGGGAATACAGATAAATCAGATGAGTTGCAAGCTGTCGCCACTGAAGTGTGGCAATTTCGCACGCAATTACAAAAGGATATTGTCGCAATGAAACTAAAGTTAGCCGAAGATCCTGCAGCAAAATTGAATTTGCCCGATTATGCTCTTTTTAGCTGGCAGTAATAACTGGGCCAAACACTCGAAATGAAAAAACCGCCAACTGGCGGTTTTTTAGTTAAACCCCACTTAAAAGATGAGGTCTAAAATAATCAGCTTAGCTGATTTCAGGTTCACTACTGTAATCAAGACCGTGATAGCTTAAGCAAGTTTCAACTTCGTTAGCTGACCCTAAAATTACCGCTACACGTTGGTGAATGGCTTCTGGTTCAATATCTAAGATGTCACCATAACCAGTTGAGGCTTTACCACCGGCTTGTTCTACTAATAATGCCATTGGGTTAGCTTCATACATCAAACGTAGCTTGTACGGCTTCTCAGGGTTCTTGTTATCGGTTGGATACATAAAGATACCACCACGACATAACACGCGATGTACATCACCCACCATGGCTGCAATCCAGCGCATATTGAAAGACTTCTCACGAGTGCCAATTTTACCTAGCAACAAATCGCTAATGTAAGTTTGCATTGGCGCTTCCCAAAAACGTTGGTTTGACATATTGATGGCAAACTCAGCAGTATCTTGGCTGATGCTAACACTCGGATCTGTTAGCAAGAATTCGTTTGTATCAGGGTCTAGAGTATAAAGTTGAGTGCCATTACCTGTCGTTAATGCCATCATGGTTGATGGGCCATATAGAACATAACCAGCAGCAACTTGCTGACGACCATTTTGTAAAAAGCTGTTTTCAGTAAACTCACCAGCTTGTGCTGGTAGTACTGAGAAAATAGTGCCTACCAAAGAGTTAATATCAATGTTTGAAGAACCATCTAATGGATCAAAACAAACCAAGTATTCACCTTGCTTATTCACTTCAACCACATAGTCTTCTTCTTCTGATGCTAGACCACGCACATTACCTTCGGCTTTGAGTGCATCTTTGAGCATATCGTTGGTGATAACGTCGAGTTTCTTCTGTGTTTCGCCTTGGACATTCTCTTGTTCAGTTGCACCTAAAACGCCTGCTAGTGCGCCATGGCGAACGGCTTGGCTAATTTCTTTTGAACAGTCAGCTAAGCTCAAAATTAATTGTGAAAGAGATTCTGATACAGCTTGTTTTGTAAGGGTTTGTGTCAAAGTTTGCATGCTTGTTCCTAAGACAGTAGAGGTTAAGGTCGGTAACCAGTGGTTAATGTTCTATTTTATTGCCACAGATAATACCTTAGTTCGGGTGACATTACAGCGTGAAAAAGATGAGCAATATATGACTTCGGACTGATTTGTTATAAACTCACGCAAAATACCTACTTTAGGTTGGTATTTGGTTAAATTGAAAATAATAACAATAAGAAATTTACACCATCATTTTTTGTAAGGAATGACCATGATGACGAAATGGAAATCTACGGCACTTTCAGTGTTATCCGTAATTCCGCTAGTAATGACTAGTTCTCTTTTCTCGACCTACGTATTGGCCTCAACAATGAATATGACAGGTAATAACACTCCGCTTACTATCGAACGAATTCATGCTTCGCCAGCCTTAGCTGGTGCAAGCCCTAGAGGACTTAAGTTGTCTCCAGATGGTAGATTGGTGACATACCTTGCAAGTCGTGAAGATAATCAACACTTCTACGATTTATGGCAAATGGACATTGCAACGGCAAAGCGCAGCATTTTACTCAATGCCGATAAATTAGCTTCGGGTGAATTATCAGATGAAGAAAAAGCACGCCGTGAGCGCCAACGTATTTATGGTCAAGGGATCATGGAGTACTTCTGGGCTGATGACAGCGAAGCATTATTGATCCCAGCTGCTGGCACTTTATATTATTTTACCATTGCTGATAACAAAGCGGTGGAGCTTGATATTGGCGAAGGTTTCGTTACTGATGCGCGACTATCGCCAAAAGGTAAGTATGTATCTTTTGTGCGAGAGCAAAACATTTATGTACTAGAACTCGCTAGCTCAAAACTGACTCAGTTGACCTTTGATGGCAAAGGTCCGATTAAAAATGGTATGGCAGAATTTGTCGCCCAGGAAGAAATGGGCCGTATGACAGGTTATTGGTGGTCGCCAGACGAGTCATCTATCGCGTTTACTCGTATTGATGAGTCAGGCGTTGAATTAGTCACTCGCAATGAAATTTATGCAGATGGGATTAAACTCACCGAGCAGCGTTACCCATATGCGGGTAAAACAAACGTTGAAATAGAGTTAGGCGTGATTACGCTTGCCAAAGAAGGAAAAGAGCAACAAGTTTCATGGATCGATTTAGGTAAAGAAAAAGATATTTATTTGCCGCGAGTCAAATGGCTACCTGATAGTCAGCATTTATCATTTCAGTGGCAAAGCCGCGATCAGCAAGCGCTTGATTTACGCATTGTAGATGTTAAAAGCAATAACCTTGCAAAAACGGTAGTGGCTGAACGAAGCGAAGCATGGGTTAACCTCAATGATGATTTACAGTTTTTAAAACAGCAAAAGTCATTCATTTGGGCCTCGGAGCGAGATGGTTTTAACCACCTTTACTTATTCGATTTAAATGGCAAAGTATTAAAGCAATTAACCCAAGGTGATTGGGCGGTTGATGCGCTTGAGTTAGTTGATGAAAAAGCAGGATGGGTTTATTTCTCTGGTCGTAAAGATTCTGTAGTTGAACGTCATTTATACCGTGTGCCATTAGCTGGTGGCGAAATCGAAAAAATCTCCAGCCGTAACGGCATGCATTCTGCGGTATTTGCAGATAATAAACCTGTTTACTTAGATTACTTTAATAGCCTAAGTCAGCCGCCACAAGTGAGCTTACACGATGAAAAAGGTAAGCAATTAGCTTGGGTTGAGCAAAATGAAGTTAATCAGTCACACCCTTTGTATGACTTTGCGGGTCTTTGGCAAATGCCTGAGTTTGGAGAGCTAAAAGCTGAAGATGGCCAAGCACTGCAATATCGTTTATTCAAACCTGTACCATTTGATGACAGTAAGAAATACCCTGTTGTTGTTCGCGTTTATGGCGGTCCTCACGCGCAATTAGTGGTGAATAGTTGGAGCGAAGCGGATTACTTTACTCAGTATCTACTGCAACAAGGTTTTGCGGTATTTCAATTAGATAATCGTGGCTCTGCGCACCGTGGTACTGAGTTTGAATATGTTATTTACCAAAACATGGGCGATGCAGAAGTCGAAGATCAGAAAGTGGGCGTAGATCATTTACGTAGTCTGCCTTATATCGATGGAAACAATATTGCGATTTATGGTCATAGCTATGGCGGTTACATGGCATTGATGGCGCAATTTAAAGCACCTGATTATTTTAAGGCTGCAATATCTGGCGCACCGGTCACAGATTGGCGTTTATATGATACGCATTACACAGAACGTTACATGGGTCATCCTGAAAGAAATCAAACAGGTTATGATGCCAGTAGTGTTTTACCTTATGTGAAAAATTATCAATCAGGATTGATGATGTATCACGGCATGGCTGACGATAATGTGTTGTTTGAAAACAGCACACGCGTTTATAAAGCCTTGCAGGATGAAGGTAAATTATTTCAGATGATGGATTATCCAGGTTCGAAACATTCAATGCGTGGTGAAAAAGTTAGAAATCACCTTTATAAGTCGTTGGCTGCTTTCTTGGAAAATGAGTTGAAGTAATGACGGTAGCGGTACTAATAGCCCTCAATGTGATAGCGGGGGCTTTGTGTTTAATGAGCTTAATTGAATTGTTTAAAGACAAAAGGCGTAAATAATTCGGTTAGTTAAACTACATTCATAAGAAGTAACGTCTCGGTATTTAAAACGTAGCTTACCCCTTCGTTTCGAGATTGAGCTTTAGTCAAAGAATATTCGTAATATAGTTTGTCCGTTAAGCTGAATTACAGCCAATAAAAAAGCCAAGTCATCGACTTGGCTTTTTTTATTTCCGCAATAAGCGAAAATTAATCTTCTAAGTTACCGCAAAAACGATAGCCTTCACCGTGGATAGTCGCGATGATTTCTGGCGTATCAGGTAAGCTTTCGAAATGCTTACGGATGCGACGAATGGTTACGTCAACAGTACGGTCATGTGGCTTAAGCTCACGGCCAGTCATCTTCATTAACAAGTCAGCACGAGTTAAGATTTTGCCTGGGTTTTCTACAAAGTGAAGCATCGCGCGGAATTCACTGCGTGGAAGCTTATAAGATTCACCTTGTGGGCTTACTAAAGAACGGCTGTTGATTTCTAAGCTCCAACCATTGAAGCGGTAGAATTCTACAGAACCTTTTTCTTCGATTTCTGCACCAGCACTATTAACGCGAGTTAATAAGTTGCGAGCACGGATAGTTAATTCACGTGGGTTGAATGGCTTAGTGATGTAGTCATCAGCGCCAATTTCAAGACCAAGAATTTTGTCAACTTCGTTGTCACGACCAGTTAAGAAGATAAGGCCGATATTGTTAATTTCACGAAGTTCACGAGCTAACAATAAACCGTTTTTACCAGGAAGATTGATATCCATAACAACAAGATTAATCTTATTATCCTGCATGGCTTTATGCATTTCTGCGCCATCGTTTGCTTCAGTTACTACATACCCTTCTGCTTCAAAAATACTACGCAGTGTATTACGGGTTACAGCTTCATCTTCAACAATAAGAATGTGTGGGTTTTGCATGTTATTTACCTAAATTAAAAACAATTGATTCTAGTCATGTTGCACTAGGGCGTTGGCGTGTTTATTAATGAAACGCCGATAATTTATAAATTTCACGATAGGTGTTTATCTATGTCTGCCCTGAACAAAACACGCTTCATGACTAGCTACATTATACACTCAGCTTAATACATTATTAAAAGAGACATACGTGACATAAATGTGATCATAAAAAATCCATATTCTCATTGTATGCTGAGTCTTAACTCACTCACAATCAGTCTAAAGATCTATTAAAACAATGATTCGTTACACTATGAGATTAAATTGCTCATAAAAGTTCCTTGGCAATTTAATAATGTTCTATATTTAATGTTATCTAAAAATGTAGAACAAAATGCTCAAGCTTGATTATTTAATGGTGAAAAAATGTACCGATAAATGTAACAGCTTGTGCCACAACTTATAGTTATGTAGCAAAATCTAGCTAGTGGTGATTATTGTACTCGTTTTAGGCATTTGTTAACAAATGAAATGTTAACAAATTTACGCATTAGAATTGTTACAAAATTGAATTTTTTAATAAGCCTTTGATTTTGCTATTTAATTTAATTATTATTCTTGTGACTTGCATCACATGGACTATGAGCGTGAATAAGGGTTTGCTACACTTAACTGGGATTAACAGAGAATATTAGATAATGGATAATTTAATTGATAGCCTTTGGCACAAGTATCAAGGAACACAATTTTTACTCACGCAGCGCTTATCTAATGATATTCCTTTCGCCATTGTCACCGCACACAATCCTCTTGGTAGTGTGCTCACTCCTTGCCAAAATCGGTTATTAGACCGTCGTTTACAGCGAAAAATTGAACAATATAACAGTCCATATCGTTCACTTATTGGCGCAGCTCCTGATTTATCGCATATGGAAAAAAGCTGGGCAGTCTTTATTGATAAACAGCAGGCGTTAGAATTAGGGCGAGAGTTCAAACAACATGCGATTTATTATGTGAACCAAGGTTTATTGTCTTTAGTGGCTTGCGGAGATGCGCCAGATGATGAAGTGATGATTGGCGACTTTACAACACGTACCCAGCTAGTGAATGAACTACCAGATTTGCACGAGTAATTTTTAGGTATTGTTGTTAATTAGGTATTGTTAATTAGGTATTGTTGATTAAGGTGAGATCTCTGCTCAGAAGCCGTTAATGGTATCTTTATGTAGGTTTTATTCTAGCAAGAGCTGATTAAGGTTGAATATTAGCTTCATTCTGAAAGCGGATTGTAGAGCTAACTATTTATCACCTACTGACGGTTCACAATTGCATTGAAAATACGTATTCATTGGCGAGGTATATAAACCCTTTTAAGACATCATTGAGCAGTAATCGCCATTTTTGTTATTGCATATGTATAATATTTGCTTCAACTATCCATTAGATTGTTTTTTGTATTCTTCTTTGTTGCTGTAATTTAAGTATTTATCTTATCAATTCCTTCAAAAAAGCTCTCCTGTTTGATTAAGCATTTAAATGTCGTATTTTCAGTATTCTGTTATTTAGTAACTTTATTACAAGTCTGAATTGACTTAGATGGTCATTTATTGGTATTTTTCACTTTCTTCCATTGGGAGAAACAGAAGAGGAGCGTTAGCTAGGTAGTGAGTCTGAGGAAAACCTATTCCGATGATGACTTATGAGGGAGATTAGCGCCGAGATATTCGAAGTGATTGGTTTAACTTCATATCGGTCGATTAGGCTGAATCCTAACGATTGTCACCTATTAATTGGTGGAGAGCTTCTGGTGAAAAGATTGCTGTTTCCCTTCTCTAAGGGTGCGTTATCACTGCACCAGGCTCTTCGAACGAAGTAAGTTCGGAGCGTAATCATGTTTTTAAATCTTATTGTTCAATCTGTAAATGCTAGTCAGCCTATTGCTGAGGTGCTGTCATGAGTTTAGTTGTTGCTAAATTTGGAGGCACATCGGTTGCCGATTTTTCTGCAATGAATCGCTGTGCAGATATCATTCTTGCTAATTCTAATACTCGTGTTGTTGTCGTGAGTGCCTCAAGTGGCGTGACTAATTTACTGGTTGAGTTGACTCAAGCCAACGTAAATGACCAACGCCGTATGGCTTTGTTGACTCAAATTGCCCAAGTTCAATATGACATTGTTGATAAGCTAGAGCGCCCACAAGATGTGGCGGCAACAATTGATAAGCTACTCAGTAGAATGTCAGTACTTAGTGATGCGTTAGTGCTAGATAGAAGCAAAGCCATTATTGATGAGTTACTCTCAATGGGTGAGCAATGTTCTTCATTGTTATTTTCAGCAGTTATTCGCCAAAAAGGCACGCCTTCGAGTGCATTTGATGTAAAACAAGTACTGAGAACCGATAGTCACTTTGGCCGTGCAGAGCCGCAGATAGAGAGTATTGCTTCTTTAGCCGCTGAACATTTAGCGCCGCTTTTAAATGAACAGGTCATTGTAACTCAAGGGTTTATTGGTGCAGACAGTGAAGGGCGCACGACAACATTAGGCCGTGGTGGCAGTGATTATTCAGCAGCTTTATTGGCTGAAGCGCTTAAAGCTGATGCGGTAGAGATTTGGACTGATGTTGCTGGTATTTATACTACTGACCCTCGTTTGGCCCCTAATGCTAGACCGATCCCTGAAATCAGCTTTAATGAAGCCGCTGAAATGGCGACTTTTGGCGCCAAAGTATTGCATCCTGCGACTATTCTTCCTGCTGTTCGTCAAAAAATTCAAGTCTTTGTAGGTTCAAGTAAAGCACCTGAGCAGGGCGGAACCTGGATCCGTCATCAAGTTGAAGAGGTCCCTGTTTTTCGCGCCGTTGCTTTAAGACGTGATCAAACATTACTAAATTTACATAGCTTACAAATGCTACATGCTCAGGGCTTTTTAGCGGAAACCTTCGCAACGCTTGCTAAGCACAAAATATCTGTTGATTTAATTACCACATCAGAAGTTAATGTCTCGCTGACACTGGATAAAACCGGTTCAGATTCAAGCGGTCAAGGCTTATTAAGTGAGTCGTTATTGCAAGAGTTATCACAGCATTGCCGAGTTAGAGTAGAAGATAATCTCGCTTTAGTCGCGATTATTGGTAATAAAATCGCTTCAACAGCTGGCATATGTAGTCGTGTATTCTCAGTACTAGAAAACCATAATGTTCGCATGATCTGTCAAGGCGCGAGCCCACACAACTTGTGTGTGTTAGTGGCGGAATCAGAAGCGGCAGATGTAGTAAATTCATTGCATCAAAATCTATTTGAATAAGTAATGCCAATAAGGTTAAAAATGACAGCATCAACCGGTACTTCTAAAGCACTGACTTCGCAAGTTGAGTTGGGAGAATTGGCCACTGGTCAAGCGCTTACAGCGCCTTTGTTTAGTTTTAAAGGAAGCGATAGCGCTGCGCCTTCTGTGTACATTCAAGCAAATGTTCATGGCGCAGAAGTACAAGGTAATGCGGTTATTTATCAGCTAATGACCTTGCTAGAATCATACACTATTTTAGGTGATATTCGCTGTCTTCCACTTGCTAACCCACTAGGTATTAACCAAAAAAGTGGTGAGTTTACCCTGGGGCGGTTTGACCCGATCACTGGGGTCAATTGGAATCGTGAATATTATGAACATGCGGATATTATTAGCAATATTCCTCAATGGTTTGAACTAAACCAAGGATTATCAGATGCTGAGTTAGTTGCGGCTTTTCGTGAATTATTAACTCGTAGCTGTCAGCAACGTATCGCCAATAGTTGGGGCGTAAGTACAGGACACCGCCTTGCTGTTACCTTGCAATCAATGGCCCACGACGCTGATATTGTATTAGATTTACATACTGGTCCGAAATCAGCCAAACATTTATATTGTCCTGAATATGATGTTGAAGCCGCTGGACTCTTCTCTATTCCCTTTTCATTGATAATTCCAAATGAATTTGGCGGTGCGATGGACGAAGCCGCTTTTTATCCATGGTGGCAACTTCAACAATATTGCGCCACGCAACAACGTCATTTTGATGTACCTGTTGCCGCATTTACCTTAGAACTGGCTAGCCAAGAGCGCATTGATATGGCCGACGCTAAAGAAGATGCGCTAGGAATTTTGGCTTATTTGAGTCACCGAGGTGTGATTGAAGAGAAAGTGCTACCAGCTGAGATGTCTCGCTGGGGCTGTTATTTGAAAGACTACAAAAAGTTTCATGCACCAAAAGCGGGATTAGTAGAATATTGTGCAGAAGTGGGCAAGCCGCTGGCAGCAGGTGAGCCGTTAGTTACCCTATTGCGACTTGATCAATATGGATCAGAACAAGCGTTAACGTCAGTGAGTTTACCTTGTGATTGCGTGCCTGTTTTGCACTTTGCTTCGGCATCAGTGCATCAAGGTACAGAGCTGTATAAAGTGATGACGAATGTGTTTGAGATTAAATGATGTATGATTTTTCCTGAGTTTAGAGTTTAGAGTTTAGAGTTTAGAGTTTAGAGTTTAGAGTTTAGAGTTTAGAGCTTAGGACTAGTACTAGAACCTAGCTATCATTTGGGACACTCAATACCAATATAAACTGCGTAAGGTAAGTGGGTTAAACTTTCGAAATAACCCACTTTAATTCTTGTTAACTCTTCAATATTTCAAGTGGCATAGCCAGCATGTCGTCACCAGAGCCTGCAAAGTACCAGATAATTCCAATCAAAATACCCACAGTTAAAAAATACCAAATCGTAGAAAATATCTGGCCGTATCTATCTAACGGTAATAAGTGACTTTGATGGCGGGTTTTCCATTCAAACACAATTTCTAGGCTACCGATTAATAACAAGAAACCAAGTAATGCTAAACCTAAACTGTAACTTATGAACACACCGATTGCTGCGCCAGCCATACAGGCGATAAGCCCGACCATGCTGTTCATCGAAAAAGTAATGCTTTTTAAAATATGACCGCCATCTAAAGGTAAAATTGGTAGTAAATTAAACAGGTTTAGTAAGGCGTTAAAACTAGCGAGGCCAGCGAAGAATATATTGCCAGTGACCCAGTAAGCTATCATGCAACCTATCGACATTATTAAGCCAAATGTGGGCCCCATGATAGATATCACTACATTTTGCCAACGGGTATTAATGCGCTCGTCACTGACCGCTAAACCACCCATGAATGGGATGAGATAGATGCCTTTAGTCTTCATGCCAAAGTGTTTCATTGCCTTGATATGACCGTACTCATGGATAACCAAACAAGCGATTAATGCCAAGGCAAACTCGATTGAAAAAAGCCACGAATAGGCAGCAACACTCGCAGCTGCCAGCATCGCTTTAACCACTTTGGCACTTTTAAGTAATTTAAATCCTAAAGATGCCAATCCCACCATACTGAATTGTTGTTTTTTTACTGGGGCAACTTCAGGAACTTGTTGTTCAATATCCTTGGTATTACGTTGTCCTTCAGCAATGGTGTCTTTATCGACGAGCACTACATAGTTGATGAGAAACGGCTGCCATTGCACATCGGCTTCGAGACGGACTTTTATGATGTTTCTACTGGCTTCTGTAATGACATCATCAGTGCTCGATGTTTGCATGGAAGCGGGCCGTGATAACTCAAACTCATGTATGTTAAAAGCCTGATTATCTACAGATGCTGACTTTTGCGAGACTAATTGATTGTCCCAATATAGTTGTTGCCAGCCCGCCATGGAGCCTTCTAATCGTAGGCGTTTACCAAGGCATTCTATATTCAGCAGTTCCATAAATTTAGCTGTTCCATTGTTATGATGAGAAGTTGATGATTGGTGGTGTGATTTAATTGATACATTGTTCGATGCAATTATTAAAAACGCTAGGCATTCTGCCTGATAGGCAAAGGCGACTCAAGCTAAATAGATTCAAGATAAGCGACAGCTTCAATCCCTTGCTTTATATCACTAAAAACAATTTTAGCGCTACAGCAATGGCCGTTTAATACTGCGTGTTGTCGAACCAAATGGATAAAACTGACAATATCGATAGGGTGTTGGCTTATTTCAAGTTGAGGTAATTCCGCTGTGGGTTGTGGTACCTGCATCAAGCTTGAGTCTATCGTCGGTTCGATAACAATATTAAAGGTTAGCCCTGCAGTGTCTAATAGCTGATCTTGGTGATCATAGATGTGTGGTTGCAAGTAACAAAACTCTAGCCAATCTCTCTCACTGGCTAGATAAATCAGCTCTTCACTTTCTTGTTGCTTGATAATTGCAGGCCAACAAATGTTATCCATAGCATTTATCACCATCAGTTTTAATGGCTACCGTAATCAAAACTGATTTCATTATGAAGGTTTTTAATCTGACAAGGTCCATGCTCTCTTTGGGTTCGATTTTGAGCAGGGCCAATATGGATTTCGACATTGGAGAAAATATGCTGTTCAGCTTGAATAAAGTGCTTGCTGTAATAACCTCCGACCTCTTGTTGTAACTGTTTGCACTCAGACTCTGCTTTAGCACGGTTATTCGCGACTTCTTTCTTTTCATCGAGCATCATTTTCACTTGCTCTATCATGCCAGCGTCAGTTTGCCATTCTGATTTAGGCGGAAGTTTTCTGAGCCGAGCTTCGATATCAAGCCCCATTACAACTAACTTTTTCGCTTTAGCATCGCACTCTTTAACTTCTGCTCTAAGCTCAGTTTGGTGCATAGCGCAATAAAGTTCTGTTTTTGTGCCTGCGGTTGCACCAAAGGCGACAGCTTTTATGCCTTTTTTAGCGGTTGCTCTACCGCCAACTAAATCACCGCGCTTTGCGCTAGGATCGCTGACAGTAATAACGCTATCCGATTGCGAATGACTATGCAGAAGTTGCTTAGTCACTAAAATATCACTGTGGGCAGTTAAATTTGAATATTGTACGAACTGAGCACAAATTTGCCCTTGAGCTGTGATGTTATTACTGAGTTCTTGCTCTTTAATTTGCCTGCCAATAATGCCTTTGCTGACAATAACATCGCCATCGGCTTCTAAGGTTGCTGATTCAACAAAGCCCATGACCGTAATGTCACCACTGCTTTTTACTTTCATACCTTCATGAACGTCACCTGTGATTAAAATACTGCCTTCAAAATCAACATGACCATACTTTACGTCGACATCTTTAATTTGCAGCACGTCGTCGACTTGCATACCTTTTTTGTTTTCAACAGGCTGACCTGCCACCGTAGCAATCAGTTTATATGGATCTTCAGGGTCGATTTCTGTGCCGCTACCAGGCTGCATCGACAGATCTTTTCCTTCAACCTGTAATATGGCTTCACCATGGATGTTATATCCAGCAGTGCCAGAAGTTGCAGGCGTTTTAACCATTAATACATCACCAGGTTTAACCATTATCATGGCGCCTAGGTTACGCATATCTACCGAGCCGTCTTCACGCTCTTGTGGTTGCAATAATCGCTCACGAGCAAGTGGAACTTTTCTAATCAAGCTAGCATTAATACCGTTAGCGGGTAATTTACCGACGGCGATAACACTGTCACAAGACTCACCAGGGGGAAGAATGGCTAATTGCTGAATAAGAGATTGAATTTTCGGCTTACTTAAGCCCATTTTTACTTTGTAAGATTTAAGTCCGTTGAGGATCATTGGCAGTGATGGATCTTTGCCACCCCAAGCTGCTTCTAACGTCATCGAGGCAGACATTTTATCTTCGTTTATATCTATGATGACTTTGCCATCAGCACGCTCAGCAATCACAAAAAATAACTCATGTTGACCGTTATCTTGACCACATAGCGCATTGATTTCGGCAACAGCATTATGAATGTTGTGCTGCATGGGGCGCAGCATGGCAAACTCAGGTTGAGTTAGCAGTTTACTGACATCGTCTTCAGACACTGGCCCATGAGTGTTGGGGATAACACGAAACTCAACTTGAGTTTGGTTTTCATTAAAAACCGCTAAGCTCCAATCCAACATAAAATACCTTTTATTCATAGCCTGAGAAGGTTATCAGGTCAATGCGCCTTAGTGACGTTCTTGTTATTAACTAACAAAATGTAGCGGTTTTTTATGATAAAAACTAGTCAGAACGCAGTTGTTTTTTCACTAAATGATATATTTTTCTTAGAAAACTAAGAACTGTTAAAACTTTGTTACTTATGGAAAAAATATAGTTTGTACTTATTGTTTTCAGCTGGCACGTTCACTTGTCCGAATTCTTCAGCAATTGTGTCTGCATAGGGGAGGTTTCTGTTAGCAACGATTTGCCAAACCCCTTTATTTGACAGGCTGTTAGCGCTTGATTTTACGAAGTCTTTAGCAATTTGTGTGGTTGCCGCTAAACCGTCATGGAAGGGCGGGTTTGAGATGATGCCATCAAATTTACCAGATATTTGTTTAAACCCATCTGAAGCATATACATTGGCTTTCATGTCATTTGCCTCAAGTGTCAGCTCGCAAGCTTTTAATGCCATGGCATTAATATCGATACAATCAATATTAAGACTCGGATTAGCCTTTAGCATCGCCGCACTAATAACGCCAGCGCCACAACCAAAGTCGAGTACTCTGCCTGTGAGCTCGGGTAGGTGTAATAACAATAGCTCTGTGCCTTGATCAAGTTTCTTTTCGCTAAACACGCCCACTAAATTGCAGATTGTGATATTACCTTGAGGTGTGGCCAACTGATATTGACTCACCCAGTCATTAATATTCAGCTTAGGCGCTGCTTGTATAAGTTCAGCGACAAACAATAAACAATGACGAGCATTATCGCGTTTTAATGCGGTTGAATAATAGTATGGTAGTAATTTAGCCAGAGACTTTACGCCGCCTTTGTTTTCCCCAATGACAATGAGTGTACCGCCAACATTAAGGTGCTTGGCAGCCAACTGGAAAAGGTATGGCGCGAGAGCTTTTGCTTTTGGGAAGTAAATCACCACAGTATCAAAAGTTTGTAACTGAGCATCTACAGGGACGTCATGGCCAAAATAACAGTGCAGATTTGCTTTTGTCTGTTTTGCTATTGTTTGATGATGATTAAAATCTAAGGCTAATGCAGTCACTGAGCTAGCAGTATCCAGCAATTCAACAGCTAAGGCATCTGCTTCATGATTTAGAATCAGTACATTCTGGTTTTCGACAAATTGAATGTTTCGTAGCAGAACTTGAGAAGTGTTGGTGAGCACAGAATCGACCTTAATAAATTAACCCAATAGTTATTGGCGAATTATAGCAAATAAGTCGTGCAGTGTTTATCTCTAAACTCACTGAAAATGAGCAACGTCAGTACAACTCAATAGTGTGCTTCTTGATGCAAAACTTGTAAATGGTGAGCAAATAAAAAGAGCAACTCATCGATTTAATGGGTTGCTCTTAATGTCAGTGCTAATTTGATTAAAAGTCTAATTAAGTGCTTGTTTAGTTTGAGGTTTGCGGTAATAAGCTCATCATTTTAGTTGCGATTTCAGTGTTATCTTGATGACCACTGAATAAACGCGAACCAGGCCCTGCAGCAAATACTTGTACATCTGATGCAGTATGTCCCACTGAAGTCCAGCCAGTGTTAGTACGTAAATCAATAATGGTCATGATTGACTTAGTCAGCTGCTTTTGACCTTGCATTCTCGCTGTATCTAAAGTGCTAAGTTCTTGCTCAGAAGCTTCGAAGCCGACAAATTTATTAAAACTGGCTTGCCAATCATCAGTGCCGATAAGCTGCTCTGCAATCTTGTTTGGTGAAGCGTTAATGTTATGCAGTATCTCTGGTTTCCAAGCATATTCACCATTAGCACCAATCGATAAACCCCCGGTATTATGATCGGCTGTAACGACCATTAGGGTATCTTGGCTTTCACGTACAAATTGCTCTACCACTTCAATTGCGTTAGCAAACTCGTCCATCTCGCCCATTGCAGTCGCAATGTCATTGGAGTGTCCTGCCCAATCAATCAGGCTGCCTTCAACAATTAACACAAAGCCTTGTTCATTTTGAGATAATAACTGCAAAGACTTTTTGGTTAATGTACTGAGTTTGTAGCCTTGGTTATCGTCAATGACCCAAGGCAATTGCACTTCAGCAAATAGACCAAGGACTTTAGGTTGATAAATGTTTTCAAGCTCTGAAAATTCAGTAATGTGTTGGTAGCCTTTGTTAGTAAATTGCTTGAGTAAGCTATCAGAGAAATATTTTTGCCCGCCGCCCAATATGACATCTGCATCTGAATCTAAATAAGCTTCAGCTATTTCAACATAGTTTCTGCGGTGCTCGTTATGTGCGAAAAATGCCGCAGGCGTGGCGTGGTTCACTTGGCTAGTGACGGCAAGGCCGGTTGATAAACCGCGCTCTTTTGCCATCTCCATTATCGATTTGAGAGGACGCTTCTCTACATCAACAGAAATCGCGCCATTATAGGTTTTAAAACCAGTGGCAAGTGCTGTGGCCGAAGCCGCTGAGTCGGTGACATAGCCACTTACAGAAGCTGGATAGGTACTTGCCATACCAACCAACAAACGGTCGAAGACTGTTTGTTCTATTTCTTCTGTTTCAGGGTTATCTTTGAAATAACGATAGGCCGTTGTATAAGCGGGTCCCATGCCATCACCAATCATAATAACCATGTTTTTAGGTTTAGATGGTGCTGTTGATACTCTTACTTGTTTGCTGGCGATATTGGTAATAGGCGCCACGATATCAGCAGGTAATGTGGTTGGGTCGACTTCGTTATCTACTTTTTTCGCCGCATTGTCAGATGCTTTGATAATTGAAGTGTCCGATACACTAGAGACGTGCACTTGGATCTGTGATGCAGTTTGTTCAGCTTTAGTATCAGCTTTTGCTAGTAATTGTTCGTTAGCAAATGTGCTATTAGAAAAGCACAGGGTTATCCCGAGTATTAAGCTCAGTGTTGTTCTTATTAACATGGTAAATCCTGAAAAACTATCGTGTTCAAAACTTAAAGCACCAGCCTATCAGCAATGTTAATAGGCTGGATACAGATTAAGCTTGTTTATTAACTCGTACTTCAATGGCATCCATCAACATGCCAGTAATGTCGACATCAAATGCGGCTTCAATTTCTTTAATACAAGTGGGGCTAGTGACGTTAATTTCGGTGAGTTTGTCGCCAATCACGTCTAAACCGACAAAAATAAGCCCACGTTTTTTGAGCTCAGGACCTAATGTACGAGCGATATGGAAATCACTTTCTGATAAAGGTTGTGGTACACCGCTTCCGCCAGCTGCTAAGTTGCCGCGAGTTTCGCCTTTCATTGGAATACGCGCTAATGAATAAGGCACGGGTTCACCATCAACCACTAAAATGCGTTTATCACCTTGTTTAATTTCAGGGATAAAACCTTGCGCCATTGCATAGCGTGTGCCGTGTTCGGTTAAGGTTTCTAAAATCACCCCAATATTCGGATCATCCTGTTTGACGCGAAAAATTGAAGCGCCGCCCATTCCATCAAGCGGCTTAAGAATGATATCGCCTTGTTCAGCTAAGAAATCACGGATACGTTTAGCATCGCGCGTGACAACGGCTTCTGGGGTAAATTCTGGGAACCAAGCAGTAAATAGCTTTTCATTAGCATCGCGAAGGCTTTGCGGCTTATTGACGATCAAAACGCCTTCTTCTTCAGCGCGTTCAAGCATATAAGTGGCATAGATAAATTCAGTATCAAAAGGCGGATCTTTACGCATTAAAATGACGTCTAAATCAGCAAGTGGTGTGTCGATGCTTTCACCTAATTCAAACCACTTGTCGGCGTTATTTTCAACTGTTAACGAACGCATTTTGGCCATTGCCTTACCATTTACCATGGCAAGATCTTGCATTTCCATATAATACAGTTGGTAACCGCGTGACTGAGCAGCCATTAACATGGCAAAGCTAGAGTCTTTTTTAATGTTAATGTCGCTGATTGGATCCATTACTATGCCGAGCTTGATCATACTTTTATCCTTATTTTCTCAATGCTTATATCATTGATTAACCGATATCACCGAATCTTAGTTGCAAAGCGGTAATCGCAGTTAGTGAAGCTGTTTCTGTTCGTAACACTCGTGGGCCAAGTAATACGTCTGTAAAGAGGTGCGTTTCTGTCATGGCGATCTCTTCTTCTGATAGACCGCCTTCTGGGCCAATTAATAACCGCACTTTGTTATTTTTTAATGATAAACCATTAATACCATGTGCTGCCCGAGGGTGCAGGTTCAACTTTACTGCATCTGTTTGCTCTGCACACCATTGGCTTAAAGTCATTGCAGGTCTGACTGTAGGCACAAAACTGCGCCCTGATTGTTCGCAGGCACTGATGACAATTTTTTGCCACTGATTGATTTTCTTTTCTAGGCGCTCGCCACTGAGTTTGACGCCACATCGATCAGAAAACAGCGGTGTAATCGTGGTAACACCTAATTCAACTGATTTTTGAATGGTGAAGTCCATTCTGTCACCTCGAGAAATTACCTGACCTAAATGCAAATTCAGAGGAGATTCAGATTCGTTAGCTGTTTGTTCGATAATCTCAACGGTGACGTTTTTCTTATTCGCGCTGACAATGGTTGCAAGATAATCATAGCCATCACCACAGAACAGGCTAATGTTGTCACCTTCATTCATGCGTAACACTCGGCCGATATGTGCAGCACCATCTTCGTCTAGTTTTACTTGCTGATTAACAGTAAGTTCATTGATAGGTTGATAAATTCTTGGGACGCGCATAGTAGATCCTTAATCAATGAGGCCGAGATTCTGACATTGTTTTAAAACAAAACTATTATGATTGCCTTGGTTTTTTGCAATAAGTTGCTCCCGTAGACATTCTACTTGATCAACTGGATAAGTTTTATTCCATGCTTCAAATAAGCGTTTTTGGCTGGAAGAAATAGATAATCCATAGTCTTGTTGCATATAAAAATATGTTCGAGCAATGGCGCCGCGACTTTGCTTTGGCGGCTGAGCCTTACGACCTTTAAAGTCGACTACCATAGCACACTGGCCGTATTGAGTGGCTTGTCCATTCCATTCGCTAAATCGGTAGTTACTTCTATCGCCGTTCACTTCACCGACAGCAGGGGTTAGGTTGTGCAAGTCAGATTCCATTTTTTTAAATTGGCTACTGGTTCTGCCACAATTCTTACGCCCACCATCTTGCCAACATTGCAGCTGATGACCAAATTCCCACGCCGAGACCACATGTTCCCATTCAATTCTATTGGCTCTTGGGATTTGCTTACGGACTTGATAGCCGCAACTGTCTAAATCTGGTTTCCATTGTTTACCAACGACATTGATATCACAACCACAATAGAAGCTCGTCATAGGCAAAGAAGTACTATAAATTTTTTGAGCGACTTTTTTAGCACTTCTAAAACTAGTGGGGTGCTTTGCTGCTTGCGCGCTATAACTTGTGATAATGACAGCAAGAAAGATAAACAGCAGTGTTGGCAGTTGATATATTTTGTTTGTTTTATGGTACGACACAATAAACCCTAACTTCATTAATACGGCACAATTGATACGGGTTGGTATCAGTTGATATTTGCGAAGGATGGTAAGGGATTGGTACCTGTGATGCAATCAGATTAACTAATCAAATAAGCTATTTATTATGCTTTTGCTGCGAGCACTTGCGAGCAGTTTTTACAGCGATACTGGGTTTGATTGCGCAATACTTTATTGTGGCGTTTAATTGATAACTGCACTGGTCCACATGCACAATAATACTCGAACTGTTTACCTGCCACAGACTGGGTATTAAGTTGATGAGTGGTGTGTGCTGGGACGTTATAAACTTGGTGCATGATGCGCTGCCATTCAACGCCATGGGGCTTTACTCGCCCAAATAATTGATAACTTAACAGATGGCTAATTTCATGTGGCACGACTTGTTCAATAAATTCCGTACTGTTTTCTTCAAGTAACACAGGATTAAAGCGTAATTTATTCAGCTGTAAATGTGCTGTACCTGCACTTTTTCCTCTTAAGGTAAATTGAACAATGGGTCTTGGGAATTGACGCCCGAGAATTGCCTCTGCCTGTTGGTAATCAGCTTCAATCTTTTTAAGTACAGTTTGTTGAACTTCAGTTTTAGGTAGGCAGCTTTTAGCTATAGAGCGGGTATGGGATGAACCCACACTGCTTGCTTTGGTAGAAGAGAGCTTTGTTGGGCGACTAAACAAGGTTTTGAACATAGAAGCTGGCTTGTACCTGACTAAAATAATCGTGGTTCATGAATGTATAATCACAATACATTGTTATGGAGAGTGGTACCCAACAATGGTGATATCAGTGAGTATATCTTGTGGAGCTGGATTGCTGCAATCCGGTTGCAGCAAATCCATTTATAGCATTGATTATTCAGCTGCTGCCAGTTTTACCATTTCAACGATTTGCTCAACGATAGCCCATTCAGTATCTGCATCATAGCCGCTGACTCTCGGGGTATGAATGTGACCTACTGGAATATCACGGTTAAATTGTTGTTTGAGTAAGATACTGCGGTATGAAATCTCATTTGATAAATAACCACCACCTGAACCTTCTACCGAGGTTTCATTTGCCAATTCATAAATTGATTTCGCATTAAACTGTCCACGGCTGATAGTAGTGACTTGATGATTATCATTCACCTGCCATTGGCCTTCTGCTTTTTGCATGGCGCTTACAGGTAAGGAAAACTCAACAAACTCTGGACCATTTAATGTGCCACCATTAAAAAACGGCGCTTTAGGTGCTGCTTTGTTCGCGCCAGTATAAACATTTAAGTTATCTGGGGCTGCTGCACTTCTGCCGCGAGCCGGAAAGCGTTCAATATCAAAGTCATCGCGTCCCATACTCACAGTGAAAATCATATCGATGCTGTTATCGCGATACATTGGTGTGAGTAATGATTCGATAATGCCGTTATCAAAGTCGGCAAATCTGACTGGGATCATCACGGTTTCAATTTGTGCTTGCTGTCCATTAACATCAAACGTCATACCGTCGAGTGCTAATGCTGTTAAGCCTGATGGATTGCTTTGGGTGATGTCTTTATCTAAAAAGAAAGGATCAAAACCTGTCAGTAAAATTTTGATGCGAGTTTCTGGTTTAAAGTGAATATCGCTTAAACCACGAGAAGACTTTTCAAATGCCTTAACAAGGATGTCTCGTTGCCAAGGGACGATGTTATAGCCTGTATCAGCGGTTTTTAAGGTTTGGCGCATTGCCAACCGGCTCCAGTAAAGCGCGCGGTCATCGTAGTTGCCCGCTTTTACATCTGCGACAGCTTGTTGCCATAATTTTGTACCTTGCGAGGCAACCATTTGGGTAATGGCTAACTCATCAGTTGAGGCACTAAGCTGGCTATCTAATTGACTATTTAAATTATCAAAACGGTTCGCCACATCCGCCATAACATCCATCACTTTAGGTAAACGTAATTCTTCAACGTCTAGGTTTGCAGCATCATTTCTGGCATAACTGGCTGCTGACGTTAACAGTGCTGCAGCAACTAAGGTGCTGATGATTAAGGGCTTGAACATGGCTATTCCTTTAGGATGTCTTTTCGTTGTTATGGTTTAATTTACCACGGCTTTCATACTAATTCATTATTGATTGCAAAGACTCTTGGCTACTATATCGTTTGGCAAAAAAGTCTAGAAAGGCACTAATATTATTGGCTAATTGCTTACGGCTTGAATAGACGCCATAAACTTTAAATGATTCCATTGGCCATTCTTGTAATATCGGCACTAGGCTGCCTGCAGCAAGCTCTTGCTTACAACTGTTATTTGATAACATCGCAATGCCAAAGTCATCTTGTGCTAAGCGTTTGACCATACTGGCACTGTTCACTCTCACTTTACGTTGAAAGCTTGCCATGGTCTTGCGACTACCTTTACCCACAGGCCAAATTGGCGCGGATAAACTGGTGCCTAATAATATGCCGCTGTGTTGTGCCAACTCTTGTGGGGTAGCAGGGGTGCCTGATTTTTTGAGATATCCGGGACTTGCGACTAAAATAGGTTGACGTTCAAATAGCAGTTTAGCCACTAAGTCAGAAGATTCTAGTGGACCATATTTAATGGCGATGTCATATCCTTCACCGACTAAGCCAACGTTACTGTCGGTAAATTGAACGTCCAGTTCGATATTAGGGTAAAGGCGCATAAAGCTACTGCATAAGTTAGCGATCACTTCTTGGGAGAATGAGACTGGTATGGCCACTCGTAGTGAACCTGAAATATCACTATGGGTATTTTCAATAATGGCTTTGGCAGCATCGATTTCTTGACTGATAGAATCACAGTGTTGAAAGAATAACGAACCGACTTGAGTGAGACTTAAATTACGGGTGTCACGTTGCAGTAACCGCACGCCTAGCTGCTCTTCTAGCTGAGCAACCTTGCGACTAATGGTTGATTTTGGTTGTCCGATGTCTCGGGCTGCTTGTGAAAAACCTTTTGCTCTAACTACTGCTGCAAACAGCATCATACCGTTTAAATCAGGCACCTTAGCCTCACTGTCTCAAAAATGGAACAAAGCGTCTCCGATAGTTTAATGGTAATTTGACAGGGAACAAAGTTATATTTACCGTCTAAAAATTTTAGAGGCTATATAAGCAGAGGATCTTTTGATGACTAGCAAAAAGCAGCCCGTAAACAAGACAACAGCTCAAGCGGCTGATCCGCTATTTTTACAAGCGGAACATTTAGCTAAAGATTTTTCATTATTTCCTGCTCATAGCAAGCAATCTTTGGCCGAAGAAATTAAAGGATTGTTATCTGAAGATGCAATTCAATCAAACTTAAAAGAGTTAGCGACATTAGATGTCGATACCTACGTGACGAAAGTCATTCAGCCAACTCAAGACAAGAATCGTCCAAGCGCAAAGCGTGTTATTGCTGATCTTAAAGGTAAGATGATTAGCGAAACTCACCTTGGGGCATTCTACAGTGCTGAAATCGAATTAAATTTTGGTTCTCGTACTCGCCGTGTTGGTTTTATTGCTCAAGAAAGAACCACAGGTAATGGCGCGTGGATGCCTGAGCATCACTTAGCTGCGTGTAAAGCTATTCGTCACTTCTCTGAACTATCAATGCCAATCGTTTACTTAATTGATACTCCTGGTGCCGATGCGGGCGAAGTGGCTAACAGTCAAAACCAAGCACATACCATTTCTAAAGCGATTGCTGAAAGTGCCAACGTTGACGTACCTACTGTGGGTATCGTTATCGGTGCTGGTTACTCAGGTGGCGCAATTCCATTAGCTGCTGCGAATATCTTACTTTCATTACGCGATGGTATTTTCAATACTATTCAGCCTCAAGGTTTGCAATCAATTGCACGTAAGTACAACTTATCTTGGCAAGAATGTGCCAAATCAGTAGGTGTTTCGCCTGAAGAGTTACTTACTGCTGGTTGTATTGATGGCATCGTAGATTTCTCTCCTTACGATAAAGATGAGCGTCAGCATAATCTTCGCCGCGCTATTATCAGTAGTATTGAAGCTGTTGAGACTGCTGCAATTAATTTTGTACGTGAATCAGCCGATTTACGTGAACATTACGACCGTAGTTTGTCGCGTTACTTAGACCCATCTAAGAATCTTGTAGCGCTTGAAAACAACCAAGGTTTAGCTGTCGCTAGTAGCCCAACAATGCACCACAATCTATTTGGTAGTGCATACCGTTATTTACGTTACCTGACACTGCGTAGCCGTATTCACTCAATTTCTGTTGAACAGTACGGTCGCTTGTCTAAAGTGAGTGTGCCAGAAGGGGACTTACTTGAACGTATCCAGCAAGAGCAAGACAGTGTCTTCCAAGCTTGGTTATCAACACCTGATAAGCTGGTTTACGATGAAGAACTGAATAAGCTTTGGGGCACGTTCGATAGTAAGCGTAATGAAATCTCTACTGAGCGTAACGTGATTACACGTTTCATTTTAGGTGAACCAAAAGAGAACTATAAAAAAGCCCGTAAGGCATTATTGTTCAACATTGGTTGGTCTTTATACCATCGCTGGAAGAGTAACGCAGCCAACAACTTTAAGGGGTTAATTAAACACCTTGAGTCATTACCTGCATCTAAAACGCAAGCACCTTGGCCAGAATTAAACCAGTTAACAGTACTGGATATTGTGGTTAACGATGAGCTGCGTGAAGATTTCATTTGGCAATGTCATAACGTACTTATCTTTAATGCGTTATACGACAATGTGGTTCAGAACTTAGCGTCGATTTCGAAAGAAGCGATGATGTCTAAGAGTCTTTCTCGTGAGTCAGTTGATAAGCTACTACATACCTCTATCGATATTGCACTTTCAAAAAATGATGACGCAAACGATAAAGCTAAGTTCTATAAATGGCTTAAATTCTTCATGGACCAATCTAACCGTGCAGAATTACTGACCCGTGTAGAGCAATGGAAGAGCGTTGGTAATCCACAATTAAACGACAGCTTATTCGTTATCTTGACGTATTTCTTTGAGCGTTTATTACCTGAATACTTTGACAGTGAAGAAGACCAAAGCAAATACACAGGTGCAATTAACCCTGTGCGTATTGGTCGTCGTAAAGATTTCTGGAACCGCCTCACCATGGGCTACCAAGATCTATTAATCCAAAAAGTACTTCGCGACGAAAAGCGCCAAGGAAAAATGGGTTGGGAGAATGTTATTGGTAAGTTCTTCACTGAATTTGAAGAGTTAAATGGCGACAAAATGTCGGCTAACTTACTTAACTTCCCAGGTTTCCGTTTATCAATTGAAGATGCATTAGACAAAGGCATTCGCCCATGTGGTTTGATTACCGGTGTCGCTGACTTTGAGCATGGTGATAACAAACATCGCGTTGGTGTTGCTGTATCAAATATTGCTTTCCAAGCGGGTGCATTCGATATGGCCAGTGCTGAAAAATTCAGCGCGCTATTGATTGAATGTGCTAAACGTAAATTGCCAGTGGTGTGTTTCATCAGTTCTGGTGGTATGCAAACCAAAGAAGGTGCAGCTGCACTATTCTCAATGGCTGTGGTTAATGACCGTATCACTCGTTTTGTTCGTGATAACGAGTTACCAGTGTTGATGTTCGGTTTTGGTGATTGTACCGGTGGTGCACAAGCAAGTTTTGTTACCCATCCATTAGTGCAAACTTATTACCTATCTGGCACCAACATGCCATTTGCTGGCCAAATGGTAGTACCTGCTTACTTACCGTCTACAGCAACGCTATCGAACTACTTGTCGAAAGTACCTGGTGCAATGACTGGTTTGGTTCACAATCCGTTCAGCGATACGTTAGATAGCCATTTATCAAGCATTGACCCATTAATGCCGCTACCTAATTTACATGCCAATGAAATCATTGCTAAAGCACTATCAAGCTTAGTGCCTGAAGTGAAAGCAATAGAAGAAAAGATTGTTCAAGACGACCCTCGTGAGCTAATGAAGCCAATCGATAAAGTCTTAGTACATGCTCGTGGTTGTACAGCGGTTAAATTGATCCGTAAAGCACACGATAACAAGATTAATGTTGTGTTAGTGGCATCAGATCCTGATATGACTTCAGTCCCTGCTGACATGCTTAAAGTAAACGATAAGCTAGTCTGTATTGGTGGTAATACATCTGACGAAAGTTACTTGAATGCCTACTCTGTATTGAAAGTCGCTGACTACGAAAACGTTGATGCGCTTCACCCTGGTATTGGTTTCTTATCAGAAAGCCCACAGTTTGCGGCTCTATGTGTTAACAATGGCGTTAACTTTGTTGGCCCAAGCGTGCATTCAATGACGACGATGGGTAACAAATCAAATGCGATTAAGACTTCACAGGACCAAAATGTACCGGTAGTACCTGGTTCACACGGTATTTTGACTAACGCTGAGCAAGCGGTGAACGTTGCACTTGAAATTGGTTACCCAGTGTTGCTTAAAGCGGTACAAGGTGGTGGCGGTAAAGGTATTCAGGTTGTCACTAAGCCTGAAGACATGATTGGTTTATTCCAAAAGACCTCTACAGAAGCCGCAGCAGCCTTTGGTAATGGCGATTTATACTTAGAGAAGTATGTAACGTCTCTGCGTCACATCGAAGTACAGTTATTACGTGATAAATTTGGTAACACCAAAGTATTGGGTATTCGTGACTGTTCAGTGCAACGTAACAACCAGAAAGTGATTGAAGAGTCTGGTTCTACAATGTTGCCTGAAGAGCTTAAGCAGCGTGTACTTGAGTATACTCGTGCTTTAGGCGATGCGACTGATTACATGGGTGCAGGTACGGTTGAATTTATTTACAACCTTGATGCTAACGAAGTGTACTTCATGGAAATGAACACACGTCTTCAAGTAGAGCATCCAGTAACGGAAGCGACATCAGGAATCGATATTGTAAGTGCGCAGTTTGATATTGCTGCGGGCCGTTCAATTGAAGACCTACAACCTGTTGATCAAGGTTACGCCATGGAAGTGCGCGTAACAGCTGAAAAAGCAGCACTTGATAGTGAAGGTGTACTGCAGTTATTACCTAACCCAGGAATGATCACTGAATGTGTTATGCCTGAACGTGATGACATTGAAATCATTTCTATTGCTGAGACTGGCAAAGAAGTATCGCCTTACTACGATAGCTTAATTGCACAAATCATTATTCGCGGCGAATCACGTGAAGATGTTGTCACTAAGATGTCTGAGTATCTTGATAATGTCGTGATTAAAGGTATCGCAACCAATATTCCATTATTGAAGCTGATTCTTAAAGATGCGACGTTCAATGAAGGTGTATACGATACTAACTACTTGCCGCGCTTAATGGCTGAGTTAGATGTGCCTGCACTAGTTGCTGAAATGGAAGCCGCTGCTGAAACGGTCGGTTTAGATACTGAATCACTGCGTGTTGCTGAAAGTAATGAGCTTAAAGTATTAGCACAAGGTGCGGGTATCTTCTATACCTCACCAGCACCAGGTGAGCCAGACTTTGTTAAAGAAGGTGACATTGTTACTGTGGATCAGAATTTAGCGCTTACAGAAGCGATGAAGATGTTCTCGCAAGTAACTCTAGCTGGATTTAACCGTCAAAACGCTGTGCTGTACCCTGAAAATCAGAAATACCGAATTGAGCGTATTCTGAATGGTAATGGCCAGCAGGTTTCTCAAGGCGATTTATTGTTTGTTATTTTACCTATTGATGGTGAGTAACAATCAATTTGCGTGATAGCAATGCTATTACGCTAACAAAATTGCTTAACTAAATCCTCAGTTGAAAAACTGGGGATTTTTTATCGCTATGCAAGATTGAACACGACACAAATTAACGCAATTAAGATTGAATGAATTGATACAAATTCGCTTTTTTGTTGCCGATTGCAGAAAAAATGTCTTGCTCAACCTAATCGTCATAAAAAATACACGATTTGGGACGGAAAAATTAAGTTGTTTGAAAAATAAACAATAACTTTTATTTTATTGTTTTATTTAGGAATAATGAAATTAAAGGCAATTTTTTTTTGCAAAATGTGATAAATTTTGCAAGTCCTATTTGCGCATTTGAAGGTTCCCACTTACAATATGCGCCTAAAATAACCAGATGTGCGGTGTGTTAAGCTTTTTTCATACTCCGTGTACCTCTTAACTAATCATTAAAGTTGAATCATGACCGAATTATCCAAATACAGAAACATTGGTATCTTCGCTCACGTTGACGCGGGTAAAACCACGACCACCGAGCGTATCCTTAAGCTAACCGGTAAGATCCACAAGATCGGTGAAGTGCATGATGGTGAATCTACTACTGACTTCATGGAACAGGAAGCTGAGCGCGGTATTACCATTCAGTCAGCAGCAGTAAGCTGTTTCTGGAATGACCACCGTTTTAACGTTATCGACACTCCAGGCCACGTTGACTTCACTGTTGAAGTATATCGTTCGCTTAAAGTTCTTGATGGTGGTGTTGGTGTATTCTGTGGTTCTGGTGGTGTTGAGCCTCAGTCAGAAACTAACTGGCGCTATGCTAACGAATCAGAAGTAGCTCGTATCATCTTCGTAAACAAATTAGACCGTATGGGTGCTGATTTCTTACGCGTTGTTAAGCAAACTCAAGATGTTCTTGCAGCTAACCCATTAGTTATGGTTTTACCGATTGGTATCGAAGATGAGTTTACAGGTGTTGTTGACCTATTAACTCGTAAAGCTTGGATATGGGATGAAACTGGTGAAGCTGAAAACTACAAGATCGAAGACGTTCCAGCTGACATGGTTGACATGGTAGAAGAATACCGTGAAATGTTAATCGAAACTGCTGTTGAGCAAGACGACGATCTAATGGAAGCTTACATGGAAGGCGAAGAGCCATCTATGGAAGACATCAAGCGTTGTATCCGCACGGGTACTCGTGATATGTCATTCTTCCCTACATACTGTGGTTCTGCTTTCAAAAACAAAGGTATGCAGCTTCTTCTTGATGCTGTTGTTGACTACCTACCTAACCCAGTTGAAGTTGATCCTCAGCCTCTTACTGATGAAGAAGGTAACGAAACAGGCGAGCACGCTTTAGTTTCTGTTGACGAGCCATTCAAAGCTTTAGCATTCAAAATCATGGATGACCGTTTCGGTGCACTTACTTTCGTACGTATTTACTCAGGTAAAATCAAGAAAGGTGACACCATCCTTAACTCGTTTACAGGTAAAACTGAACGTGTTGGTCGTATGGTTGAGATGCAAGCTGATGAGCGTAACGAATTAGATTCAGCGCAAGCTGGTGATATTATCGCTATCGTTGGTATGAAGAATGTTCAAACTGGTCACACTTTATGTGATGTTAAACATCCTTGTACTCTTGAAGCAATGGTATTCCCAGAGCCAGTTATCTCTATCGCTGTAGCACCTAAAGATAAAGGTGGTTCAGAGAAAATGGGTATCGCTATCGGTAAAATGATTGCAGAAGATCCATCTTTCCGCGTAGAAACTGATGAAGATTCAGGCGAAACCATCCTTAAAGGTATGGGTGAGCTTCACTTAGACATTAAAGTAGACATCCTTAAGCGTACTTACGGTGTTGACTTAATCGTTGGTGAACCTCAAGTTGCTTACCGTGAAACTATTACTCGTGAAATCGAAGATAGCTACACGCATAAGAAACAGTCTGGTGGTTCTGGTCAGTTTGGTAAAATTGACTACATCATCCGTCCAGGTGAGCAAAACACTGGTTTCACTTTCAGCTCTAAAGTTGTTGGTGGTAACGTACCGAAAGAATTCTGGCCTGCAGTTGAGAAAGGTTTCGCATCATTGATGGGAACTGGTACTGTTGCTGGTTTCCCAGTATTAGATGTTGAATTAGAACTTTTAGATGGTGCTTTCCACGCAGTTGATTCGTCAGCTATCGCGTTCGAAATTGCTGCTAAAGGCGCATTCCGTCAGTCTATGCCTAAAGCCGGTGCACAACTTCTTGAGCCTATCATGAACGTTGATGTATTCAGCCCAGATGATAACGTCGGTGACGTTATTGGTGACCTTAACCGTCGCCGTGGTATGATCAAAGACCAAATGGCTGGTGTTACTGGTGTTCGTATTAAAGCTGACGTACCGTTATCAGAAATGTTCGGTTACATCGGTTCACTACGTACTATGACATCAGGTCGTGGCCAATTCTCTATGGAATTCGCTCACTACTCACCATGTCCAAACAGTGTTTCTGAAAAAGTAATTGCTGAAGTTAAAGAACGTGAAGCTAATAAGTAATTATTAACTAAACTCTTTAATTAAAAAACCGCTGCCTTTGCAGCGGTTTTTTTATGGGGCATTTTCAAACTTAGGTTCAAATAAGTACTTAACTTTGTATTAAATAAGAAGGTGAGAGAATAAATTAACTTCATTTATATATTCTTTAGAATCATGCCTTTCGACAAAAGTCATTAATAGACAATGTCAGCATTTAGTAGAAAACTGCGGTTGCTAGCTTGAATCGTCTATTCTGAAATCAGTTGTTGCAAGCTGTAGTTTAAGAGCATTGAGATAAGGCTTTAATCACTGGTTGACTGTG
>NZ_JAJGZS010000003.1:99366-186842 GCF_020806285.1 Shewanella sp. 10N.7
GTGTTGACTGTGTTGACTGTGTTGACTGTGTTGACTGTGTTGACTGTGTTGACTGTGTTGACTGCGGGCAGGTGCAGGTGTTGATAATGAAACTGTGCCAATATAATAATTAGCACAGCTCCATTTCTCTGCAGAGAGTAAGTATTAAAATAAGGGTTTATTACTTAACGGTTGCTCTTAACATCCAAGCCGTTTTTTCATGGATCCCCATTCTATCTGACACCAGTGAAGCCGTTGATTCATCATCAGCCTCTTGGGCTATTTTTAACACGCTTCGCGCCGTTTTTATCACTTGCTCATGGCCTTTTGTCAGTAGCTTAACCATTTCTATTGATGTAGGTACACCATCAACTTCAATAATAGAACTGAGTTCGGCAAACTCTTTATAAGTACCTGGAGCAGGTTCATCAAGCGTACGAATACGTTCTGCTATGTCGTCGACTGCAGTTGCCAGTTCGGTATAGTGCTCCTCGAACATTAAGTGTAATTCGCGAAATTGCAGGCCTGTTACATTCCAATGGAAATTATGAGTTTGTAAATATAAGGTGTAAGAGTCAGCAAGCAATCGCTTTAGACCATATGCAATCTCTGCTCTGTTTTCTTTACTAATGCCAATATCAATATCTGTCATAACTCATTCCTCGTATCTGATATTTGTAAACTGTTACACCTTAAGTGTTACTTGAGGTGTAAAAATTAATATGTTTAAAAGTCGTCCTGCGGGTGAGTAGGCGTGCTACTCACCACAGGCTAGTTTGGTGTTAAGCGGTTAGCTTTGTTTAAAACCTGTCAGCATTCATTAATTTCACCCATGTTGCGACGAAGTCGTTTACAAACTTTTCTTTGTTGTCATCTTGTGCGTATAACTCGGCATAAGCACGTAAAATAGAGTTTGAGCCGAAGACAAGATCAACGCGAGTGGCAGTCCACTTTAGCTGGTCAGTTTGACGGTCGACAATGTCATATAGGTTCTTTGCAGCTGGTTTCCAGCTGTACTTCATATCGGTCAGATTAACGAAGAAGTCGTTGGTCAATGCGCCTTCGTTATCAGTAAATACTCCGTGTTTAGTACCGCCATAGTTTGTACCAATAACACGCATACCACCGACGAGTAATGTCATTTCACATGCAGTTAGTCCCATGAGTTGAGAACGATCTAACAAGAGTTCTTCTGCACTGACCACATAGTCTTTTTTCAGCCAGTTTCTAAAGCCATCATGAAGTGGCTCAAGTACGTCAAAAGAAGCTGCATCTGTCATTGCATCTGTAGCATCGCCGCGTCCAGCAGAGAATGGTACAACAATATCGACACCTGCTTTTTTGGCTGCAGCTTCAATGCCCGCATTACCACCTAATACAATAACGTCTGCAATACTGGCACCTGTTTGATTAGCAATATCTTCATAGACAGAAAGCACTTTAGCTAAACGCTCTGGTTCGTTACCTTGCCAGTCTTTATTAGGTGCTAGACGAATGCGTGCTCCATTGGCGCCGCCTCGCTTGTCTGAACCACGGAACGTTCTAGCACTGTCCCAAGCTGTGGTTACCATCTCGTTAGTGCTGAGTCCTGATGCTATGATCTTGTCTTTAACTGATTGAATATCATAATCAGTTGCACCAGCAGGAACTGGATCTTGCCAAATTAAATCTTCTTGCGGTGCATCAGGTCCGATATAGCGAGCTTTAGGTCCCAAGTCTCGGTGAGTCAATTTAAACCACGCACGAGCAAAGACTTCTGAGAAATAGGCTGGATCTTGATAAAATCGCTCAGATATTTTTCGATACTCAGGATCTACCTTCATGGCCATATCGGCATCGGTCATGATCGGGTTGTATCGGGTTGTTAGATCTTCAACATCGACAGGTTTATCTTCTTCCTTGATATCGATAGGTTCCCACTGCCATGCCCCAGCGGGACTTTTTTGTAGTTGCCACTCATGGTTTAGCAATAGTTGGAAGTAACCGTTATCCCACTTTGTCGGGTGGGTTGTCCAAGCACCTTCAATACCACTTGATACGGTATTTCGGCCAATACCTCGTTTAGTCTTGTTTAACCAACCAAAGCCCTGGTCTTCTATTTCAGCGCCTTCTGGATCAGCTTCTAATAAATTAGCATCACCGTTACCGTGGCACTTACCTACAGTGTGTCCGCCCGCAGTAAGAGCAACCGTTTCTTCATCATTCATTGCCATACGTTCAAATGTTACTCGAACGTCCTGGGCTGTTTTGAGGGGATCTGGTTTCCCATCTACGCCTTCAGGATTAACATAAATCAATCCCATCATGACGGCAGCAAGGGGGTTATCTAAATCACGTTCTCCAGAATAACGACTGCCTTCACCGCCACTTGGTGCAAGCCATTCTTTTTCTGAGCCCCAATAAATGTCTTTTTCTGGATGCCAAATGTCTTCTCGTCCAAATGCGAATCCGAAGGTTTTCAAACCCATTGATTCATAGGCAATAGTGCCGGCATAAGCGATTAAATCTGCCCAACTGAGCTTATTGCCGTATTTTTTCTTTATTGGCCAAAGTAGGCGTCTGGCTTTATCTAGGTTAACGTTGTCAGGCCAAGAATTAAGTGGCGCGAATCGTTGATTACCCGTGCTAGCACCACCTCGGCCATCTGCAATTCGATAAGTCCCTGCAGCATGCCAAGTCATGCGTATCATCAAACCACCATAGTGGCCCCAATCAGCAGGCCACCACGCTTGGCTATCAGTCATGAGAGCATGTAAGTCATTTTTGAGGGAAGATACATCCAGTGTTTTAACTATTTCTCGATAGTTAACATCATTAGTAAGTGGGTTAGTCTTACTATCGTGCTGATGTAATATGTCGAGGTTCAGGGCTTTAGGCCACCACTCCATATTGGACATACCGCTTTCAGTTGCGCCGCCGTGCATTACTGGGCATTTACCTTTAGTCATCGGTTAATCTCCTTCATCCATAAAATAATGTGCAAACCATTCTCAAACTTAATATTTACAGTATTGAGTATTTCTGTGTTGTTTTAAAATTGATTAAACAAATCAGCGTAATCGCTTTATTCGGGTATTGCTTAATTAGGGAAAATTAAATTACTGTTAACTCGTTACAATTAATGAAACAGCATAAGTGTGCTATGAGCGTGATGTTCTCTTATAAAAAGCCATTGATTAGTACGTTTGCTTACTCAATAAGCGATCTATTTTTACGAAGATTGATATCCGGTTGTCGTATTGATTATGTCTTTGGCTTTTGATGCTACTTCAATTTTGAAAGCTGACTTGTGACGTTGATCTAACTTTATTTGCCTGTTTTATGAACACTCATTTCAGGTCAAGTATTGTAAATTTGATGTTTTTATCCACAACGAGGTGATAGAGGGAGTTAAGGTTTACTCTTTGATTTGTGTGGAAACTGAATGTAGGTTAGGAAAAATAAGCCTAGAGCTAGATATCGTTTGGGCGTTTGTCTGTCGAGAAAAGATCGGGTTCAATCATATAAGTAAAAACACAAGTATCAAGGAAGGCTCATGATTAACGTAAGGCGTTTTACCACAAGCGACATTAAGCCTTTGTGGCAGCTTAAACTTAATACCATCCATAATGTTATTAGTCAGCACTATTCGTTAGCTGAGGTAACGGCATGGGCGCCTCATGAATACAATGAAAGCGCTTGGGTACAAAGAGTGACAAAAATTAATCCGTTTGTGGCTGAAGTTAATGGTGTTATCGCAGGTTTTGCCGATCTTCAAGATGACGGTTATATCGATCATTTCTATTGTAGTGCTGATTTTCAAAAGCAAGGTGTGGGTGATGCATTAATGCAAGCGATCTTCAACAAGGCTGCAAAGTTAACGCTTAATAGTTTATATGCTGAAGTGAGTATTACCGCAAAACCATTTTTCAGCCGCTATGGCTTTGTGGAAGAAGAGGCCCAAAGTGTGGCGGTAAGAGGTCAGAAAATTAATAATTTTGTGATGCGTAAATTACTTGGCTGATGCTTGAATCAAGAATCAAGAATCAAGAAGCAAGAAGCAAGAAGCAAGAAGCAAAAATGCCACTGTCAAAAGACGGTGGCATTTTATTTTCTATAAATAGCAACTTAATAAAGCTTAGTTGGTATGTGTATTCTCAACAATCGCTTGTTTGTTATCAGCTTGAGCAACGTGACACTGCACACAGAAGTAGTATTTATCATCAAATGTGCCATCAGCTTTGACGTGAGATTTATCAACAGGTGTCGCTTTCATACGCGCTGCTTTCTCAGTGCTGTGACAGGTTAAACAACCATTCTTTTTAGCTGTAATTTTATATGAGTCTCTGTGCGGGATGAGCGGTGGCATATGCACAAAATCTCTTGCTAAAGCAGTACCACGGCTTGGGTAAGTCGCTTTAGCATCTGCTGGCATTGTTGCGGTAATCGCTACATCGCCAGCGAGTGATTTAACAGTTACTGGAGCTGCTGTTTCTGCTGTTTGTTGACCTGAGCATGCGCTAAGACTGAGCACTATCGCAGCAAGGCTGAGTATTTTCTTCATGGTTTACACTCCGTCATATCCATTATATCTGTTTATAAATGGATAGAGAAAATTAGTGATTTAGTGATGCCTTTTTCCTTTTGAGAAGGCATCACATTTCAGTCAAATTAGGCTTTAACAATCTTCACAGGACACTTCTTGAAATCCGTCTCTTTCGATAATGGATCCGTTGCATCAAGTAATAGTTTGTTTACCAGCTGTCTAGCATCAAAGAATGGCATAAATACCACGCCGACAGGTGGCTTGTTACGGCCTTTAGTTTCAACACGCGTTTTCACTTCACCTCGTGGAGAAATTACTTTCACTTCATCACCATTTTTCAGGCCGCGACTGCTCGCGTCTTTAGGGTGCATGAATACTTGTGCATCAGGGTAAGACTTATGCAGCTCTGGTACACGAGCTGTCATACTGGCTGTATGCCAATGCTCAAGTACGCGACCTGTTGACATCCATAGGTCAAACTCTTCATTTGGCTCTTCCGCTGCAGGCTCAAATGGCAGAGCAAAAATCACTGCGCGTCCATCAGGTTTACCGTAGAAGTTATAACCTTCACCAGCTTTAACGTATGGATCGCTTCCTTCAACGAAACGACGAACCGTCTCTTTACCATTGACTACAGGCCAACGTGCACCACGGTTTTCATGGTAAGTATCAAAGTCTGCTAAATCATGACCATGACCACGGCCAAACTGAGCATATTCTTCGAATAGACCTTTTTGCAGGTAGAAGCCGAATGCATCGTTTTCGTCGTTGTAGTCACCTTTACATTCAGAGCTAGGGAATTTATCCACTACGCCGTTTGCAAATAGAATGTCATATAAAGTCTTGTCAGCGTATTCAGGTTTTTTAGCAATTAACTCTGCAGGCCATACTTCTGACACTTTAAAGCGCTTAGAAAACTCAACAAGCTGCCATAAGTCAGACTTAGCACCTTCAGGAGTTGGAACTTGCTGGTGCCACATATGAGTACGACGTTCAGCATTGCCGTATGCACCTTCTTTCTCAACCCACATCGCAGTAGGAAGGATTAAATCTGCAGCAGTTGCTGTCACTGTTGGGTATGGGTCTGATACCACAATGAAGTTTTCTGGGTTGCGGAAACCGGGGTAAATTTCATCGTTAATGTTTGGACCGGCTTGCATGTTATTGGTACACATTGTCCAGTAACAATTTAGCTTGCCATCTTTAAGCATACGGCTTTGAAGTACCGCGTGATAACCCGGTTTTGGCGGAATCGTACCTTCAGGTAGCTGCCATAACTCTTCAGTCATTGCACGATGTTTAGGGTTTGCTACAACCATATCGGCCGGTAGACGATGTGAGAATGTACCGACTTCACGAGCGGTACCACACGCTGATGGTTGACCTGTTAGTGAGAACGGACTGTTACCAGGGGTGGCGATTTTACCGGTTAACAAGTGAATGTTATAAAGCATGTTGTTTGCCCAAACACCACGAGTATGTTGGTTAATACCCATAGTCCATAAGCTCATGATCTTGATGTTAGGATCAGCATACGCTTTAGCCATTTCTTCAAGATTTTCAACTGGTACACCACTCATTTCTGAAGCGTATTCAGCAGTATAAGTGCTGACGAATTTTGCGTATTCTTCAAAAGAGATAGGCTTAGATTTGCCGTTACCTGGGTTTTTCGCTTTTTGCTCAAGCGGATGCTCAGGGCGTAAGCCGTAACCGATGTCAGTCACACCTTCAGCAAAGTTAGTGTGCTTGCTAACGAAGTCTTTATTAACCGCATCGTTTTGGATGATGTAGTTAGCAATGTAGTTCAAGATAACTAGGTCAGATTGCGGCTTAAATACCATTGCGTTGTCGGCAAGTTCGAAGCTGCGGTTTTCAAACGTCGATAACACGTGAACCTTGCTGCCAGCGTGGCTCAAACGACGATCTGTTAAGCGTGACCAAAGGATTGGATGCATTTCTGCCATGTTCGCGCCCCAAAGCACGAAGTGATCAGCTGCTTCAAAGTCATCATAGCTACCCATTGGCTCATCGATACCAAAGGTACGCATGAAACCACCAACCGCTGATGCCATACAGTGACGTGCGTTCGGGTCGATGTTATTGGTTAAGAAACCGGCTTTATGCAATTTAGATGCAGCGTAACCTTCCCAAATAGTCCATTGACCTGAACCAAACATACCAACAGAAGTAGGACCTTTTTTAGCGATGCTTTCTTTCCACTTGTCAGCCATAGTATCTAGAGCAACATCCCAACTAACAGGAGTGAAATCACCTTCTTTGTCATACTTGCCATCTTTCATTCTTAATAATGGCGAAGTTAAACGGTCTTTACCGTACATGATTTTAGATAGGAAGTAGCCCTTAACACAGTTAAGACCTTTGTTAACCGGACTTTCTGGATCGCCCTGAGTCGCAACAACTTTACCGCCTTTTGTTCCGACTAATACACTACAACCTACACCACAGAAACGACATGGGGCTTTATCCCATTTTATTTCTGCAGCTTTCTCTTCTGCTTGGACCATTTTGATTGGTAAGGCAAGCCCAACAGCCGACGCGGCTGCTGTAGCGGCATTGGCTTTTAGAAACTCGCGACGGCTTATGCTCATGGTGTTTCCTCACTCTTTGCTGTTAGTTGTTAGCCCTTAAACAGGCTAATCATCGTTTTGTATGCCAAATAATGGCTTTTTCATCTCAATAGAATTGAGTTTAAACCTCACATTTCGCAAGGGTATACCTCGCAATGAGTATACTGAGTGTTTGTTGTTGTAGATCACGTTTTACGATGTGATCTGCGGCACATTTTAGAAGTTACTCAGTCACTTAATTAGTTGATGGTAATTTAACCAGTATATTGATTCTAGGTGAAGATGGTAGAAATTAAAGCTTATACAAGGCCAAAATTACACTTTTTTTAATTGTTTTTATTTTGTGCAATCATTGATGTAATTATAATCTGCCATGAATATATTAAATCGATAAATCGTCATTATCATTAATTGATATCAGAGGCTGGGTATTACGTATGGGGTAGCATAAGTTAATACCTTTAGTTGACTTAATCTTGGTTTATATATCGCTCGTTGATATTCAATGAGTTTAATTATATTGACTAATAACCTGTGAGCTCCATATAACCATTGCCATTGTGGCTGCCACTCACTTCAATTGGGCCTTCCCAGTAAGGGATGGATAAAGGCATATTGCTGTTAGGGTTGAGTGCTGAAACTGTGACATCAATCTGTTCACTAGGAATACTTAACTGCCAACTCACTGGATAACGCCCACTGGCGGTTTGTTGCCACTGAAGTGCTGTCATCGCGATGAGTTCACTTGAATCGCCGCTGATATTGCGGCCTGTGCCATCAGCAAACATTCTTCTGGCACTGTAAAAAGCTGGTAAATCTTTATTTGCCCCGCGTAGCTGAAATAGCATTAATGCAGACTCATCATCTAAACGGATAGAAAACCAATCCCAGCCTTGTTGTGCTTTAGTCAAAAACTGAGAACTCCACTCTCTGTCTAACCAAGCTTTACCAGTCACAGCTTCTTGCTTTCCATTTCTTGTGACGGTGCCGCTTAAATCAATAAATGGCTGGCTGTAATAATAAGAGGCAACAGCTGCATCAGCACTTTTGATACTGTAACCCTTGTCACCTTGCAATTGCATTGGCGCATGGCTGGTTAAAGAAAGCTGATAACTAAATTCATTCGTTGCGACAGATAACGTAGCGGGGAAAAGGCCATCTGATCCGCTCAACCATTGCCAATCATCCAGTTTTGCTGTGAATGGCTTTGCGCTAACGTTAGCCAGTTCTGGGTGACCTCTTGACCATTTTTCTGCAGCTTGATGGGCTACTGATGACGTTAATGCAGCATGGGACATATACATTTGTGATGTTGCCCAATTTGATGCTTCTGAATTTGAGCTATCTAAGTTTAAAGCTTCAGAGTTTAATACTTCAGGGTTTAATGCGTTAGGGTTTGCAGCATCTAAGTCTGAAATAGCAGACTGTGCGGCTTCGGGCGCAAGTGCAATCCTAAATTGTGTCCACTGAATACCGAGTTGCTCCCCTGATTCAGTCTGCATATTGGCCGTTAAATACCACCACTCTTGGCGAAAATCATCATGACTTAAATGATCTGCAGGAAAAGATAATTGATAACCTGGGGTAACAGTAGCGTATTGGTTTAATTGAGAGGAGGAATCACCCAAAATCCCGCCCATACTAATAGATGATGCAGGCTCTGGCTGACAGGCACTTAACGTGACTAAAGCAATCATGAATATGCTAGCCCGTTGGGCATTGTTGATTACTGTTAACGATATATCGGGCAACCGCTTCATAATGCCTCCTGCTGCAAGCTATTTATCAATGGTTTTCTTGTCTGCCAATATAAAGGAATTGCAATAGCGACAGCACTTGTGGTGAGCGCAATAACAACCACGCGAATGTAGGCATGCCAGTCCCATAGCATGGCGATACTCCAACCGAAGGCCTGCAGAGTGACTTTATTTATCAGCAAATAACCCAAGACTGCTCCTGTTGGCAATGCCACTAAGCAAGTGAGCAATACTATGAGCTGCATCTGCACGAATGTCATCAGTCTTAATTGGCCTTTACTGAGCCCTAAGGCATATAGTTTTGCAAGCGGCGCTTGCCGTGCTTGGGTGAGCATTAAACAGGCACTAAATAAACCAATTGCAGCGACGATGAGAGTGAGGCTATTCAGCACCATAGTGATGGAAAATGTTTGTTTGAACATTGCAATCGCTTGCTGTTTTATTTTGGCTTGATTATACATTTGCGCAGTGCCAATAAGCTTAGTGTCGACTAATAGTTGTTCAAGTTCAGTAACGTCACCTTGATAACTGGCTGCAATACTTTTGGGTTTTTTAGGCAAGCCTATGTTTTGCCAAAACAGCTGGTCGATCACCACTTGGCCTTTAGGGTTACCATAATCAAAAAATATTCCACCAATCGTCGGTAGCGATGAATTGGGCTGTGATGTAATGGGCTGTGATGTAATGGAGAGTGCTTTGGTAAATGGAGCAATAGAAAAGCTGTCGCCCAAATTCAAACCATATTTAATCGCAATGGGTTCACTAATGAGGATTTGGTTACCTGATTGAAACTCAGGCCATAAATCATTGGTTTGGGCTTTTAATGAGCTGGTTACCTTGGTTGAATATAAGTCTCGACTGACAAGTTCTATCGGCATATTTTGATAGGTGGAATTAATTGTCCATTGGTTATATATGCCAGTGACCTTGTCGTTTTGGTCTAAAAAGTCATTTATGTCTAAGATTTTATCACTGGCAGGACGCATGTATAAATCCGCATGTAGGCGACTCTCAAGCCAAGTTTTTAACGTGACCTCAAAACTCCCCACTAAGGTATTCATTGAAATGTTTGCAGTTAAGGCTAACAGCATTGCCATCATCGCGAGTGATAAAGGGCCTATGAGTTCTTTGGTTTCTGCAATCATGTAATGCCAAATTCCAGCAGGACAAAGCCGAGCAAGCCATTGACTGATTTTATAGATGGTTAAGGGCAACAAAAGAGGAATGGCAATAATCACAACGCCCATTAACCCTAAGCTAACTTGATATTGCTTTGCGAAAGGGAAGGCAATTGCACAGCAAGCAAGACTAGATATTGCAATTGTAAACTGGATTCGATGGGTTCGGATTAAGTGACTGACTTGGCCTATTTTAGTGCTAATTCTCGCTAGTGGCTGATTGGTCAGTTGTCGATAGAGTGGCAAACATGCCAGCAGGCCTGCGAACAGTGTAAGCAACATCGCTTGAACTAACCATTGCCACTGCCAAGATCCCGGCATAAGTCTGGCGCCATAAAGTTGCTCCAAGGTCATTGCCACCATTGGTTGTAGCCATAAACTCAGTTGAAGCCCCAAAATAAACCCGATAATAGAGCCGATTATCACCAGTAAAGTCAGCTCACAGATTAATGCAATCATTAAATGATTTTTTTGAATGCCAAGTTGTAGTAATTGAACCAGTAATTTTTGACGTTTCATTAAGCTGTAGCGGACACCGTTATAGGCGATGAAAAGCCCAACTACAAAGGCAAGCATGCTCATTGCATTAAGGTTTAAATGGAAGCTACGAGTTAACTCTTGCAGCGCTTGGCCTTGGTCTTGCTCGGTAATATTAGCTTGTTGTTGCAATAGATTGCGTTGAGTTATTTGATTTATCAATGACTCAGGTTCATCAAACAGTGCGATGTAAGACAGCTGTTGAGGTTGATTTAACAGTCTTTGTGCCAGAGAAATATCGGCAACAATGGCATTACCAAGTCCTAAGTCATCATCTAAGCTAATCACTTCAAGTTTGATCGGTTTCTGCTTATCTATAGGATCTTGCAGATAAAACTCACCATTAGGTGCCACTTTATTGGCTAATGATTGGCTCATTAATAAAATGTTTTCAGCAGCAAGCAGTTTAGCAATAGGAATATCTGAGTTAACTAGATTGTTTTGCTGACGGGTATTTTCATCATTTGTAATTGATTCATTTACAGTAGCTTGAGTCGTTTGTAGGTTGATTGCCGCAAACAAATCACTGCCTTGAACCTGCCAGCGTCGACCTTCTGGATCTACAGCGAGCCCACTAACTATCGCTAATGCGTTGCTGATACCTGATTGGCGTAATCTAAAATATACCTCTTCGGTTAAATATCGCTCACCTGGATTCGGTGTTATGAGCAAACTTGCACGCTGACTGAGTAACTCGGTTGCTTCACTGTAACTACGAACAGCATTCTCATTGGTTGATTTAACCCCAATCAGTAATGTGACGGCTAAAATGATGCCGAGCAAAATGGCACCAGCTTGCAGTGGGGCATGCTTATAATGAGCCAAGAAAACATTTAAGCTTAATCTTATCTCGGCAAGGCTATTCATGGATTTTTCCTTGCTCTAGATGCCAGCGCCTTTGCATGTAATTAGCACAAGTATCGCTATGAGTTACCATTAATATTGTTGTATTAGCCGCTTGTGCCAATTCACATAGTAACTGCATCACTTGCTGTCCCGCTTTTTCATCGAGATTCCCCGTGGGTTCATCAGCCAGCAATAAACTGGGTTTATGAATGAGGGCTCTTGCTATCGCAACCCGCTGCTGCTGACCGCCTGATAAGGTTTCTACTGGCCTTGCAAGGACTTCACGTAAATCAAGTTGATTAATAAGTTCATCAGCCCAAGGGCTCCACTTGAGTTTGTTTAGCTGTAACGGAAATCGGATATTGTCGAGGACATTGAGCGGGGTAAGTAGATTAAACTGTTGGAATACGATGCCAAGTTGTTGGCGACGAAAGTGGCTCCAATGGTTGTCTTGCCAACACTGGGCTTGCTGGCCTAAAAGCTGTAATTCACCGCTATCGATTTTTTCAAATCCGGCAATAATATTGAGTAAGGTACTTTTCCCTGTTCCGCTAGGACCTGTGAGTGCGATGGTATCCCCAGAGTGCAAGGCTAAATCTACGCAATCGAGAACCTGATGGTATCTGTCGCCGTCAGTAAACCCTTTAGAAACAAGTGAGAGTTGACTAACAAGATTGGTTTCGACTGTTTGCATATTAAGGCCTTGTAAATCTATGAATTACATCATCATACGATAGATTTTATATAAAAGATCGAATATTGATGAACTGAAGAAATCCCTTATAAATCAAGATTGGTACTTTAGTTGTACTATTTTATGTTTCTTGATTAGGCTTTAAATACAATGAAGATTAAATAATTGATTATTGTTTCAGCACATTTGTAATTGCAATCATAGGCTTAAGGGTTATAGTAATAAGGGTGTTTTTTGAGCAACCCAATCCTTCTTATGATGTATTGGTTAATGTCAGCCCATGATTTACTGTGGGCATGGTATGAATAAGCCAAGTTAAGGAAAACCGCTGTTTAAGATTGGCAATAATCAAATTTTGACTTGTAAATGAGACTTGTATTTATGGATAAAAATAAGCAGATATTACACAGTTTTCGAAGTCGAATTTTGGCTTTTATTGCCTTGCCGCTGATTTTAATCATGACGTTAGTATATGGCTTTAATGGCTGGATTAATTACTTAGAACATGAAGAAGATGTATATCAACGCCTAGAGCAACAGGCGGTACTTTCTGCTAATCACCTTAATTTTGTTTTGGATTCCGTTCAAAATACGACTCGCGGTCTTTCTGACTATTTAACTTATATCGATAGTAATAATATATATGGTGACATTGAAAAAATTGAGCTGTTATTAATTAATCGACTTCAGCGTAACCCGAGTATTTTTGGCAGTGCGATCGCTTATCGTCCTAATTTTTTGACCGACAAACTTCGTTACGCTCCCTTTGCATATCGGGAAGGTAATGATATCAATATTATCGATATTGGTGCTGAGGCTTACGATTATACCGATGGTAGTTGGAGCTGGTGGACTGATGCGATGAACAGTAACACTGGTGTTTGGTCTGAACCGTATTTTGACGAAGGCGCGAGTAACATCTTAATGGTGACTTATTCTAAAGCTTTCGGGAGTCTTGATGATCGTTACGGAGTCGTTACTGCAGATGTTGCATTAAACAAACTGCCGCAAATAATGAAGATCCCAAGTAAAAATTTAGTCGTTCTTGATGACAACGACAAAGTCATTTTTTACGATTCGGCTAACAGTGATTTAAAAGGCAGTAGTGACAAGTGGCTGTCTGATGACCCACAAAATGATCAATTAAGATCTTTACTGGCAAACAACATAGCTGGTCAAACAGAAGCGATTACTGTTTCAGGCGACCGTTTTCTTGTCAGTGTCGCAATCGTGTCATCGCTAAATTGGCAAGTGGTTATTGCGACCAGTGATAGTGAGCTTAATCAGTATTTTCTATCCAACCTTTCAAGATTAGCCTTCATATTATTGTTGTTATCAATTGCGCTGTTATTTACTAGCATTCTTGCATCTAAACGTTTAAGCCGTCCTCTAGAAAACCTAGAAAATGGCATTATGGACTTTGGTGAAGGGAAAATTGATCGCTTGCCCTCTGATAAAGTTAACATTTCGGAAGTGTCGACATTAACCAATAAGTTTAATCAATTAGCTGACCTACTAGCAGAAAGAGAGTTGGCGTTAAAAGACTCTACTGGCAGCCGCTTTGCAAGTCTAATCGATGGTATGAGTGATAAGTCATTTTATTGTTCTTTAGACCCAAAAGGGCAGTTAGCTCAAGTGAGTGATGGAGTAAAGAAAGTACTAGGGGTTGATGCTGATACTTTGAAAAGGAAGTACCAGCGGATGTTTACTGCTGATCCAATTAATGAGGTTAATTGGGATTATATGGAGCAAGCACTGGAAGGAAAAATTGTGCCTGCACACCAAGTTGAAATGCTCGCTGCCGATAGCAAAATAAGACGCTTGGATGTCTTTATGCAGCCTCTTGTTGCTGACTCTGGTGACATCATTTCTGTAGAGATGCTATTTACTGATGTGACAGAGCAATTTTCTGCAGCGCTATGGTCAAATGCAGTGATAGAGTCATCGCCTCAAGCCATGTTAATTGTTGATGAACATGGCGGTATTATTTTTACTAATACACGTTGCCAGGAATTATTTGGCTATCCAGCTGATGCACTTTTAGATATTAATGTTGAATTACTATTTCCTGAGCGTTTTAGAGAAAAGCATGATGCAGTTAGGGCTGTCTTTTTAGAGCAAGGGTTAACCCGTTTCACCACCCCGAAAGAAGGTTGGGTGGCGTTAAAATCTGATAACGCAGAAATTAGGGTAGAAATTAACTTAGCCTTACTGCCGATAGCCCATGATGGCAAGAAACAAATTGCTGCCACTATTCGCGATCTCACCAGTCAGATGGCTATCGAACGTAAGATAAAAGACAGCGAAAGCCGTTTTAGAGGCTTGGTGGCTAATATACCGGGTGCAATATATCGAACCCGCATAAGCGATAATTGGACGATGGAATATGTCAGTAATAACATCGCAGACATAACCGGTTATCCAGCCTCAGATCTGATAGAAAGCCATAAACTTCAGTTTAATACCATTATCCATCCTGATGACGATGCCGATTGTTTTACGGCAATATCTCAGGCAATTGAAACTCAGCAAAACTTTGATGTTGAGTATCGTATTTTTCATCGTGATGGTAGCGTCAAATGGATCCATGAGAAAGGCAAAGCCAGCTATGATGAGCAAGGAAAACCATTATGGTTCGATGGCAGTATTAATGATGTCACTGAAAGTAAAAAGGCTTTAGAAGCGATTCAAAACTCACAAAAACAGTTAGAAAACATCACCGAATCCTTACCTAATTTAGTGTATCAAATGATATGGCACTCGGAGACTGAACGAGAGTTTAGCTTCCTCTCTGAGGCGTGTATTAGCATCATCGGTTTTCCTCGCGACATGTTAATGCAAGATTTAGATTTATTAATCGGGCGTATTATTGACACTGAAAGACAAACGGTTATTGATGATTTGTCGGGTAAAGGCGAAGACGGTTTACATTGGGTCACTGAATTTAGGTACAGACACCCCTCTGGTGAGGTTATTTGGTTACAAGCTGGTGCTAAAGGTCAAGCATTAGCAAATGATGCCATTCTCTGGAATGGCTATTTGATGAATATTACCGATCGTAAGAATGCTGAAACTCGTTTAGCTGATAGGGAAAAGCACTTACGCACCTTACTTAATACAGCAGAGATGGGCATTGTTAATATTGATACTCATGGTGTGATTATTAATTGCAATGAGCATTTTGGTCGTAATATTGGCATCAACTCCAATGATTTAGAAGGTAAGCTGTTTTTCGAGTTCATGGTTGTAGAAGATAAAGTATTAGCCAGAGAAAGATTTGATTTGTTAATCAGTGGGGCGTTTGAAAACTTTAATATTGAACCACGGGTACTCAGCCAAAATGGTGAAAATATTTGGATGGACATGACCTTTGCCGCGCTTAAAAATGAGCAAGGAGAAGTGACATCTTCAGTGGTTTCAATGGCAGATATAACCAGTTTAATGACAGTATCAAACGAGTTGAAACAAGCCAAAGACGAAGCTGATGCTGCCAGTAAAGCTAAAAGTGATTTCTTAGCGAATATGTCCCATGAAATTAGAACCCCCATGAACGCCATTATTGGTATGTCACACCTGTGTCTGCAAACCGATTTAAATAAGAAACAACATAATTTTGTTGAGAAAATAGAGCGAGCGTCTAAATCCTTACTTGGGATTATTAATGATATTTTGGACTTCTCAAAAATTGAAGCTGGAAAAATGGAGATTGAAATCGTGCCATTCCAGCTTGATACCATGTTGGAAGATCTCAGTGACATGTTTGCCGCAAAAGCGGCTGAGAAACAATTAGAGTTGCTGTTCTCTGTTGCGCCAAATATTCCAAGTCATTTAATGGGTGATCCGCTCAGGTTAAGCCAGGTGCTGATAAACCTGATGAATAATGCAATTAAGTTTACTGATCGTGGTGAAGTGATTTTAGCGATTGAATCTATTAGTCAGCAAGGTGATGAACTTGAGCTTAAGTTCAGTGTGAGAGATAGCGGTATCGGTTTAACTCCGGAGCAATGCAACAAACTGTTTAAGTCGTTTAGCCAAGCTGACAGTTCAACAACCAGAAAGTATGGCGGAACAGGGTTAGGTTTAGCGATTTGTAAGCAACTTGTAGAGCTGATGGAGGGGGAAATTGGTGTTGAAAGTAAGCGCGGTATCGGCAGCACTTTTTACTTTTCTGCTAATGTCAGTAAGGCTGATGACCTGCAGCTTAAAGTGACTCAAGAGCTGGAAGGGATGGAAATCTTAGTGGTTGATGATAATCAAACCGCACGAGACATTTTGCACACTATGCTTAAAAGCATGGGCTTTAACGTCGCGCTGGCCAAAGATGGCACAGAAGCGATATCAATGTGCCATTCTAATGAATATCAACTAGCCTTAATTGATTGGAAAATGCCAGGGCTTGATGGCCTTGCTACAGCTGAAACCATCATCCAGCAAAGTGCAAACCCACCGCTTACCATTATGGTTTCAGCTCATGCAACAACGGAATTTACAGATTCTATCAATGACATGGGAATTAATGGCTATATAACCAAACCTGTTAGCGCGTCTCGTTTACTTGATGCCATTATGTCGGCGCTAGGTAAGCAAGGGCATATGCCAGTTAGGGCAAAAGCCACAGAGCTTAATGAAGCCTTATTACAGCAATTGAATGGTAAAAAAATATTGTTAGTTGAAGATAACGATATGAATCAAGAGGTTGCTACAGAGTTTTTAGAGCAAGTGGGAATTGATTTAACGATTGCTGATAATGGTCAGATTGGCTTAGATAAATTAGCTCAGCAAGAATTTGACTTAGTATTAATGGATTGCCAAATGCCAGTCATGGATGGTTATACCGCCACAGAACAGTTGCGAAAGAATCCTGCGTACGAAACTTTACCTGTTATTGCAATGACGGCTAATGCGATGGCGGGAGATAAAGAAAAGTGCCTCAGTGTAGGGATGAATGACCATGTGGCTAAGCCGATAGAGGTTGCTTTACTTTATCAAACCTTACTTAAATATTTAGGCGATAAAGTCAGCGATATCGAGTTAGCCACCCCTGAAAAAACTGCCAATGTTAAAGTGGAAACTTGGCCACAACACCCAGATATTGATGTCGATCGTGGTTTGCAACTGGTGCAGAACTCAGCCAGATTATATCGAAAGATTTTAACTCGTTTTGTTGAAGGTAAACGCAATATTGCAACGCAAATAGCAGCCGCGATAGAAGCTGATAATCGAGAGGATGCTGTTAGATTTGCTCATACTCTTAAAGGTTTATCGGGTAATTTAGCCAGTAATAAACTGTCTGAGCTTGCTGCGGAACTTGAAAAGAACTTGATTGACGAAGTTGAGTTTTCAGTTGAACTTAATGCCATTGATATGCTGGTGAGGTCATTATGTGAAGCCATAGATCTGTGGTTGAATAATAATGAGTCAAAAGTAAAGACTGAGTCAGCTGATCTCATTAGTAACGATGCTTTTCTCAGTTTATTAGATGAACTGTTGGTGTTGCTAGATGACGGTGATGCGAGTGCAATCGATATGATTGATAGCCTAGAGATGCAGGTGAATCATCAAACCTGGGATCAATTAAAACCAGTAGGGTTAATGATTAAAGGTTATCAGTTTGAAGATGCGGTTGAGTTGATTAAGCAAATTCGTCAACACTCCTCCCAAGCAACAGATTAATATTAAGCAAAGATATAGGTAATTAACATGGAAAAAGCGACTGTGCTGATAGTTGATGATACGCCTGAGAATATCGATATCTTAGTCGGGATTTTGGGTAGTGATTACAAAATCAAAGTTGCCATAGATGGACCTAAAGCGCTAGCTCTCGCACAAAAATCATCTCCTGATTTAATACTGCTTGATGTAATGATGCCTGGAATGAATGGGTATGAAGTATGTCAAAAACTGAAAAATGAACCGTTAACCTGCCATATTCCAGTGATATTTGTGACAGCACTTTCTGATACTGAAGATGAAACTAAAGGCTTTGCGCTCGGCGCAGTTGATTATATTACTAAACCTGTCAGCCCAGCAGTCGTTAAAGCGCGGGTTAAAACACATTTAAGCTTATACGACCAAAAAAGGTTATTAGAGTCGGAAGTGGAACATCGTACTAAAGAGCTAAAAGAAACGCGTTTTGAAATTATTCGCAGATTAGGGCGAGCTGCAGAATACAAAGATAATGAAACAGGATTACATGTTGTTCGTATGAGCCATTATGCAAGATTACTTGCTATGGCTGCAGGGCATTCCTCTCGGTTTTGTGAACTGCTATATAATGCAGCGCCTATGCATGACATCGGTAAAATCGGTACACCAGATGCCATTCTCAAGAAACCAGGAAAGTTAGATGCGGATGAGTGGAAAGAAATGCAAGCTCATGCAGCAATCGGTGCTGAAATCATTGGTGAACATGATGACCCTTTATTACAAATGGCCAAAAGAATTGCTATTAGTCATCATGAAAAGTGGGATGGCAGTGGCTATCCTTACGGGCTTGTTGGTGAAGATATTCCGATTGAAGGGCGTATTATTGCTATCGCTGATGTGTTTGATGCACTGACATCGGCAAGACCTTATAAGAAAGCTTGGACAGTGGAAGATACGTTGAGTTTGATTGAGAAAGAATCAGGTAAGCACTTTGATCCAGAACTGGTTGAGAAATTTAAATCTGTCATGGATGATGTGAAATTGATCAAAGCAGAGCATGAAGAGTCAATCTAGCGTGTTATAAAATATTGTTTCTTAATATCTTATTATATAAAAAAGGATAAATACTTAAAGTATTTATCCTTTTTTGCTTTACTACTGTACCAAGATAAATGATTAATCTTCCAACGAGTAAGGTAGTGCAATAACACTGAGCTCACTTGTTTCATCTTCTTTAATACGCAGTTTTGCATCATTTTCTGTGTCGTTAGCAAGAACCGCAGTGAGTAAGACTTTACCTTCATGCTGTACTGACTCAATGACTTTACCTGCACGACGAAATCCGTCTTCATCAGCAATTTCAATTTGAGTTTCGCTGCTAACTGTTTCTGATGTGGTTCCAGTAAGGATATATAAAGCACGCTTATTACCGCCGCGATACTTCATTCTTGCGATTGTTTCTTGCCCCATGTAACAGCCTTTTTCAAAGCTGATACCGTTGACGGCTTGTACATTACACATTTGAGGAACAAATTCGCCACTGTGGTTCGCATCAATATTGGCATAACCTGACTTGATTTCAAGAGCTTGCCAAGTTGCAGCCTCTTGTAAAACTTGTTCTGAAGCTGCAACTAACTCATGGGCTTTTACGGCTTCTGTGATAACAATGAAACGTTCACCATCTTTAAGGATAATAGTATCTGCAACTGTGGTTAATTCAGCTGTGATGTCACCAAATTGCTGGGCAATAAATGCTGCAGCATTTTTCCCTGCCAAACCCAGAATGATTTTATCAGCGGTAACATCAATTAATTCAGCTTTACTGAAAACGGCATATTTTTGCCATTGCGCTAAGCTCAGAGGCAGGACTGAAGCAGGTAATAGGGCAAATAGCTGCTCAGCAATTGAAAAGGTTCTAAAGCTTGAAAGCATTTTACCTTTCGCATCGCAATGTGCACCCCAACGCCATTGATCATCCTGTAGTGACATGATGTCAGTCGTCACTTGACCGTGAATAAAGGTTTTTCCCTGTTCACCGGTTATTTCAATTAAGCCTAAATGAGTAAGATTGGCGACTAATAAGTCAGGAGAGGTATGTAAAAAATCCCAATCAGGCAGAGTCGTTGCAAGTGTCATAAACTAATTCCTAAGATGACCAACAGATATATGGATTGAGTGTAACGGAAATCATTAACGCTCAAAAGAAAAAGCTATCTCCAATTGAATGAAGATAGCTTTATTTCACAGTTCACCTGTACAACTAAAAGTACGTCAAATTAACACTGGTGGTTAAAATAAAACGCGAGTACGAATCGTACCTTCAATTGCTTTTAACTCGCCTAAGGCTTGTTCTGCTTGATTCGAATCAACTTCCATTACTACATAACCAATCTCTGCAGTTGTTTGCAGGTATTGTGCAGCAATGTTAATGCCTTTTTCAGAGAAGGCTTGGTTAATTTTAATCAATACACCAGGTCGGTTATGGTGAATGTGCAGTAAACGCGAAGTGCCTTTGTGTTGCGGTAAAGAAACTTCTGGGAAATTAACTGCAGAAACCGTTGAACCGTTATCTGAATATTTGGCTAGCTTGCCAGCAACTTCAATGCCGATATTCTCTTGTGCTTCAGCTGTACTGCCACCAATATGCGGGGTAATGATGACATTATCTTGGCCGCGTAATGGGCTGATAAATTCGTCATCATTTGATTTTGGCTCGACTGGAAATACATCGATAGCTGCGCCAGCAAGGTGACCTGATTTCAATGCATTTGATAGTGCGTCGATATCAACCACAGTGCCACGAGATGCATTAATGAAAATACTTTTCTCGCGCATTTGAGCAAACTCTTTTTCACCAAACATATCTTTTGTTTGAGGCGTTTCAGGGACATGCAAACTGATCACATCAGCTTCACCTAATAACGTTTCTAACGAATGAATTTGGCTTGCGTTGCCTAGGGGTAGCTTATCTTCAATATCGTAGAAAACCACTCGCATACCTAAGGTCTCAGCTAAAATACCAAGTTGAGTACCAATATGGCCGTAACCAATAACACCAAGGGTTTTCCCACGGACCTCATAGCTGCCACTGGCACTTTTAAGCCAGCCACCACGATGGGCATGAGCATTTCGCTGAGGAATACCGCGCATTAGCATGATGATTTCACCTAAGACTAACTCTGCAACACTGCGGGTATTAGAAAAAGGCGCATTAAATACCGGTACACCGAGTTTTTCAGCAGTGGCGATATCAACTTGGTTTGTGCCAATACAGAAACAACCAATGGCGACGAGTTTTTCAGCATGATTTAACACGTCTGCAGTTAATTGAGTACGGGAACGCAAACCAACAAAGTGCGCATCCTTAATGGATTGCAGCAACTCATCTTCAGGTAAAGATGCTTTATGGTATTCAATGTTTGTGTAACCTGCACGCTCAAGTACATCGACCGCAGTTTGGTGGACGCCCTCCAACAGCAGGATTTTTATCTTATCCTTGTCAAGCGAGTGTTTCGCCATGATATGGGTACCCTCTTATCAATAGTTATGCTTATGTTATGCTGATATAAACGCCCGACCAAAGTAGCACTTTTTTTAACGCTTGTAGAGGGCTAGATGGCTAAAGTTAATATTCTAATTCTAGAACAATATCATCTAAGAGGGATTTAGTTTGAATAAGAAAGTTATATGGATAGTTATATATTGCGCAGTTTTAGTTTGGTCAGTCATTTCGCCTAAAGATATGTTTACATGGTGGTTAGAAGCATTACCTGCTTTATTGGCAATTCCTATCTTATTTTTCACACGTGATCGGTTTCCGTTAACACCACTTTCCTATGTTTTAATACTCATTCATTGCTGTGTGTTACTCGTTGGAGCTAAGTACACCTATGCAGAAGTGCCTTTATTTGATTGGATAGCGCAGTGGATGGGGAGCGATAGAAATAATTACGACAAAATAGGCCATTTAGCTCAAGGGTTTATTCCAGTCATTTTAGCTCGTGAGGTCATGCTAAGAAACCAAGTACTACAACCAGGGTATTGGTGTCAGTTTTTGTCTGTATGTTTCGTTCTGGCATTTTCAGCTTTTTACGAATTAATCGAGTGGTGGGTTGCTATTGGAACAGGTGAAGATGCAGAAGCATTTTTAGGTACTCAAGGTTACGTCTGGGATACTCAATCTGACATGTTGATGGCCTTATTAGGAGGTATTAGTGCTTTAGTAGTGCTTACTCGATTGCATAATAAACAGTTAGCATCACTGATAAAAAATAAAAATTAGTGTTTTATGCTTTTTGTAGCATGAAGTTAAGTTTTTTTATGCTATTAATAGAGGGTATTAGAAGGACTTATCGTTTTATTTAATGCGTTAGTATGACAAAAAAACCATATTAACTAGTTAAAATATACTATGATTGAGTATTGTTACTATTTTGTTATCGAAATTCAGGAAGAAACCCGTTAGATCGGGATGTTAGGGATGCTTTTCAGGGAGAAAAGTGATGAGCTCAAATATTGATGAATTAGTTTTCTTACACCAAGTTGCAGCGCCATGTAATTTGGCCATTCTTGCGGAATCAATAGGTCTTAAAACCAGGATAGTTAAACATGCTAGTGATTTGGAAGTAGAAAAAAATTCCAACAGTTTTTATTTGGTGGCGCAAAAGGGCGCTGCTTTAGACAGTAAAGGGATACCTTTACTTGTGTCTCGTTTGGTTAACCATGTGCCAGTTGCTTTATATCAAGTTGAGCGAGGCTCCTTAGATCAAGAGTCAGCGTTATTACTGGGCGTAAGAGGGCTACTCTACTCCGATCAACGTATGGACTTGATGTTGACAGGGCTGCGTAAAATGGTAGCTGATGAACTTTGGTATGACAGGCCGTTAATCAGTAAAATTTTCCGTAGATTAGTACAAAAGTTAGATGCTAATACGGAGATTCCACCAGATACAGTTGCCATGCTTCAGATGCTAACTAGTCGCGAAAGAACGATTATCCAACTTGTGTCTAGTGGTGCGAGAAATAAAGAGATAGCCCATCGCTTATGTATTAGCGAGCACACAGTTAAAGCACATATTTCTTCTATTTTTCGTAAAACTCAGTCGCGAAATAGAGTTGAGTTATTACGTTGGGCACAAACTTATCAAGCCCACTTTGAATTTGCGTAATTTATAGATTAAATCAAAACAAAAGGGAGCATATAGCTCCCTTTTTTGTTTTATGTTGTCAATACTCGAATATTAATTTTGATATACAGTCGCAGTATTGAAATCACCGGTTTGAGAAACATTAATCATGCCGTTTTCGCCGATTTGTGAGCCAATGACTAGGTTATCATTACCCATTTGCGAGATAGTTAAGTTATTGCTGTAACCATCGACTGAGAAGTAACCTTCATCACCGCCAATCCAGTTTCCGTCACCTTGTTGAGTAATATCAACGATGTGTTCATCGCCAAAAGCAACTACGTCAGTGAGGTTAAACTCACCGTCTTGAGCAATATCGATAACTTGAGCAATACCGATATTAGTCAAGCTCGCTTCGTTATCTGAACCTACTTGCTCAGTAGTCACTTCATTTTCAAATCCAATAGTATCTACATAAGCAAAGTTAGTATCGCCTGTCTGATCAACTGTCACCATATTGTCATCTAAATTAACAAACACTGCGACTTCATTGTTCATGCCTTCAGAGCTAACGCTGACCTCATTGCCAAAGCCATAAGTCCCTGATGCGACATAGTTTGATTCACCATCCTGTAATACTGTGACGGTATTTTCATCACCGCTGGTTTCAAATTCTGTTAAATTAGACATGCCAGCTTGATCGATATCGATGACATTGTCATTACCAGAAATGACAGCGATGTTAGCATCACCTACTTGGTTATCTGTACCATCTTGGTAGATATAGACTTCATTGCCATCGCCAGTTGCAAATTCAATCACAGCGCTGTTTACATCACCAGATTGGTCGATAACGATGTCGTTACTATTACCTGTAAGACTAGCCACAACCCCTGTATTAGCATAACCAGATTGATTGATTTCAATGTTATTGCTGTCGCCGTATACGCCAATGGCTGCACCAAAGTTTTCGTCACCTGATTGGTCAACGAATAAGACATTGTCATTACCTACATTGGCTGTACCACCCGGTGCGACAAGTCCTGCTTGGTTATTATTACCATCTTGAGTGATGACACCTTCGTTACCATTACCATCAACACGGAATACTGCTAAGTTAGCTGAACCATATTGTGTGGATTGCGTAAGGTTACTATCACCTACATGTTGAATGATGCTGTTGTTCTGAAATCCATCTTGCATAGTGTCAGCGATGTTTTCGTTACCGAGTGCAGTAGTTTCACTGGTATTCCAAAAACCTGATTGATTCACGGTCGCTTGGTTATCATTACCGGTAATAGCGACATTAGAAATATGCCAATCATCTACTTGGTTAGTCGTAACAAGATTCCCATCACCTGCAGAAGTTATATATGACTCTTGCCAATCACCAGATTGAACAACCTCAGCTATTTGATCATTTCCGTTTTGGGTGACTTCAGCCACATGGCGTGAACCTGATTGTGATACTGACGTATCCTGACCTAGGCCATTTTGCTCTACGGTTGATTGGTTATTAACTGCAGCTGCAACTTCTGCTGATTTTTCAACGGATGCAACACCAGGCAGTGATAATCCTGTAGCTGAAACGGGTAAAGCGAGGCTAGTAGCGATGGCGAGTGAGATTAACGATAACTTTGTTTGCGACTTCATTTGACGCTCCCTGTAAGGATATTGAGTGAGTTGATAGCTGTTTTGCTATCTTTCAATATTGAAATTCGCCTTCTAAATACAAGCAAATCAGGCTTAAAAAAGCCAATGTTGATTATCTGATATTTGAAGGTGAGCAAGTAAGTAAACTTGTTATTGACGTTCATCAATATGAATTAGCTAGGGCATTAATAATCAAAATATAAACCTAAGAAATTGCTTATTCGATATCTCTTTATCGGTTTAATTCTTTGCTGACGTATTTGATTACTAAACCGCATCCTTTAGCTGATTTGACAAGTTACAGAGTTAACTTACGGATTGAAGAGAGTTATCTCAATCGGAAGAATGGCTATATTTTTGAGGGTTTTTAACAAGAGAACTTTCGTACTACAAAATTTTAAGTTGTTGTTATATTTGGTTTTGTGTTGTTGTTTTTCGTTTGTAGGCGAATTGCTTACACTAATAGGATTAGTAGTTTATTACTATTTAAGGTTTAGCTACTTTTATTCTGCTTTCATTATGACAACAATCAAAAGGCTACAACAATTCCGGGTTTCACTTCGTGGAAAACCAACTCGCTTAATAGGCTAATGGAAAAGCTACCAGTGTTGAGGTACCGGTTCTGGGAATTAATAATGGAATATAGGAAAGCCAGAAATGATAAAAACAATGACTCCAATTGCAATTGCAATTGCTTCTACTATGGCACTAAATGTTGCCCCTGCAATCGCTAAAAACAAAGTTGAATACAAGAAAGATCAAATTCTTGTGGTTTATAAAGATAATGTCACTAAATTTGAAAGACTTTCAGCACAGCGTTTAGTGAACGGTACGTTAACCGATAAGAATTTAGATGGTATTGATGATAAATTTCAACATTTATTATCAGGTCGTCTTGCAAAACTTGAGTTAAAAAGTGGCAGTGATTTAGATGCCGCGATTAAAATGATCAGTAAACACCCTGCGGTTAAATATGCTGAGCCTAACTACACATATAGAGCACTAGGAATGCCAGATGATCCTAGTTTTGTTGATATGTGGGGCTTACATAATACAGGCCAGTCAGGAGGAACCTCTGGAGCTGACATTGATGCAGTGGCTGCTTGGGACATCACCACGGGCAGTAGTAACGTGGTGATTGGTGTGATTGATACTGGTGTTGACTATAACCATCCAGATCTCGTTGCCAATATGTGGGTAAACCCAGGTGAAATTGCAGGAAACGGCATTGATGACGATGGCAATGGCGTAATCGATGACATTCATGGCTATAACCCTACAACAGGTACTGGTGATCCTATGGACGGCAATGGCCATGGTACTCACGTTGCGGGCACTATAGGTGCGACTGGTAATAATGGTGTTGGTGTAGTGGGCGTTAACTGGGACGTCACTATGATTGGTTGTAAGTTCCTATCAGATGGTGGAACGGGGAGTACTGAAGACGCCATAGCGTGTATTGATTATTTTACTAACTTAAAAGTTAATCATGGTGTTGATGTTAAAGCGACAAACAACTCATGGGGTGGCGGTGGATTTAGCCAAGCACTTAAAGATTCCATTGAATCGGCAGGTGATCAAGGCATCTTATTTGTTGCTGCAGCGGGTAATGACGCCATAGATAATGATGTTAATCCACATTATCCATCAAGTTATGACTCAGATGTTGTACTTTCTATTGCGAGTACTGATAGAAATGATGCAATGTCGGACTTTTCACAATGGGGCCTTACAAGTGTTGATATGGGGGCGCCAGGCACATCGATTTTATCAACTTTCCCTAATGATAGTTATGGCACTATTTCAGGCACTTCTATGGCAACGCCACATGTCGCCGGGGCTGCAGCATTAGTTTGGTCTGTTGCACCTGATATTGGCGCTGTTGAAATGAAGCAGCTATTAATGGATTCAGGTGAAGTTAATGCTGGTTTAACGGGCTTAACTGTTGCAGGTACCCGATTGAATGTCGCAAATGCTTTAGATGCAGCAGATCCTGATCCTTCATTTAATTTATCAGCTTCGCCAAGTTCGCAGTCGGTAGAAGCGGGTAGTGCTGTTAGCTATGACTTCTCTGTTGGCAGTATTGCTGGTTGGGATGATCAAGTGAGTTTAACTGTATCGGCTTCTCCAGCGTTAGATGGTGTCAGTTTATCAACCGCCACCGCAATGGCTGGTGATAATTTTACCCTCGATGTGGCGACATTAGACGATGCTGCTTGGGGCAATTATGTATTGACCGTATCTGCCGATGACGGTATGACAGTCAAAGATAAAGCCGTTGCGTTGACAGTATATCCGGCTGGATTAAATGACTTTACTTACGGTAATGATACGCCAGTTGATATTTCAGACAATACCACTATCACAAGTACGATTGAAATCGCTGACCCTGTTCAAATCTTTGATTTAGCAGTTAATGTCGATATTTCACATACTTGGATCGGTGATCTAATCGTAACCTTAACCTCACCAAATGGTACAGAGGCAGTGTTACACGATCGTGCTGGCGGTAATACTGATGACTTAGTTCAGACTTGGAGTTTATCTGAGTTTGATGGTGAAGTTGCTGCTGGTACGTGGACCCTGTCAATTTCAGATAATGCTGGTGGCGATACAGGTGCACTTAATAGCTGGGGACTCGATATTTCTGCGCTAGGTGAAGCAGCACCAGCAGCGCCTCTGGCAAGTTTTGATTATGATGTTGATGGATTAATGGTGACTTTCACCAATACTAGTTCAGATATTAACGATGATATTGTCAGTTACGAGTGGGATTTTGGTGATGGCAATATGTCTTCAGATGTCTCTCCTGCTTATATGTATGCAGCTGGTGGAACGTACACTGTTTCTCTTGTTGTGACTGATAGCGAATCGCAGACTGATACTGTTTCTATGGATGTTGAAGTATTTGAATATTCAATTGATGCAGCAGTTACACGCACAATGAAGTCTCGCCGAGGTAGTGCGCTAGTCGATTTAACTTGGAGTGGTGCAGTGGGTGATGATGTCGCTATCTATCGTGATGATGTCATGGTGTCTACAACGTCTAATGATGGTCGCTTCCGCGATCGTTTCACTGACGCGCCAGCAGAAGTGACTTATAAAATATGTGAAACAGAGTCTAGCTTATGCTCAGATCCTATTGTTGCAGTTTTTTAATGTTTCAATAATTCTATGTAAATAGAGTGAAAATGAAAGAAAGGGATGGCTTGCCATCCCTTTTTATATATAAGCATTTTTTGTAAATGCTTTGATATTAAAAGGGTAATCAGTAGACTAATGATAATTTATTACTTTGGATGGATGTCATGAGTATTTGGTTTAGAGAAGTTACATTAGAAGATTGTGCCAAAATGGATATCGGGATGCATGGAAAGGGCACCTTGATGAAAACACTAGGGATTAAAGTGACTGAAATTGGTGATGATTATATGGTGGCAACAATGCCAGCCGATCCTTCAGTGCATAACCCTCTTGGTATTGTTCATGGTGGTGCCAATGTCGCACTTGCTGAAACTGTTGCCAGTTACGCAGCTAACTTTGTTGTCGACTTCGAAAACTTTTACTGTGTTGGTCAAGAAATCAATGCTAATCACTTAAAAGCATCGCGTAAAGGCGAATTAATTGCCACAACTAAGCCGGTACACATAGGCAAAAGAAGCTCTGTCTGGGAAGTGCTCATAACTAACAGCGCTGGTGAGTTGTGTTGTATTTCGAGAATGACAGCAGCCGTTGTAGCACGTAAATCAACTAAATAAACATAACTGTCGAAACTTGAACCTGTGTGAATGATTAAAATTAACTACACTGACAATATGATGCTTTTAAAGAAGGGTGATGAATGGAAGCTGCAACAATTTGGGAATGGGTAGGCTACCTCGCTTCTGTCGTGGTCGCGATTTCGTTGATGATGTCGAACATCAAAAAACTTCGCTGGTGGAATTTAATTGGTGCTGCACTATTTGTAGCCTATGGATTGGCTATTGACGCAATCCCTGTTGCCTTAGTTAACTTTTTTATTGTACTTATAGATGCATACTATTTAGTTAAACTATATCGTGAGCCGTCCAAGCCTGTAGACAATTAGAAAGGCTATTGGGTTACGCTGGTTAAATTATTATGCGGCTGCATTTTAAGAGATAACTTATTAAGTTACCAGTCTGTAAAGTATTGATACATAACTTACATTTATTGTTGTTTTAGATCAAACTCAGCTATTAAGTCGTATAATATTATAAAAAGAGTGATGCAATGCATCGCTCTTTTTTTATTTGTTTAATCGTATTTTTCAATCAAGGTGATCAAATTTAATCGTTTTTGCATTTGGTTTTCGATTGGTATTATGAATTCAATGAAACACAGCCAGGAGAGATATCGTGGCAACAGTATTTGATTTAATTGAACAATGGTTACTAGCTGAATAATTTAAAGGTAAATAAAATGAACAATAACTACTTAACAAGCCAGAATGGCGCTCCAATTGCCGACGATCAAAACTCTCTGTCTGCTGGTGAACGCGGGCCGCTATTACTGCAAGATTGGCATTTAATTGAAAAGCTTGCTCATTTTAACCGCGAAAGGATCCCTGAGCGTATCGTACATGCAAAAGGTACAGGTGTTTACGGTAAATTTACCTTAACCAAAGATCTTAGTGATTACACCATTGCAGAACATTTTAACGGCGTAGGTAAAGAGACTGAGACGTTTATTCGTTTCTCTACAGTAGGTGGAGAAATGGGTAGCGCAGATGCTGAGCGTGACCCTCGTGGATTTGGATTACGTTTTTATACTAAGCAGGGTAATCACGACATTGTAGGTAATAATACACCGACTTTCTTTTTAAGAGACGGGATCAAGTTCCCTGATTTCATTCATACTCAAAAGCGCAACCCGCAAACCAATTTAAAAGATCCTCAAGCGATGTGGGATTTCTGGTCATTAAACCCTGAAGCCATGCATCAAGTGACAATTTTAATGTCAGACCGTGGTATCCCAGCTAACTATCGTCAAATGCATGGTTACGGTTCGCATACATTCTCTTTCTGGAATGCAAAAGGTGAACGTTTCTGGGTTAAGTTCCATTTTAAATCACAGCAAGGTGTAGTGAACTTAACTGGTGAACAAGCCGACGTGCTAAAAGGCATTGATCCTGATTCATCACAGCGCGACATGGTTGCAGCCATTGCGGATAGTAATTTTCCTAAATGGACAGTGAATGTGCAAATCATGCCTGAAGCAGAAGCGAATACGTATGCTATCAACCCATTTGATTTAACTAAAGTTTGGCCGCATTCTGATTACCCACTGATTGAAATTGGTAAACTTGAGTTAAACCGCATGCCTGAAAACTATTTTGCTGAAGTTGAGCAAGTTGCCTTAGCACCAAGTAACTTTGTACCAGGTGTGGGCGCATCGCCAGATAAAATGCTTCAAGCACGTTTGTTCTCGTATGCAGATGCTCAGCGTTACCGTATCGGGACTAACTACAATCAGTTACCTGTGAACTGTCCGCACGCAGCTAAAGCCAATCATCATCAACGTGCTGGTGCAATGGCTGGGACTCAATGTCCTTACAATGGCTCGCAAACCGGTGCTGATTCAAGCGCAAACTATGGCCCTAATACGGTAGATGGTGGTCTTAAAGATACGAGTCAATTTGCAGAGCCACCGTTAAGACTTGATGGCGAAGCTGACAGATATAGCCGTTACGACCAAGATGATTATACGCAAGCGGGTAACCTGTACCGTATTTTCAGTGAAGAAGAGAAGCAACGTTTAGTTGAAACTATTGCTGGAACGTTGAGTCAAGTGACTGCAGATGTACAACAGAAAATGGTTGCGCACTTTACTCAAGCAGACGCAGATTATGGTCAACGAGTTAACGCACTTTTACAAGCTTAGTTAGTTTGTAGGTTTAAAAAACTAAAAAGGAAGGCTGAGCCTTCCTTTTTTATTACTTAATTTTTAGCAATTAAACAATGTATATTTAATTTTTGTTGAGAAAGCAGAGGGTTAAACCAGTACTTGATTTAACACTCTTTGCCAGTTGCCACCTAAGAAGCGGTCTCGATCGCTCGATTTATAGCGCGCTTTTGCTAACGCATCATCAATACGGCTCATTCTATCGATATTGTTGAGTTCAGGAATAACCACATGTTGCGGTAGACTTTCAAAGCCCAAGACATTCTTTTCAGCTAAACTTTGCCACCAAGCGTGATACTGTTTAACGCCTTCTGCATTGTTATTATCTAATGCTAATAAGTTCTCTTGACCTCGTAGAGGGTAATCATTGGCGATGCCTACTGCGTTTACGCCACCAATTCTGGCGACTCTATCAAGTTGACGAATGTAATCATCAAGAGTGGGTACGGGCTCATTTGTGAGCCAAAAACTCATCATGAATACCCCAAACACACCACCTGTATCGGCAATCGCTCGAATGACTTCATCGGGTGAGCAGCGAGCGTTATTCACAATAGAGCGAACAGCGCCATGGCTTTGCACAATAGGCATGGTGCTGGCTTTTGCGGTATCAAGTGCTGTTTGAGGGCTTGAATGACTCACATCAATCAAAATATTACGTTGGTTTAGCGCACTAATTAATTGCTGGCCATCTGTTGTCAGCGGTTTATTTAATCCTTGAGTACCATCATTATCGAGCGCGCCGCCGGCAAAGCGGTTGCCGTAATGGTGGGTGAGTTGTAGAACACGTAACCCGTGCTGATGGAATTCATTTAAATGCTGCCAATGCTCGCTGTTTTCGCCTTCATTACCGTCAAAGCTATCGTCTTCAACACAGTCAGCGCCTTGAATTTGAAAGTAAACTGCAGTGTGCTGCTCTTCTCGGGCAATGGCGATATCGCGACCACTTAAGCCCTGCATTAAAATCGTCGGGTTATCATTAACGATTTTTTCTGCCTTTTTAATACTGGCGATACAAGCTTTATAACTGCGCTTATAGTTGGTGGTACCATCTGCTTGGGTAATGGCTTCAATATCTGAAATATCGCAAATGTAGGCATCGAGTTTTGAGGCGCGGACATCATCAAGGTTTTCGGGTAAGAAACTGAGCCCATCGATATAAAGTCGTTTTTTGGATTGCGCAAGTACAGATGAGCTGTAAAGCGGGCATAGTAAAGAGGCTGCTGCTATGCCCTTTAATAGTGTTCGGCGGCTTTGGTTACAAGCGCTTATTGTCATGTGGTTTCCTTTTTAGACGCTTGTAATCATGGTTAACTTGATTATGTTGCGGCAAATTGCTTAATAGCATTGGCTAGTGCGGTTAACCCATTGGTACGAGATGGACTGAGTTGACCACTTAATCCTAATTGCGTGAAATACTGTTCTAAGTCGAAATTAGCAATTTCGCTGGTGGTCTTCCCATGGGTTGCACTTAGCAGTATAGCAATAAGACCCTTAACTATACGTGAATCGCTGTCGGCACAAAAAAAGTGTGCTGACTCAAGCTGATGGTGATACAACCAGGCTTGGCTTTCACAACCTTTCACCTGAGCCGCTTCTACTTTATAGGCTTCAGCTAATGGTGCAAGTACTTTACCTACCAACATGATCTGGCGATATTTATCTTGCCAATTCTTAGCATTTTCAATCGCAATAACCGCCAGTGAGACTTTCTCATCTAATGGTAAAAAAGCGCTTGCTGCAGGTTGTAAGATTGCGGTGTCAGATGTGCTATTTGTATTCAAGGAAAGCCTCTTAAATGGATCGTTTACTCATGGGTATTATTGGTGTCTTATTGCTGCAAACACAATTAATTACTTGATGATATAAATACTCTCAATTACTTGATTATAAGAGTAATGCTTTGACATTGACGAGTGCAGCAATGAATTGGTCAATATCCTGCTTATTGTTGTAAACGCCTATGGATGCTCGACAGCAACCTTTTATGGCCAAAAGGTCCATTAATGGCATCGCACAGTGATGACCACACCTAACAGCAATACCTTGCTGGTCTAGCAAGATACCCACATCTTGATGGTGTTCATTAGCAAGATTAAATGCAACAGCACCAGTATTATTAGCGTTTGCGCCATATAGGCTGATGTCACCTAATTGTGTTAGTCGCTGCTGTAAATACTCCAGCAGAGATTGCTCATGTTGTCTGACTTGCGCTTTAGGTAGGCTATTGATAAAACTGATTGCAGCACCTAAACCGATGACTGCTGATATTGCAGGTGTTCCTGCTTCAAGTTTATTAGGCAAACTGCCAAATGTTGTACCCGTAAAGCTAACTGTTTTGATCATCTCACCGCCGGTCAGCATAGGCACTAATTGATCAAGTTGCGCGAAACGGCCATAGAGGATGCCTACGCCCGTTGGGCCATACATTTTATGACCTGAGAATACATAAAAATCGCAATCAATTTGTTGTACATCTATATCAAAATGAGCAATGGCTTGTGCGCCGTCAACCAATGTTATGGCACCTGCTGATTTTGCTTTTTGTACTAAGGTTGCTACATCGTTGACAGTGCCTAAGGCATTAGTGACATGACTTAATGCGACAAGCTTAGGCGAGAGAGTTAATAGTTGCTCAAAAGCGCAATGATCTATTGATAAATTGTCATTCAGTGGAATGGGCTTTATTGTCGCGCCTGTGCGTTTAGCGAGTTCTTGCCAAGGCACAATATTGGCGTGATGCGCAGCGCTATCCACCAAAATAATATCATTTGCGCTAATTTGCTGACTTATACCATAAGCAACCATGTTGATTGACTCAGTGGTGCCGTGAGTAAAAATGATCTCTTCAGCTTTAGCGCTATTGATAAAACTTTTTACTTGTTCGCGTACGGTTTCATAATGCTTCGTCGCACGGGCGGATAACTGATGAGCAGCGCGATGAACATTGGCATTATCGAATTGATAGTAGTGATTGATAGCATCGATGACTGATTGTGGCTTTTGACTGGTAGCTGCGGTGTCTAAATAGCACAGAGGGATTTCGTCCAATTGCTGGGCTAATGTAGGAAATTGGGCTCTTATCGCATCATGTTCAAACGCTATTGTCATTGCAGGCTCATTATTAATGAAATATCACACAGGGCATTAACCCAAAAAAAGAAAAGCGTCACGATCTTCATAGAAAGTGACGCTTAATGCAAGTATACAATAGCTTTAACTGGCTTTTAGCTTATGGACAGGGCATACGATAAAGGTTCGATAGCTGGTTTATTCTTGCTAGCAATTCAGGTGTCAGACTGACATCAAGGCTATCTATGTTTTCTTTAAGTTGCTCAAGGTTGGTTGCGCCAATAATATTTGAAGCCACAAACCGTCTTGAATTGACGAAAGCCAATGACATTTGTGTTGGGCTTAAATGAAATTCACGAGCTAAGTCGACGTAAGCTTGGGTTGCCTCGAGTGCCATTGGCGTCGCGTTATATCTCGCAAAGCGTTTAAAGACGGTTAACCTTGCTTGTTCTGGCCATTGGTTATGTTCATATTTACCTGTTAAGGCACCAAATGCGAGTGGAGAGTAGGCTAGTAATGGCAGTTCTTCACGATGACTGATTTCAGACATACCTAATTCAAAGCTACGATTAAGCAAGTTATAAGGGTTTTGCACACTGACAATACGCGGTAAGCCATGTTTTTCAGCTAAACGTAGGTATTGCATTAATCCCCACGGGGTTTCATTGGATACACCTATGTAGCGTACTTTGCCTTGACGAATAACTTCAGCTAATGCTTCAAGAGTTTCTAAAATAGGGGTTTGCTGTTCATCATCTAAGTGGTCATACAAAAACTCACCGAAAAAATTACAGTGTCTGTCAGGCCAGTGCAATTGATATAAATCGATAGTGTCGACTTGCAGGCGTGCGAGTGAGGCATCGACAGCCTGATGAATATTAACCCAATCTAGTGCCATGTTAGGGCGAATAAAGTCACTTTTAGGCCCTGCCGCTGACACTTTAGTGGCGATGACTAAATTGTCACGGTTATCACGCTGTGAAAGGTAATGCCCAATGATGCGCTCAGTTTCACCCTGTTTTTCAGCATTAGGTGGCACGGGATACATTTCGGCAGTATCAATAAAGTTAACGCCGCGATTAATGGCGTAATCCATTTGTTCAAAAGCGTCACTTTGGGAGTTTTGTTCTCCCCACGTCATGGTGCCTAAACAGATCTTGCTAACATCAAGGCTAGAATGCGGAATGCGTTGATATTCCATTTATATCTCCTATGCAATGCAGTTAGTTTGACGTTAGCAATGTTTGCCAATAAAAAAAAGTGACGAATGAGGGCAAAGCGTTAATTGCTGAATATATCAGCATTGATAAAAGGTGCCATAGCCAGAATAATGGCTTGAGTATAGATACTCTCACGGGTGGCCAGTCCATGTGTGAGTAGGCCAATAGCGCCGCCTTTTTGTTTAATGTTGTTGGTATTAAATAACCTATCCATGACGTGTCCCAATTCTTCACCTTGCTCGAGTGCCTGGTACACTTTAAGTGGTAGTGGCAACAAAGCACTGCGGCCAACAGACAACTGCTGCTTATGCAAAATGGCCATATAGGCAAATGTGGCAGGTCCATGATCAAAATTATCTACACCACCTTCCATGGCAATATAAAAATCTGCATCTTGCTGTTGCGCCTGACAATATTGGGCTCGGTTTATTGCGCCTAGTTTTGTATCTGCCTCAGTCATAGGTTGATCTGCGACTAAAGATGGCGCATGTATACCCTGACATATGATGTTGTGATCTGGAAAATATTGACTAAAAGCCACTTTAGCCGCGTTAACTTTAACTGGGTTTTTCGAGCCGACGGAAATAATGAGTTGTTTCATAGTGGTTTCAATTTCTAGATGAGTAGGTTCAGACATAGTTTTTTGTTTGGTGAGTTATTTTTAATAGCGCCATAAGATACACTGGGCACATTAAGCATATTACCTGATTTATATAGAGAGTCATCATGGCAAAGAAGTTTTATGTGGTATGGGCAGGCCGAGAAACGGGCGTGTTTACCAGTTGGGATTACACTAAAAAGCAGGTAGATAAATTCCCCCAAGCGAAATACAAGTCCTTTCCTACAGAGGCACAGGCGAAAGCGGCATTTGCGGCATCACCGGCTAGCAGTATGGGTAAAGCAACAGCAAAAGCGGGCTCGGCTAGTAATAACAAGCCTGTAAAAAGTAATGCTGTGGAATCGATCAAAACTAAACAGGTCGATCTAAGTACTCACGATACCATCGTATTTACCGATGGCGGCTGTGAGCCAAACCCAGGTAAAGCAGGTTCTGGTATGGCGGTTTATCGTCAAGGCCAAGTCAGCGAGTTATGGTATGGGCTATATAATGCTAACGGCACCAACAACAGCGCAGAGCTAAATGCTTTATATCAAGCGTTGTTAGTCGCTGAGAAAAGCATTAATGCACAACAAAGTGTTAAGGTAATGAGTGACTCACAGTATTCAATTAACTGTATTACAAACTGGGCTTACGGCTGGAAGTCAAAAGGTTGGAAACGCAAAGTCGCTGGAGATATTGCTAATTTGGAGGTGATCCAACAAGCCCATGAATTATATGATCGCATAAAAGATAACATGGCTATTGCTCACGTGGCAGCGCATATCGGTATTGAAGGTAATGAGCTTGCCGATCGCATGTCAATTTACGCCATCGATAAGAAGAATCCGGATTTTACCCTCTATGATAAGCCGATTGACTTAAGTGCCATTTTAGCGCTTAGAACGGGTTAACCTTTTAAGGATATACATTCTCAATAATATTTATTTTAACTGTATTATCGTACTTATAAAAAATCACTTAATGTGGCTGTAGTGTACATAAAATAAGAGTTACAGCTATTTTAGGTGTTGCTTTATTAGTGCTTTTGTTAATGTTTATATTAAGCATTGTTAATGACTTTACCATCTGATCGTACCAGTTGACTATCTTGCTCGCAAAATGCTTATTATTTTTTGGAAGTCGAGCTAAAAAATGACCTAGATCATATTTCGCTATTTAGAATTCTATATTCTTCGCCGTGAAATTAGTTACCTCATTTAAGGTCATTTTTATGCAAAGAGATTCAATCAATGCGCAGGATGTTGCAGTTGCAGCTCAAGAAGAGCAAACCCCAGTAAAAGGCTGGTCACGCCAAGACACTACTTGGATGCTTAGTTTGTTTGGTACCGCTGTTGGTGCAGGTATTTTATTTTTACCGATAAATGCTGGTATGGGTGGGTTTTGGCCATTAGTGTTAATGGCAATCATCATCGGCCCTATGACTTACCTCGCTCATCGTGGTTTATCTCGTTTTGTTTGTTCTTCTAAAAATCCTGGTAGTGATATCACTCAAGTGGTTGAAGAGCATTTTGGTGTCAGTGCAGGTAAAGCCATTACTGTCCTGTATTTCTTTGCTATTTTCCCTATTGTGCTTATTTATGGTGTTGGAATCACTAACACGGTAGATAGCTTCATCGTAAACCAGCTTGGTTTTGCTTCACCTCCACGCATTATTTTATCTGCAGTACTGATTATTGGCATGATGTCAGTAATGGTTGCGGGTGAAAAATTCATGTTGAAAGTGACCCAGTTCTTAGTTTATCCGCTTGTGGCTATTCTTGCATTTATGTCTTTCTACCTGATCCCTGATTGGAAATTAGATGCATTACAAGTTGTGCCTTCTGCTGGTGAATTCCTTGGTACTGTGTGGTTAACTATTCCAGTGCTGGTGTTTGCATTTAACCATTCACCTGCTATTTCACAGTTCTCAGTGTCACTTAAACGTGAACATGGTGACAATGCAGCTAAAAAAGCCGACGTGATTTTACGTAACACGTCAATGATGCTTGTTGGTTTCGTCATGCTCTTCGTATTCTCTTGTGTATTGTCTTTAAGCCCTGCACAACTTGCTGAAGCAAAAAGTGAAAACTTAGCTATTTTGTCTTACTTAGCCAATGTTCATTCAAGCGGCTTTGTTAGCTACTTCGGTCCTATCATTGCATTCATTGCGATTATCTCTTCTTTCTTTGGTCATTACTTAGGTGCGACTGAAGGCTTAAAAGGCATGATCACTAAACAATTACGTAGCAGTAATAAAGAAGTGTCTGATGCAAAATTGAATAAATTCATCTTAGGCTTCATGTTCTTCAGCATTTGGATTGTTGCGGTAATTAACCCTAGCATTCTAGGCATGATTGAAGCGTTAGGTGGTCCAATTATTGCGGCAATTCTTTACCTAATGCCAATGTATGCTGTGCATAAAGTGCCTGCTTTGAAAGCGTATCGTGGTCGTATCAGCAACGTATTTGTTGTGATTGCAGGTCTGTTAGCAATGACGGCAATTCTATTTGGTTTAATGAGCTAATCGCTTTTAATCAACAGTATTAAGCCGTTCATTTTAGTTGTGAGTGGTTATTCGAGGAGTGCAATCTGTGCTCCTCTTTTTCTTGTTTTAAGCTGTGCTGCTTTGCCAGTAGAGCATTGAGGTTTATTTATGTTTAGTGCATTTGAAATCTTTAAGATTGGTATTGGTCCTTCTAGTTCTCATACCGTTGGGCCGATGAAAGCGGCGAATTGTTTTATTAATGATTTAATCGAGCAAGGTCAACTAACACAAATCACTAAGTTTACCGTTGATGTTTACGGCTCATTGTCTTTAACTGGTAAAGGTCATCATACTGATATTGCTATTATTATGGGACTTGCTGGTAATGAACCTGAAACGGTAGAAATTGAAAGCATTGAACCTTTTATTGCACAGGTAGAGAAAAACCAAGAAATCATTATTGGTGATGCCATTCACCACGTTGATTTTCCACATGATGCATTAATATTCCACCCTGATACTTTGCCATTGCATGAGAATGGCATGAAGCTACATGCATGGAGTGGTGATAAGTGTGTTTATAGCAACACCTACTATTCTATTGGTGGCGGCTTTATTGTTGAAGAAAAAGACTTTAACCAAAGTCATTCTAATGGTGTTGAAGTGCCGTTTCACTTCAACTTTGCCGATGAGCTTGTTGCTCATTGTCAGCAGTCTGGATTAAGCATCAGCGGCTTGATGAAGCAAAATGAATTATGTTTTCGCAGCGAAGAAAGCATGTATTCAGGCTTTAGTTTAGTGTGGAAAACCATGCAAGATGCCATTGAAAAGGGCTGTAATACTGAAGGTGTTTTAGCTGGGCCTTTGAAAGTATCACGTCGCGCTCCAGCATTACATCGTGAGTTACTTCGCAGTGAAAAAGTGAGCAATGACCCGATGGAAATCATCGACTGGGTTAACTTATTTGCTTTAGCGGTCAGTGAAGAAAATGCGGCTGGTGGCAGGGTTGTGACCTCACCGACCAATGGTGCAGCAGGGATCATTCCTGCGGTACTGGCTTACTACAATAAGTTTATCCAAAAGGTTGGACCCAAAGAATGCAGCCGTTATTTTTTAGCCGCTGCAGCAGTAGGCTCGCTTTATAAACGCAATGCATCGATTTCTGGCGCTGAAGTTGGTTGTCAGGGCGAAGTGGGCGTTGCATGTTCAATGGCTGCAGCTGGTTTAGCTGAACTGATGGGCGGCTCACCTGCACAAGTGTGTATGGCTGCCGAAATTGGTATGGAGCATAACTTGGGGCTAACTTGCGATCCGGTTGCAGGCCAAGTTCAAGTCCCTTGTATTGAACGTAATGCTATTGCATCTGTTAAAGCAATAAACTCATCGCGTATGGCGCTTCGTCGTAATTCAGAACCGAGAGTGAGCTTAGACAAGGTGATTGCTACCATGTATGAAACCGGTAAAGATATGCATGTTAAATATCGTGAAACCAGCCAAGGCGGCTTAGCGATTAAAGTGGTTAATTTGTGTGCGTAAATGTGTGCCGTTTTATCTGCTTCGTTTAGTGTTCTAAATAATAAAAAGGCTTTCAAATGAAAGCCTTTTTTGTTTACGAGATTGTCCACTTCATTGCGTTAATTCTATTCGCTGTACGTTATGCCTTTGAGCCTTCAGCAAGCTCTTCGTACATCAGGTAGTGGCTTTGCTCCATACCTAATGATTCATAGGTTTTCTGCGCAGCTAGATTATCGTGCTCCACATATAATCTGAAACTTGCTGCGCCACCCATTTCAGCTGCCTTGGTTTTTACCGTTTGATAAAGCTTGGCATAGATCCCTTGGCGACGATTTTGTGGACGAATATAAACACTCTGAATCCAACAGTAATTAGTTGCGCGCCAGTCACTCCACTCAAGTGTCACCATTAAAGAACCTGCAATTTCTCCCTCTATTTCGGCCACTAAATAGAAACCCTTTTCAGGGCTGTCAAGCATAGTGTCAACGCCCTTGGTAAGCAGTGCATTGTCTAATGACAAGTTTTCTGTCTCCATTGCCATGGCTTGGTTAAATTCAACTAATGCTGCTAAATCTGATAGTTGGCCTTTTCTTATTTTCATTGTGGCTCCTTGATGCGAAAGAGTTGCATATTTTTACGACATTTTTATTCGACTAAAGTCTAAGCTGCTATGCTTAATACTCATCTTGTATGGTTTGAGAGAATGCTATGAATAAATCAAAATATCAATTCAGAGTATACCGCTACTTTGCGCATCCTAATCGTATTAGTTACGCCATTAACGAGCAATTGCAGGCTTCATATCTTGCAGCTACTCCTAATTCACAGCCGGTAATTAACCATGTGCTGCACTTTACATTGACCTTAATGACTTTTGGGTTATGGGCCATTGTGTGGTGGTGGCTAATATTAAAAGCGCGTGGGGAGCAAGATAATCTTTTTGCAGGCTTTGATGATGACTATTGGAGTTACTTGATTGAAAGAGAGCGCCCACCTGCGGCGCTGTATCCTATAAAAGTAGGAAAAGAGCGAGTTGAGTGTATTTTCGAGGCCTAATGCTATTTATTAAGCTTTAGCGATGCGTAAGATGATATAGATCACCCATCTGATTGTAATTGTCGTGCTAGTATGCCGCGCCGATTCTGCTGATTATTGCCATAAATCAACTCAATATGCCGTTCGGCGCGAATTTATTACAACTCACTTACTCAATCTGCAAGGTTTACATCATGTCAAAACATGCTCCGTCACTGCCAAGTCGAGTTTGGTCTCGCTGGATGTCAGTTCCGTTATGGTTACAAATTCTTATCGGGATGGTGTTAGGTATTATTGCTGGGGTCAGCTTAGGCGAAGATGCAAGCTATCTTAAGCCGATTGGTACTTTATTTGTTAACACCATTAAAATGCTCATTGTGCCGCTAGTATTTTGTTCGTTAATTGTCGGGGTTACCTCGATGCAAGATACCGCCAAGATGGGGCGAATTGGTTTCAAATCTTTTGCATTTTATTTAGGTACAACCTCTATTGCTATCAGTATTGGCTTATTGGTTGGCAATATCATGCAGCCGGGAGCCGGACTTGGTTTACAAACTAGTGAGATCATTAATGAAGTAAAAGAAGTGCCCACCTTAATGGAAACCTTGATTAATATCGTACCCACTAACCCTGTAGCTGCGCTGGCAAGTGGTCAGATTTTACAGGTGATTGTATTTGCAGTTGCTTTGGGTATTTCACTGGTATTGATAGGCGATCACGGTAAGCCCGCTATTCGAGTATTTGAAAGTTTAGCAGAAGCCATGTTCAAGCTAACTGATCTTGTCATGAAGCTTGCTCCTTATGGCGTCTTTGGCTTGATGGCTTGGGTTGCTGGCGAGTATGGCCTTGATATGTTACTGCCATTAATTAAAGTGATTATTGCCGTTTATGTTGGTTGTGCTTTGCATATCTTAGGTTTCTACAGCCTAGTGTTAAGCTTGTTCGGTAAACTGAATCCGATTCAATTTTTCAAAGGCATCGGCAATGCAATGGCGGTGGCATTTACCACTTCAAGCTCTGCGGGCACATTACCTGCAAGTATGAAATGTGCTAGCGAAAACTTAGGGATTAACAAGAAGATTTCAAGTTTCGTATTACCGCTTGGTACGACAATCAACATGGATGGCACCGCACTTTATCAAGGTGTAACGGCGTTGTTCGTCGCTCAAGCATTTGGTATTGATTTAACTTGGGTTGATTACATCACCATTATATTAACCGCAACGCTTGCGTCTATAGGTACCGCTGGCGTACCTGGTGCGGGTCTTGTGATGTTAACATTAGTATTAACCACAGTTGGTTTACCGCTAGAAGGTGTAGCGATTATTGCCGGTATTGACCGTGTGTTAGATATGGCGCGAACTGTGGTCAATGTATCTGGTGATTTAGTAGCAACAACGATTATTGCCCGTTCTGAAGATGAGATTGATGTAGAGCATTACAATGCAGATATGGAGCAATCAGCGATTATTGCTCAACACGCTGAGGTCGATATGAAGCAGAAAGTAGAAGATAATATTCGAACGAGTTAGCGCTCTATTGACTGGTTTTATTCGTTTCGAGAAACAAAAAAGAGTCGTTACATCATTGATTAATTGATGAAACGACTCTTTTTTTTCATGAGATTTAATCTTCTTTCTTGCTTAACACTAATAAGTTAGCACCCGCATCAGACTTTAATAATAATTTGCCTGATTTCGATATTGTGATGTTAGTGACTAGTGGCATAGCTTTCATCACGCGCTGTTCTTGCTTCATCAGTACATCAACGCATGCCATCATGCTTGAACCTGCGGGTAAAAGTGTTAATTGGTTTTCTTCTTGTTCATACTCACCAAAAAACTGATTGCAGCTATTATTACCTGATAGTTTGCCGTCAGCAGCGAAAATGATTTCAGCAGGACTGTGATTGATTACGGCTTCAGATAATGCTGACTCCACATGCCAGTTACCTACTATATTGATTTCTTCAGCTTGATGACTGTTGCTTTGACAAGCACTAAGGCCGAAAATAACCAAACAAGCAGTGAAAATGGGTTTTATCATGATGGATTGATTCCAATAAGGATGCTAATACGTATTAATATCCATAGTATATACTGTGTTTTGCGGTTATTTTTCACTTTCAACAAGATTTAATCTTTTAACGTATAAAAGTTGCTGTTTCAGGTATTCAAATCAATTTATCTTTCGGTTTATTTCTTAATAAGAGTTGCGCTAATGAGTAAGATTTTTAAGATGATGCATATGCTTGGGTTATTGTCTGTTGGCATAGGTGCGAGCTTGTACCTTTTTACTGACTTCGCCAACGAAGTCAGCGGCATGTTGCTTGTTGCCAGTTTAATTGGCGTTGGCTTATTAATCATGGCACCTTACCCTGTTGCGTTAGTATTTGATTGGGCGCAAAAACAAAATGGTGATAACGCTTCTAAATGAATATTAAATACCGATTAGCAAATGAAGCTGATGCTAATGCTATTGCTCAGCTTGAAAAGCAGTATATGAATGATGAATTATCTTCTTCTGCAGACGTGATGTCTGGTCAGTGTTTTTCTAAAATACAAATAAGTGAGTTGATTAAAAAAGGCTGGATTATGTTGGCTGAAACAACAGAAAATGAAAATGTTGTCACAGCTATTATTGGTTACGTCATTGCGGGTCCATGGTCATGGTTTCAAGCTTGGGGGATTTATGCCCACGTACTACGCAAAATGAATGATATTGAAGTGGGTTTTAGTCGACTAAGCTCAAACAATAGCTGCCAGTATGGACCAATATGGATACATCCCAATTATCGTGGTCAGGGTATCTTTGAGCAATTAGTGCAACAACTTAAACGTAAAGTTTCAGCCAAATACAGCTTTATGGTGACATTTATTGCTGAAGAAAATGCGCTCTCCTTTGCCGCGCACACTAAGAAATCGCCAATGGAAGTCGTGGATTACTTCAGCTTTCAACAACGTGATTACTATTTGTTAGTGATGAAAAACTAGCCCTAATCACTCTAATCTTTTTATTAATCTTTTAAATTGAGTAATCCCCTTATGGCACATTCTGAATCGATAACCTTTGAACAAGTATTTCAACCTTATCTGCATTTAAGGTTGGCAGCGTTTGAAAACCTAAAAATTGTGGTTGGTGTTTTGGCGGCTTTGGAAAAGCATTATTCAGCCTTTGAAATTGAACTTAACCCTCAACTCTTCATTTCACAAGTGGAGGACAAAAGCAGTTCAAGCGCTGAGGGCAAGTCACCACTCAACTTGAAGCCATATTATATTGTTGAAACTGAGTTTGGTAATATTGTGTGCGGCCGCACAAATGGTTATGAAGAGGCCATAAAACTGATAGCAACAGATGCTGAACCTATTGATTTATCTTCAGGCAAGTCGGTTAATGTGCCTATTCTTAGTCTGCAGCAGATTTCATTTATGTGTGTTGAAACTTCACACTTCGATCATTGTTAATCAGGTCGTTAAGTTCAAATGCTAATTGAACGCCTTATTTTGAAACAAGCTTCATCAGAATTAAGGGTCTATCTGGCTGTTGGTACTTAAGAAATAATTGTTGGATATCATTATCAGGTTTGTGGCAAACGATAAAACCATAAGCTTGATAAAATGATTCAAGTTCGGGAATCGCAAAAACATAAGCTTGTTCGAGTAATAATTCAGGTTTTATATATTCCAGTAATTGATGAGCAAACCCTTGTCCTCGTGCAATTTGTGCGACGACTAATCCAGTGACCAATTGACACTTGCCGATAGGTTTAATTCGAATGCTGGCTTCAATTTCACCCAGTGAACCCAATGAATCTTTGGCTTCAACCTCTATGTTTATGCCTTGATTCAATTCAGATAAATCATCACTCAAATCATCACTTAGAACATCACTTAGAGCTCCACTCAAGCCAGCATCTATTACGCTATTATTTTGCAGTTTGCGATAAACACCTTTTGTACTGCTATTTCTTATGAGTGCTATGCGATCGTTAATACTGGGTTTTGAGTAACTTAAATGTTGGCGATAAAAAAGTTTTATTTCAGACCACTGCATTTGGGCGAGTAAAATCTGGCTATTGTCTTGTTTTGGGGTTTGTTCATGATTTTGTTCATGGCTTTTTTCAAGGTTGTGTTTAGGCTTCTGCTTATGAGTGAGCAGAAACGCTGGAGGGGAAAACCACTCAGGCATGGGCACAATGATCCTGTCAATTTTTATAAGTAATCTGAGTTTTGTGTTTCGCCATCATAACAAATCATCAGTTTAGCTGATATGAATAGCTAAATTTCAATGATCTAGCCCTCGCTCAATAACATCACTACCTTCTGCGCGTTAAATGTTGAGCATAATATGCTCAGTTTTGCTGATAAATTATGTTAATGACTTGTTTCTTTTGAGTGGGAAGATTTGGGCTTGTTTGAACAATTATAGGGTGATAGCTTAGTAAGTAACTTATTTAGCATATGATTTTCATCAGTTTACCCGAGCTCAATTAGCTAAGTTGATGTTTAGAACAACTTGAGACATAAATGGAATTTTTGCCAGAATCATTAACACCGCAACAAGTTTATAAATTGCTTATTGGTGGTGTCAGCCCAAGACCCATTGCTTGGGTTTCAACAGTATCAAAATCAGGGGTCAATAATTTAGCACCTTTTTCATTTTTTACTGTAGCAAGTGCTAATCCACCAGTCTTGTGTTTTAACCCTATGAGCACAGATAAAGGGGCTGAGAAAGACACTTTAGTCAATATTCGTGAACAGCAAGAATTTGTGATTAATAGTGTCAGCTATTCAGATTTAGCGGTGATGAATCAAACCTGCCATCAAATCCCCGCAACTGAAGATGAGTTTGAATATGCAAGTGTTGAGAAACAGGCTTCATCGATAGTCGCTCCGCATAGAGTGAAGCAAGCGATTGTCAGTTTTGAATGTAGACTAAATCAAATTGTAGATTTAGGGCAGGATCCTATGTCAGGCCATTTAGTGCTAGGTGATGTGGTTGCTATTCACGTGCAAGATGATGCCGTTACTGACTTTAAAATCGACAGTGAAATGTTGGATGCCATCGGCAGAATGGCGGGTAATGACTATAGTTTAACAAGAGACAAAGTGCAGCTAAATCGATAACTTTTGAATTAGTGAGGCTCCAGTAGGAGTGCGAATATCGGTATATGACCATATTAATGAAGGATCATCGAGGTCATTTTTTTAGCAGTTGAGCATTAATGACAGGGAGAGATAATGCCAATTTCAAGTTCAATTACCAATAAACTTACCAGTAAGCAACGTGATGTCACTCAAGGTATTGTGATAGGGATGCTTGTGTCTTTTGCTGTGGTGATTTATGGCGCACTAGCAAACCCTTTTGAATATAGTGAGCCACAATCATTAATTGAAAGGTTGGTCATTTATGCCTATGGGATGATTTTACCAACGTTAAGCTTAATCATTGCTGTGGGGCGTGTTGCTAAGCATCGATTTTTCAGTGCGAAAGATATTGATGGTAGCAGTTATTATGAGCAATCAGAGCGAGTTAGGCGCTTGCAAAGTGTTCTGCAAAATACCTTAGAACAATTTTGTATTGTGATGAGTGTGTATTTCTTATGGGCTTTCATTATGCCCGCTGACTATATGTCGTTAATTGGATTAATTTCGGTATTATTTTTTATCGGCCGAATATTGTTTATGCGCGGTTATGATAAAGGGGCGGGGGCAAGATCTATCGGCTTTAGCTTGACCTTTTATCCGTCGGTGTTAACTGTGGGCGCGATTATCATTTATCTTTTCTATCGTACTTTCACCTAGCCTGTAGTGTACATATCTATCTTGCACTGCCAATAGTTATCTATCTTGCACTGTACATAGTTATTTTGAACTCTAGATATCAAGTGAGATAAATTAAAGGCACAAAAAAACCGTCAATTGACGGTTTTTTTATTGCTTAACTTAGCGTAAACAATTTACTTGGCATCAGCAGTCAATAAGTTTAAAACTTATAGACCTGCATCAGCGCGTAAGATTTCAGCTTTATCAGTTGCTTCCCAAGGGAACTCTTCACGACCGAAGTGACCGTATGCAGCTGTTCCTTGGTAGATAGGACGTGCAAGGTCTAGCATTGCTGTTAAGCCGTATGGACGTAGCTCAAAGTGCTGACGTACAAGCTTAATCAATACATCTTCAGATACTTTACCAGTACCAAATGTTTCAATGCTGATAGATGTTGGTTCTGCAACACCAATTGCATAAGACACTTGGATTTCACAGCGGTCGGCAAGACCTGCAGCAACGATATTTTTAGCAACGTAACGCGCAGCATATGCAGCACTACGGTCAACTTTTGATGGGTCTTTACCAGAGAAAGCACCACCACCGTGACGAGCCATACCGCCGTAGGTATCTACGATGATTTTACGGCCTGTTAAACCACAGTCACCTACCGGTCCGCCAATAACGAAACGACCAGTTGGGTTGATGAAGTATTTAGTGTCTTTGTTTAACCACTGAGATGGTAAAACAGGCTTAATGATGGTTTCCATCACGCCTTCAATCAAGTCTTCTTGGGTCACATCTTCACGATGTTGAGTCGAAAGCACGATAGCATCGATGCCTTTGATTTTGCCATTTTCATAAGCAAAAGTGACTTGGCTTTTCGCATCAGGACGTAACCAAGGTAAAGTACCATCTTTACGCACTTCAGACTGACGCTTCACTAATTTGTGTGCGTAAGTAATCGGTGCAGGCATTAATACGTCGGTTTCGTTACTCGCGTAACCAAACATAAGACCTTGGTCACCCGCGCCTTGTTCAGCAGGATCGCTACGGTCAACACCTTGGTTAATGTCTGGAGACTGTTTACCAATGGCATTTAAAATCGCACAAGAATCAGCATCAAAACCCATATCTGAATGGGTGTAACCAATTTCACGTACTGTTTTACGTGTGATTTCTTCGATATCAACCCAAGCAGAAGTTGTGACTTCACCGCCGACTAAAACCATACCGGTTTTAACGTAAGTTTCACAAGCAACGCGTGCTTTAGGGTCTTGCTCTAAAATTGCGTCTAATACCGCATCAGAAATCTGATCGGCGATTTTATCTGGATGACCTTCTGAGACTGATTCAGAGGTGAACAAGTGGTTTGCCATAGTTGGTAAATCTCGTCTTTTGGAATTTGAACGTGTAGAAGCATCTACATCTAGACGTCTATAATAATTCAAATCGGATTGGATAACACCCCTTAGAACTAATATAAGTTAATAATTGTGCAATCATTCAAAGATTTATAAAAACTGATTTATACCTGTTTCATATTTTTAATAAATTAATCTTATGAATTTTATGCTAATTATTTGCTTTACAGCCTACGTTTTAGTTGGGTGAGGTTAAAAATAAAACAATAACTTTAGTTGATGATTATCACTTTGTTGTTTTTTATTGCTAATTGGCAATAAAGTTCACGCACCTTTATTACGCTTACTTTGAGCTTTAGATCAATAAATCCATAAATATGGCCTTTGAATGACGATTAAATAGATATCATCGTTGCCGTGATTATTATTTGTTCAAGGTTGTGATGAATTGGGCTCAAGCTGGCGATATGTATTGATTCAAGAAAATGGTGATGGTTTGTTCAAATATTCACCAGCAATATCCTATCGAAAACAGTTAGATGTAAAAAATAGTTAATAGATCTAATAATAATTTGCGTCCCATCGCTGAGTAGGGGAAAATATGTCCCCACAATTGCCCGCTAGACCTCATCATCAACAAGCAGGAGAGAGCATGTCATCTCGTAAAGAACTCGCTAACGCAATCCGTGCATTAACCATGGATGCTGTTCAAAAAGCCAATTCTGGCCACCCAGGTGCACCAATGGGGATGGCTGACATCGCTGAAGTGCTATGGAATGACTTCCTTAAGCACAACCCAAACAACCCAGAATGGGTTGATCGTGACCGTTTTGTATTATCAAATGGCCATGGTTCAATGCTTATCTACTCTTTACTGCATTTAACAGGTTATGCATTACCTATTGAAGAATTGAAGAACTTCCGTCAGCTTCATTCTAAAACTCCTGGTCATCCTGAATATGGTTATACGCCAGGTGTTGAAACTACAACGGGCCCATTAGGCGCTGGTATCAGTAACGCTGTCGGTATGGCGATTGCTGAAAAAACCTTGGCTGCTCAGTTTAACCAACCTGGCCACGATATCGTCGACCATTTCACATACTGCTTCTTAGGTGATGGCTGTTTGATGGAAGGTATTTCTCATGAAGCATGTTCATTAGCAGGTACTTTAGGTCTTGGTAAGCTTGTGGCTTTCTGGGATGACAATGGTATTTCTATTGATGGTCATGTTGAAGGCTGGTTCACCGATGACACGCCTAAACGTTTTGAGTCATACGGCTGGCACGTTATCGCAGACGTAGATGGACACGATAGTGATGCAATCCGCGCAGCTATTGAAGAAGCGAAGTCTGTTACTGATAAGCCAACAATGATTTGTTGTAAAACGACCATTGGTTTTGGTTCGCCAAATAAATCAGGTAGTCATGATTGTCACGGCGCACCACTGGGTGATGCTGAAATCGCTGCAGCACGTGAATTCCTTGGTTGGGAGCACGGTGCATTTGAAATCCCTGAAACTGTTTATGAAGGTTGGGATGCAAAAGATTCTGGCGCTTCAAACGAAGCAAGCTGGAACGAGAAATTTGCAGCTTATACTGCCGCTTTCCCTGAGCTAGCAGCTGAATACAAACGTCGTGTTATCACAGGCGAGCTTCCTGCAGAATTTGAAGAAAAAGCCAACGCATTTATTCAAGAATGCCAAGATAAAGCAGAAGGCATTGCAAGTCGCAAAGCTTCACAAAACGCCATCGGTTTCTTCGGCGAAATGTTACCTGAACTGTTAGGTGGCTCTGCTGACTTAGCGGGTTCAAACCTGACTCTTTGGTCTGGTTCAAAAGGTATTCAAGACGATCCTGCTGGCAACTACATCTACTACGGTGTACGTGAGTTCGGTATGAGCGGCATTATGAATGGTGCTTCTTTGCATGGTGGTTTCATTAACTACGGCGCGACGTTCATGATGTTCATGGAATACGCTCGCAATGCAGTACGTATGTCAGCATTAATGGGTATTCAAAACGTGTTCGTTTATACCCATGATTCAATTGGTCAAGGTGAAGATGGACCAACTCACCAACCAGTAGAGCAACTTGCTAACTTACGCATGACGCCAAACATGACTGTATGGCGCCCATGTGATGCGGCTGAAACTGCTGTATCTTGGAAGTCTGCTATTGAAAACCGTAAAGCGCCTACTTCACTTATCTTTAGTCGCCAAGGCCTTAAGGCACAAGCACGTACAGCTGAGCAATTAGCTAATGTTGCTAAAGGTGGTTATGTACTGTCTGATTGTAAAGGTACTGCTGAAGTGATTCTAATTGCTACAGGTAGTGAAGTGCAGCTAGCACTTGATTCTGCTGCAGCATTGACTGAAAAAGGTCAAAAAGTTCGCGTTGTTTCTATGCCATCTACTAACGTATTTGATAAGCAAGATGCAGCTTATAAAGAATCAGTATTACCTGCTGGCGTACTGAAACGTGTTGCTATTGAAGCTGCGCATGTTGATTACTGGCACAAATATGTTGGTTTTAACGGCGCAGTAGTCGGTATGTCTACGTTTGGTGAGTCTGCACCTGGCGGCGATTTATTGAAGCACTTCGGCTTTACCGTTGAAAACGTGGTTAACACAGTGAATGCTCTTGTTTAACCAATATACAGTTAAATAATAAGGGTAAACTTTTACCCTTTAAGTCTGTATAATGCGGCCTGCAATCACTTGCAGGCCGTTTTATTATCTGCTTTTTACTGAGTACTGTTAAGAGGAAGCTTAACCCTCAATGATCCGAGTCGCTATCAATGGTTATGGCCGTATAGGTCGTTCTATCCTCCGTGCACTATACGAGTCGGGTAAACGTCAAGAAATCCAGATCGTGGCAATTAATGAACTTGCCAAACCTGCCGCAATCAGTCACCTCACTCAATATGATACGACTCATGGCCGTTTTCAAAATACGGTTAAGTTAAAAGATGAACAGCTCGTCATCGGCGATGATGTGATTCAATTGTTCCATCAGCCTGACGCGAATTTACTGCCTTGGTCAGATCTCGATATTGATATCGTTTATGAATGCAGTGGTAGTTTAGGCGATCGAGCAGAATGCGAAGCGCATATAAAAGCCGGTGCCAAACAAGTCCTGATTAGTCACCCTTCTTCTGCTGATGTTGATGCCACCATAGTCTTTGGTGTCAATGATGATTTACTCAAAGCAGACCATACAGTGGTATCAAATGCATCATGTACCACCAACTGTATTGTGCCTGTCATTGATGTGCTAGATAATCACTTCGGGGTGAAAAGCGGCGCAATAACCACTATCCATTCATCGATGAATGATCAACAAGTTATTGATGCGTATCATGACGATTTACGCAGAACACGTGCAGCGGGTCAATCCATCATCCCAGTAGATACAAAACTTGCTCGCGGCATTGAAAGAATTTTGCCGCACATGAAAGATAAATTTGAAGCGATTTCAGTGCGAGTGCCCACTATTAATGTCACCGCAATTGATTTATCGGTGACATTGAATGAGCGAGTAGATATTGCCAAGATAAACCATGTTTTAGAGCATGCAGCCAGCGGATTATTTAACGCGGTGCTAGGCTATACCGATGCGCCATTGGTGTCGTGTGATTTTAACCACGACCCGCGCTCCAGTATTGTTGATGGCACTCAAACGCGGGTGAGCGACGGCCACTTGGTCAAGTTATTACTTTGGTGTGATAACGAATGGGGTTTTGCCAATCGAATGCTCGACACCAGCTTAGCAATGATATTAGCTAAGCAAACAGATAACTAATTTTATTGTTATTGAGCGCTTTATCTCTGCGGGTAAAGCGCTCAGTAGCAAAAGCAGTTTTGTTTTTAAATTATAAGGAAAGTCTAATGGCTATTATCAATATGAGTGAGTTAGATTTAACCAATAAGCGTGTGCTTATTCGTGAAGATCTAAACGTGCCTGTCAGTGATGGTGTTGTAACGAGTGATGCTCGTTTACGTGCTGCTTTACCAACAATTAAGCTAGCGCTTGAAAAAGGTGCAGCTGTGATGGTGATGTCACATTTAGGTCGTCCAACTGAAGGCGAGTTTAACCCTGAGTTTTCTATGCAGCCAGTGGTGAACTACTTAAATGAAGCACTTGATTGCCCTGTAAGTTTAGCGTCAGATTACCTTGACGGTGTTGAAGCTAAAGTTGGTGAAGTCGTGGTATTCGAAAACGTTCGCTTTAACGTCGGCGAAAAGAAAAACGATGAAGCTTTAGCTAAAAAACTAGCGGCATTATGTGATGTCTACGTAATGGATGCATTTGGTACAGCGCATCGTGCGCAAGCATCGACTCATGGCGTTGGACTTCATGCATCAGTAGCTTGTGCTGGCCCACTTCTAGCGGGCGAGCTATCTGCTCTGGGTAAAGCATTAGATAATCCAGCCCGTCCAATGGTTGCTATAGTAGGTGGTTCAAAAGTATCAACAAAACTGACCGTTCTTGAAAGCTTATCAACTAAGGTTGATCAATTAGTTGTCGGTGGCGGAATTGCGAACACATTCGTCGCGGCAGCTGGCCACCAAGTGGGTAAGTCATTATTTGAAGCTGATTTAGTGGATGAAGCTAAACGTTTAGTTGCAAACGCACAAAGCCGTGGCGGCGATATCCCTGTACCGACTGATGTTGTTGTAGCGAGTGAATTTAGCCCAACAGCTGAAGCTACATTAAAATCAGTTAGTGACGTATCTGATACTGATATGATTTTTGATATCGGCCCTGATAGCGCAGAAGCTTTAGCTAAAATTATTGAAACAGCAGGCACTGTTGTGTGGAATGGCCCAGTTGGCGTATTCGAATTTGACCAATTTGGCGAAGGTACTAAACGTATCGCGCAGGCGATTGCCGATTCGAGTGCATTCTCTATTGCAGGTGGTGGCGATACGTTAGCAGCAGTAGATAAATATGATATTGCTGATAAAGTCTCTTATATCTCTACAGGTGGTGGTGCTTTCCTTGAGTTCCTTGAAGGAAAAGAATTACCTGCAGTAACCATGCTTGAACAGCGTGGTGCTTAACAAGCAAGTATAAAAAACGTTTTAGCCATTTCGTCACTTAGATGCTAACCAAAGAGTTGGCACTAAGGCTGATGGGCTAAAACGGAAAGATTGCAGTAAGAAAAATATAATTATTAGAAAAAAACCGCCCGTGTTCTTTATTGAAACGTTGGCTATTTACGGATAGTTAACCTGGCTTTGAAGTGTCATAGGGTATAAAAATCAATCCAAAGCGATAGCGACCTAGGTGAGACATCACCCTACTTTTGGAGTAAAAAATGGCCTTAATATCTCTACGTCAAATGTTAGATCATGCTGCAGAACACGATTACGGTGTTCCAGCATTCAACGTAAACAACCTTGAGCAAATGCGTGCAATTATGCAAGCTGCTGAAGCAACTGACAGCCCTGTGATTGTTCAGGCATCAGCTGGCGCACGTAAGTACGCTCGTCCTCAGTTTCTTAAGTACTTGATGGCTGCTGCTCTTGAGCAATATCCAGATATTCCAGTATGTATTCACCAAGACCATGGTACCGATCCTGATATTTGTCAGCGTTCTATCCAATTAGGTATGTCTTCAGTAATGATGGACGGTTCTTTGATGGCTGATGGTAAGACACCAGCATCGTATGATTACAACGTGGATGTAACGCGTCGTACTGTTGCTTTTGCACACGCTTGTGGTGTGTCTGTTGAAGGTGAAATTGGTTGTTTAGGTAGCCTTGAAACCGGTGAAGCTGGCGAAGAAGATGGCATTGGCGCTGCGGGTATCCTAACAATGGATCAAATGTTAACTACGCCAGAAGAAGCTGCACGTTTTGTTGCTGATACTCATGTTGATGCATTGGCTATTGCAATTGGTACCAGCCATGGTGCTTACAAGTTCAGCCAACGTCCTACTGGTGATGTGTTGCGTATTGACCGTATTAAAGAAATCCACGCTCGCATTCCTAATACTCACTTAGTTATGCACGGTTCTTCTTCTGTACCGCAAGAGTGGTTAGAAGTGATTAACCAGTACGGCGGCGCGATCCCTGAAACTTACGGTGTGCCATTAGAAGAAATCGTTGAAGGTATTAAGCACGGTGTGCGTAAAGTGAATATCGATACTGATCTACGTTTAGCATCAACGGGTGCTGTACGTAAATTCCTTGCTGAAAATCCATCAGAATTTGATCCACGTAAATTCTTAAAAGCATCTATGGAAGCAATGGCTGACATCTGTACAACACGTTACGAAGCATTTGGTTGTGCTGGCATGGGCTCTAAGATCAAGCCTAAGTCACTACAAGCAATGTATAAAGCGTATCAGTCAGGTGAACTTAATCCTCAAATTAACTAATGGCTGACTTTTACAAGAGTCTTTAGTTATATGAGCATTTAGTTACATGAGTCTTTAGTTATATGTGAAAGTAACAACACTTATCAGTTAACTAATTGATTAATAAAGCTTCAAAAAACCAGCGGTCAACGCTGGTTTTTTTATGTCCAAATTTTGATGAAACAACTTGTATCAAAGGCGTTTATAACGCATTATCCCCGCCCTTAAAAATGGAATAAAACTGACTCAGCTTAATTAGAGACATATTAACTGTCATTTTGAGTCGTTAACCTTGTCATGGAATATGCTCACCTTTAACCATTACTGAAGTACTAACATGCACGTAAAATCAGATAAACCACTCTCATTATTCGCGTTGACTTGGCCATTATTTTTCGATTTTGCGCTACATTTTTTAACCGCAGCGTTAAATACGTTAATGATTAGCCGTGTTTCCTATCAAGGGGTGGCAGCGTTATCTGTTGGTAATATGGTCTTTGAGTTATCCATTACCTTATTTAGTTTTGTCAGTATTGGCGCGAGTGTGGTCATTACCCAATATTTGGGGGCTAAAAATCGATCAACAGCCCGCGATGTTGTTTATTCCTCTATTGGGTTTAATTTAATGGTTGGGGTTGCAGCAGCGCTTGGAGTATTTTTTGGCGCGGGGCTAATACTGCACCTGATGAACTTACCGGTAGAGTTAATTCCCGATGCTAAGTTATATTTGCAAATCGTTGGTATCTGTTTGATCCCTGAAGCTATGGCAATGTGCTTAGCTGCTGGGATGCGTGCCCATGGATTTACTCAGCAAGCCATGTGGGTCACTTTATTAATGAACGTGATTACCTTCTTGGGCAATTTATTATTGCTATACGGCTGGTTCGGTATACCCCAAATGGGCGTCGCTGGCGTTGCTATTAGTACCGTAGTAGGTCGACTCGTCGGCATGTCTTTGATGGCATATTTATTTGTTAAGTACACCCAAATTCCGCTTAAAATAACTGAAATTATTAAGCCTAAAAAGCATTTACTTGCCAAAGTATTCCATATTGGCTTACCTGCGGCAGGGGAAAATATCTCTTGGATGCTGCAATTTATGGTGGTGACAGCCTTTGTTGGTTTGATGGGTGATAAAGCCCTTGCAGCGCAAGCGCTTTATTTTCAAGTCTGTATGTTCATTCTTTTGTTCGGTTTATCTATCGGTATTGGCAATGAAATTATGATTGGCCATATGATTGGTGCCAAGCAATACCAAGCTGCTGAGACACAAATGTATCGAGCACTCAAAATTGGACTGGTTCTAACGACGATTGTTGCAATTCTTGCCGCCTTAATGGGGGAAAGGTTAGTGGCCTTTTTCACAGATGATCAAGATATTCTCGCTATGGTTGGGCAATTATTTCTTCTGACTTTATTGATGGAGCCAGGGAGAACCTTCAACTTAGTGGTAATTAATGCTCTGAGAGCTAGCGGTGATGCACGCTTCCCCTTTTTTGCTGGTCTTATATCTATGTGGTGTATAGCTGTGCCTGGTGCATACTTCTTTGGTATTTGCCTCGACTTAGGCTTGGTCGGCATTTGGATGGCCTTGGCGATAGACGAATGGGTGAGGGGATTAACCATGTTATGGCGCTGGCGGAGTGGCCGCTGGCAAAGTAAGAGCTTGTTATCTGCTTAAAAACCGCCATTTGGAGTTTAAATATTAAATGCACAGTAGTTTTTTCATTTTTGATACCAAAGTGTTAGAATTCGGTTCGATTTCTGGGGTGAACTTGAATTAATTGTAAATAAAGGATTTGATGACATGAAAAAACTGCTACTTGCTGCAGCTGTAACACTTGCCATGCCATTTGCGGCCCATGCTGGTGCTGATTTTGTTGAAGGTGATGCGACGTTTGCTGGTGAAGCTGAGTTAGGTGCAACGTTAACAACGGGTAACACTGATACTTCTTCTTTTAAAGCCCGTCTTGGCCTTAAACAAGAGCTGGGTAACTGGGAAAATGCTTACTTACTAGAAGGCTTATATAAAGAAGACTCTGGTGAGAATACGGCAAAACGTTACTATGCTGGTATCCAAGGTGATTATAAGTTTGATGAAAAGAACTACATGTATATCACAGCAAACTACGAAGCCGATCCTTTTACTGGTTTTGATTATAAAGCAATTGGTTCAGCCGGTTATGGTCATAAATTTATCGATACGGGTAGAACATTTTTAAGTGCTGAAATTGGTCCTGGTTACATTTATAAAAAGCTAGATGATGAACAGTCTTTAGCATTGGGCTATGACACTGAAGATAGTGTAGTTGCCCATGGTGCACTTAACTTTTCTTATGAAATAACAGAAAGCTCTAAGTTTACTCAACTCTTCGTAGCTGATTACGGTGATTATTTAGAGGGACGTTCTGAGTCTGCGTTAACAGCTAACATTATCGGTGCGTTAGCGATGAAGTTTGCTGTGATTGTTCGTTACAACAGTGAGCCTTTAGAAGGTTTCAAAAGCACTGATACTGAAACAAACATGACACTGTTATACGCATTCTAATGTATTCGGGATATCACCGGTAAACATTTGTGTGAACCTATAAAAGCCGAGGATAACTCGGCTTTTTTGTCGCTATTTTTTGAAACGGTTTTACTTTTACCAAGCGTGTACCGCTCTAATGTTATTAGCGTTATGAATGTTACATTTGAGGGCTAGGTTTACTTTGTATAAACATAAATGGAGGCTTGCCTTATGATCTCTGCTTAGATAGGGGAGGTTGTTTGAGTGCTTTTAATCTTATAAGCCTCTGGTAAATATTATTATTTTGTTAAAATAGTTAACATTTGTATCCGTTTTGCTGTTTGTGACAATGAACTCTTACGAAATTACGAGGGCTAGTTCACGAAATTAAATCTAGGCTATCTATCGTCTGTTTTGATCACAAACTATCTTTTTTGGCTAGCGTATAATAATTGGTGATATTGACTAAAGAGATTATATAGGAATGCAAATCGGGTGTTGTTGGTTTGATGATGAGCAAAAAGAGCTTATTAATCAATCTAATGCTACTAAATGGCAACTCAATTATAATGAGTACAAGGTGTTAAGCATTCTTGCAAAGCATCGTGGCCATGTTGTACCTATAGAATCACTGTCATTTCCAGAAGAGCATGATGGCTATTTGCACAGTTTATCTCTTGCGGAAATGGAACAACTTGTAGAGAACTTCCAAGATTACTTTGGTGATGCTCATCGTGGTCTAATTGAATTAATTGCAGATCAAGGGGCCATTTTATATACCAATGTGGTAGTAAATCGTTCCAGCTTGCTGGATTCACCCACTAAAGTTATTTCAAACGCACATTACATTCTTGTTATTCTAATGACAATAATTGCGTCTTATTTTGTCCATTCAAATCTAAAAGACTCGGGCTTTAGAGTGCCAGATTTTAGCGGTGAATTTATAACTCCTGCTGGTCACTTAGCTAAGCTTTATGCTTACGAGTCTGAAGGGAGTGAGGACTATCATGGCGGTTTTTTATCTCGTTCTGAAAATGCATTAAGCGAATTATCAAAGTGTGATGTGATGGATTGGGATTCACTTTTAGTGTCGATTGCTCGCGATAATAGAACCATTAGCGTTGTTTTGAAAAAACGTGATCAGGATGGGTTACATTTTGAAAATATTAGAGTGATAAAAGAAGATCCACAAATGACTGTTGTGAACCAAGATTGGTTAAAAGAGGTGAATATTTGTGGTTAATCGCCTAGCACAATTTCTAATGACAAAGCTTGGGCTCGCTGTTTTTATTCTGTCGAGTACAGTTCTGTTTTGTATTAGTATTTTAATACTGGAGTTTTTTGCAGATTCGCGTCAAGTGTCAGCGTTTGATTGCAGTACAAAAATTCACGTAATGACAGCCAGTGATAATAGTGTGATTAACACCCCTCAAGTCTCGATACATCTCTCATTGACTTTCAATGATGAGAAAATTTATTTGGACTATTTTAGTGAGCAATCTGAATCATCACGTGAATATTTATCTTTAAAAGGTCAGTTAAGAGAGCTTGAGATTGGTAAGTTATTGTATCAGCTAGATTTAGATATAACAGATGCTAAGTTTGTATCTTATAATTCATCATTACAGGGTTATTTAGCCAATGAATTCAATGAACCAAAAGAAAACCTTGCTGTTGATAACCAAGTGAGTGTTAATGTTCAAGTGTTAGAGATGGACGCAGACAACGGCTTTATTTTGGTAAAGTTTACTCCTTTTAGCACCCTTTGGGCTTGCCGATTGCACGAATAAAGCATGAGTTGTTAATATCCCCCTTTCTCATTTTTCGCTAAATTCGTTATAGTAGCTATATTCTCCGTTATTGAGTTCTCCTCAGTGGCAAAAATCAAAGTAAAACAAGAAGAAGCATTATCAATTAAGTTCAGCCATCAGATGGAGGTTGGGCATCAGCGTGCACTCGATTTATATTTTTATTTGCCAACAGAAATGGGCATTGGCGATAAAACCTTAGATGAAGAAGAGTATTATCATAGCGCCATTGTCGGGCGTCGTTCCTATTATTCTAAGGGCCTGCATTTACCTTTAGTGCAAAACCGTTTTGTGAGTATTAATAAGCGTACTAAAGAAGAGTTCCGCTTCTACCTTAATTTATTCGCTTATCAATTTGCCGTTGCTATTGAAACTGATGCAAAGGAATTAAGGCAAATTACCGAGGCCGCAGAGTTTTATCCTACATTAGCAGAGCTTGGCACATCGGTTACACAATTATTAAAGAAATTTCGTCGTAATGAACCCAGCGAAGAAAAGTGGCAATCTTATTTTGCTAATGCTGATAACTATCTGTCTTGGTTTTGTGAACAGCAATTACTTAAAACACTAGCTTATCGGCCTCGAAATGCTGATTACAGTGATATCAAAGAGCAGATAGTTAACTTGTGTCGTGCTGAAAATCATTACCGTGAAGAAGAAAAAAAGTACAACTCGGCAGGTACAAAGCAAGATGCAAACCGCATTTCAAATAAGATGTTGTTACTGCGCCGCTTGATCCAACAAGGTGTAGTACTTAAAGAAGAGCTAAAAACCCTCGGAGTAGGGCTAAAGAAGTTCGTGACAGGGTTAGCCACAACCCTGGTTATGTTGGTCGTCTCAACGTTGATTATTAAAGCACAGGGCGTATTTAGCGGCTTAACCATGAGTTTAATCGTTACCCTAGCGATTATTTATGGTTTTAGGGAAATTTTTAAAGAAGATGTGCGCAATGCCCTATGGCGCTTTATTCAACGTGGGCGTCCACGTTGGAGTCGTATTCTTCGAGATACATCGACTAAAACGGTGGTTGCTAAACAGTTGGTTTGGCTCGATTTCACTCGCCCGCAGGATATTCCTGCAGAAGTCGCTGAAATAATGAAGCAGCGGCATAGCCAAAACAAGGTTGATGCTGAGGTGTTGCATTACCGTATTGCCACCAAAGTCACTAATAAAGAATTTGAAGCAGGCTACTCGCAAATTCAAGAGCAAGTTAACTTTAGCTTAGTGCCATTTGCAAGGCACCTAGAGCGTGGCAAAGCCAAGATCTACAAAGAACTGGACGGAAAAGTCAGTAATGAATCGGTAGAGCGCCGTTATCAAGTCAATTTGGTCGCGGTGTTAAAAGATGGTAAAGGGCCGTTAGAATATGCCCGTTATAAGGTCGTTATGAGCCGTTCTAACATTATTGAAATTACTCGTAGTAAGTTACCAGCAAACTTATTAGAGATGGGTGATTAAGTCGCTGTGTTAGCTGTTTTTTATCAGGTTAACTTAAGCTTTCAATATACTTAAACCACTTTAGAACATATCAATTAAGCAGCTTTAGGCTATTTCAACTAAGCCGCTTTAGGCTATTTCAATTAAACTGCTATAGGCAATATCAATCAAGCAGCTTTAGGCAATTTTAATTAAACAGCTTTAGGCTATTTCAATTAAACAGCTTTAGGCAATACCATAATGAAACACAAGGGCTGCAATTTTTGTTCAGCCCTAATACCCAGTTCCTTCCTAATATATAGTTCAGGTTTTGACAGATTGATAAGCAAAATATCCGCTCTGTACTTTATGTGTTGCGAATAAATTTAAGCCTTGCGAGTAAAAGCTTGGCAGATGTTTTGATCACCCGTTTGCTTAGCGCGTTTCAATGCAACTTCAGCGTTGGCTAAATAGTCTTCAAAACCTTGCTGTTTAGGGTAACCAGCAATGCCGATATTAATCCCTTCATTTAAGTCGCTTTGCTCTAATCTATCCATCGTACTCATTGCATATTTGTGCGCTTGAATTGAATCACTCAACGGCAATAAAATCACTAATGAACCTAAACGCCAACGGGCAACTTGATAACCTGTAGGCAAATCAATCAGCAACTGAATCTCAATGTCTTTTTGACGTTTTTCAAGATGATCAATATCGCTAATATGGCTAATTAATCCTTCTGGGTTAATATCCATAATCATTAAACAAGTTTGCTCGCGATTAGGCTCAGTTAACGTACTAAAATGTACTTCTAATTCTACTAATGGCAATATCATCGAACTTAATGGCGACTGCTGTGATGGGAGTTGTTTAGATAATGTTTGCTGTTTTAATACCTGTAAGGTAATCACTAAGTATTCTATATCACCATCAAGTGAATGTTCTGCTTGAATACTGGCTTTTAAACTATTAGCAAATCGTGTGCCTGTGTTGGCTATGATTTGGCCTTTCCACTTTCCTTGTAAACTTAAGCGACTGGTAATGTCGGTCCATTGTTGAGTTATTTCTTCGCCTAATAAATCAACAATATTAGCTTTACTCGCTTCTTCGACATCTAACAGTTTTTTGAATTTATGGTTAAACTTAATAAGCTCACCATTTGCATCGGTCAATGCTGTCGCTACATCACTTTCTGACAATAACTGATAGGTATAGGCTTGCTGTTTTACAGTGCTTAATTCGGTGACATTCTCAAAGGTAATCACCCAATAGTGTTCACTTTTTAAGTGAGTTGTTCCTGGTTGAGCATAAACGCAAATGGTGCAATTTTGATCGTTAAAGCTGATGACTTCAGACCAAGGTTTATTGCCATTCATTGCTTGTACTAATGCCTGATAAGTGTGGTCTTCTAGTTGCAGTATTCGCTGTAATCTTCTTTCTAGTAGCTCGTCGATGTCTAAAGACAAGGTTTCAGCGGCTTGTTTATTGGCTTTAATGACTCTTCCGCTGTTATTCACCAATAAACAGCTTTGATGGCTATTGAACAGACTGCTGGACAGGGTAATGCTGTTAGTGTTGGCGTTCTTCTCAAGTTGAAAACGGTGACGAGTAAACAGTAATGCACTGGCTAATGCCGCAATAATGACGCCGAAACTCATTAGGATATAACGCCACCGCTCAAACCTTGCTGCAATGTCTTCGTGGCGAATATATGACAATAAATAATATTCCCTAATGATAGGGTGATGAGCAGCAAGCTCAATTTTAAGAAACACAAATGTACCGACATCATTGTGATACTGGCCAAAATTGGTATTGGCCATTTGTTGCCAAATAGATGGATAACTTTGTTGCAGACTGCCACCTAAGGCATTGGGCATTTTCTTGAGTGGACTGTCTTGTTCATCACCTGCATAAAATTTTCCGTCTTCACCGAGTAACAATAGTGGGGTATCGTGATTGAAGAAAGCGGGTTTAATCGATTGTAGTACTTCGGTAATGGAATTGTAAGTGACTAAATATCCACGAATACTTTGATCGGGGTTTTCAATCCAAGCTAACTGAAAAACAAAAGGAACCAGTTTGCCATTGATAGGCACAAATTGAATCTGAGAAGAATAAATATCATTACCGCCCATGATTTTATCTTTACTTAACACGACTTCAGGAAGCGAGATGTTATCAAAGGCTGGGGTGGTGGCAATACGGATATTACCCTGAGGATCAAATAAGGTGAGTCCCAAGAGTTCTGGAATATGAGTCAGTAACCCAGACCAATTTTCGAGTAAGCGTTCTTTTTGAAGTTCAGCTGGCGTTGTTAAATACTGGTTCATCAACTCGCCATTAGCAAAGGCTTGGGTACGAAACTTAAGGAAGTTAACTTTATCTGCCGCCAGTGTACCTACAGTTTGCAATTCACTGTAACGTTTATCGGCCCAATCCTCTTGTAAGCGACGTTCGCCCAAGCTGAGTAATAGGGCGGTAAAAATAATGACGCTGATGATCATCACAGACAATTGACTTGCTAAGGCCAAGACCTGTTGACGACTCCAATGGATATCTTGCGCTGAAATGAGCAGAAATTTTGAGACGTTTTTATTGGTTTGTCTTTTAAACATTCACTTACTTATATTAACTGTCCCGATAGGCTGATGTTATCACGAAAGCTTTACTAGGTTGACCTCAGTAAAGCTTTTTTAACGATTTTATTACCAAAAAAGCGCTAGATTAACCCACAATATCCAGTTCTCTTTGCTTAAACTCACAGCCTCTTTGTTCGACTATTTCTCGGCATCGCGCAATATCGACCTGATCGAGCCCATTAATGGCTGAGACTTGAACTTGAGGAATATATTGTGGTGCAAGCTCAATGAAGGCTAGCAGTGCGTCATAAGCGCCTTTGAGTTTAGGTTTACAGTGTTGGATATAAAGCGCTTCAGTGTCCGCATTAAGTGAAATAGATAAACTATCAATACAAGCTGAGAGTTCTGGAAGGATGTTTCTTCGATGAAATAGATTGCCCAGTCCATCAGAATTAAGACGAGTTTTACCGCCTTCAGACTTGATGTATGTCGCAACCGTTATCAGGGTTTCTAAATTAAGCGTTGGCTCGCCATATCCACAAAACACATATTCATCAAAGTCAGTTACCTTACCTAAAAGCGGGATAATATCAGCTGGCTTCACTTGTTTGTCTAAAGACAGTTCATATTGGTGAACCTGCTTGGAACCATTGTGTTTAGGACAGAATTGACACCTTAAGGTACAGCGGCCGGTAATATTCAGGTAGCGGCTTTGACGAATATCGTAAACCAAGGTTGAATCATGGGGCTCACTTGAATTATAGGGCTCAGTAGATTCTATTAATTCTTGATTGTGATTTTTGGCGTTGACTATTTCGGAGTTGAGTGTTTCTGTCATAATTTTGCCATGTTAAGCCTGACTGTAAAACGCTCATTTTAGCCTTAACTCAACTTGATTACTGTTTTGCGGCTCGCATAAATAAAGCTTAACTATAATAGCCTTTCAATTCGCTAAGGTGAGACAACTCATGCCGTTGGAGAAATTAAAGAGGGGAGCTTTAAGGAATAAAAAGGGAGCTTTCGCTCCCTTTTAATGAATTACTTTACTGTGTTTAAGCCTAGATCTAGTGTTTAAAGCCTAAAACTAGTATTTAAAGCTAGAATTAGTTTCAAGCATTAGGTTAATTGTAGGCTTCATCATCGTCCTTTTTAGGTTGCCACCACCAAATGAATAATCGGCGAAGTACGCTTTTGACATCTTCTAAAATGATGTACAACACAGGGACTAAAATCAACGTCACTACGGTTGAGAATAAAATACCAAATGCCAGTGATGTGGCCATCGGGATGACAATTTTTGCTTGTAAGCTTTTCTCGAGCAAGATGGGCACTAAGCCGACAAAGGTGGTCATTGAGGTTAAGATAATGGCCCTAAAACGATAGCAACCAGAGTCAATGGCAGAGTCTAAAACTGAGTAACCTTCTTTGCGGGCTCGGTTAACAAAGTCGACTAGAATCAATGAGTCATTAACCACAACTCCAGCTAATGCCACGATGCCACACAAGCTCAATACACTCATGGATATCCCAAGCAGATAATGGCCAAACAATGCGCCAATCATCCCAAATGGGATAACCGACATGATAATCATCGGCTGAGTGTATGATTTAAGCGGAATTGCCATAAGTGCATAAATGGTAAACATCGCAAAGAAGAAACCTTGCACTAAACCTAACATGGCGTCTTGCTCATCTTGACTACCGCCATCAAGAGAAGCATTGACTTCTGTATATTGACTGGTGAGTTCAGGTAAGAAATCCTCTTGAATTTCACTGACAACTTTTGACGGCTCAACCGCATTTTTATTGACGTTAGCGGTAATAGTAATCGCCCTGCGACCATCAACACGGGTAATAGACGCAAACGACTCACCTAGTTCAATATCTGCCACAGTTGAGAAAGGCACTGCAACGCCCTGGGGCGTGCGAATAAGCATATTCTCAAGGTGACCAATGGTGCGGCGCTGCTCAAGCGGATAGCGCACCATGACTTTCACTTCTTCTTTATTACGCAAAATACGCTGGGCTTCATAGCCATAAAACCCATAACGAACTTGGCGAGCTAAATCAGACAGTGTGAGCCCCTGGGCTTCAGCTTCAGGACGAATGTTTAGACGAATTTCTTGGCTGCCAGATGAAAAGTTATCAGAGATATCATAGACACCTTCATAGGTGGCTAATTTACCTTTTAATTCTTTTGACGCCTCAGACAACTGCGCTAAATTGCTTGAAGTTAATCTGAAGGAAATATCGCCTCCGGCATCATTTGTACTGGCAGCAATATTGAGTTTTTTAACCGATAGCAACTCAGGTAATTGTGCTCGCCATTCAGCCGCGATAGTCACGCCATCAATCTCACGGTCTTCGCCTTTTGATAATTCAGCAAAGATAAATGCTGAGCTTCTCGAACTCATATTAATAAAACTGTGTTTAACCACATCTGAGCCTGACTCTTGGGCAAATTTGTCGTTCATTGCATATAAGGCTTCTTCTACTTTTTGTACGACATCAAGGGTGTTAAGTTCAGAGCTACCTTCTTCCATTTCAAGTTGTACTTGAATAAAGTCTGACGGAATATCTGGGAAAAACACCCAACGCACTTTACCGCTTCCAACCAATGCCAAAGATAAGATCAATACTCCAACAAAGGCTGCGACGACATTGTATCGATGGGTAATACACTTACCTAAAAATTGGCGGTAATTATTGTGAATAAAGTACTGTAGTTTTTCGTTCAGTTTTACTTTGAACTTTGAAAATACATTGGTTGGCGGGCGCTTTTTCTTCACTTTCATGTGCGCTAAATGCGCAGGTAAAATAAGCTTTGATTCAATAAGCGAAAAGGCCAAAGCTAAAATCACCACCATGCCAATTGATTTCCAAATCACTCCCATCGGCCCAGATACCATGATCATTGGAATGAATGCCGCAATGGTTGTGAGTACCCCGAAAGTGGCGGGCATAGCAACCTTTTGCACGCCTTTGACGACGTTATCGAGAGATTGACCGTGTTTTTCAATTTCACTGTAGGCACTTTCGCCGATGACAATGGCATCATCGACGACGATCCCCAACACCAGAATAAAGGCAAATAAGGTCAGCATATTAATTGATAGATTAAATGGCTCTAATGGCATCAATAAGATGGTGCCAAGAAAACACACTGGTAAGCCAACCATGACCCAAAATGCTAACTTAAGATCTAAAAACAGCGCCAGAATAATAAACACCAATAAAGCACCGTAAAACATGTTCGACAACATCATGTTTAAACGACCTTCAAGGTAGTGGGTTAAATCCCCCCAAGTATCGAGTTCAATATTGGCTTGTAAGGTGGTCTTTCTTTCTGCTATATAGCTTTTAACTTGTTCAGATATTGCTAATGCATTTTGATCGTCAATACTGGTAATTTCGATAATGGCTGCGGGTTTGCCATTAAAGCGGGTGTATTCTAAACGTTCTTCAAAGTCATCTTTTATCGTCGCGACTTCAGGTAGCATTATTCGGCTACCATCAGGGCGTGTCGTGACTACGATTTTAGAGAAGTCTTCACCTGTATATGCTTGCCCTTTGGTGCGCAGTAAAATATCACCATCTTGAGCTCGAATTGAGCCACCAGGTAAATCAATAGATGAGTTTTGCACCGCTTGAGCGACCTGAGAGAAAGTGAGATCATATTCTCGCAGTTTATCTTCCGATAGCTCGATACCGATTTCATAATCGCGCACTCCAGTAACTTGGGCGCGTGTTACAGCAGGTAAATCTGTAATGTCATCACGAATGGTTTTAGCCATTTCCTTCATTTCGTGCAGGCTAATATCGCCATACACCGACACCCAAATAACATTATTCTCAGGTTTTATTTGATAAATATTGGGCTTTTCAATGTTATCAGGGAAAGTTGAAATAGCATCTATTCGTAGTTTAGCTTCATCCAAGACTTGCTGCACTTCATAGCCGTCTTCAACTTCAATCGTCACAGAGCCGACACTATCACTGGCGACAGAAGTGACCTTCTTAATGCCGTTGATATCTTGAATGGCTTCTTCGATTTTTATGTTAATCCCTTCCTCAATCTCTTGCGGCGCAGCGCCTGGGTAGGCGACTGAAATATTGAGCAAGTTGAGTTCAAATGTTGGGAACACTTCTTTGTTAATCAGCAATGAGCTAAATAGTCCACCAATTAACAAGGCAAACATCAGCAGATTTGCGGCAACATTGTTGCGAGCAAACCAAGCAATAATTCCTTTATTGGTATCCATTATTGCTCACCTGCCAATGATATTGCTTCGGGATCTGCCGACTCTATTTCAACTTCTTCGGACTTTTCACCGAGTAACTTCACTTTTTGACCTGAAACCAAGTTACTAATGTCAGTAATCGAAACGCGCTCGCCCGTTGCTAAGCTGTCTTTGATAAACACATTCTCAATGTCAGTACGAACAATATTCACTTTACGGATTTCAATGGTGTTATCGTCTTTGACAATGGCGACTTGGTCTTGACGAACCACGTAGCGTGGTAATTTAACAATACCGTCGACCGTGCGGCCTTTAATTATTGCAGTGACAAAACTGCCATATTTAAGTGGCAGCTCATCTTCACTGCGTTGATTACGTAGGTATGGATCTTTCACTTCAGCAACCAAGTAGACCATGCGGTTTTGTTCATCTATAACATTTTCACTGCGGACAATGTTGCCATTCCATGTAAATGATTTACCAGCGAGTGAAGCACTTAATATCACCGAAGTGTCAGGGTTATCGACAGACTCTAAATAAGCTAGGTCGTTGTTGGTTAACGGTAGGCGCACTTCAGCAATACTAATATCGTAAAGCTCACCTAAATTGGTACCTAATGAAACGTACTGACCTAAATCAACATTGCGAGCTTTGATGATGCCATCAAAAGGGGCACGAATAACGGTGCGCTCTAAGTTGCGCTGTGCTCTCGCTAAAGCGGCTTTGGCATATTTAACGTTGGCTTGTTCTTTCTTTAACTGCGGGATACGTAAACCTAACTCAGGCGGTAAGCCATTATCAAAATCTTTGAATTCAATTTTTGCCACTTCACCGCGGGCAATCTCTTCATTTAGTGCTGCGTTAGCTTGCGCTAACGTCGCTTCTGCTTGAATGAAATCAGCTTGATAGTCAGAAGGCTCTATTTGAGCGAGAGCTTGCCCTTGCTGAACAATTCCGCCTGCAACAAAGCTTGGGTCTAAACTCACCAGTCGTCCTTGTACTTCAGTGACTAATTGAGTTTTATATTTAGGACTGACAACACCATAAGATGGCAAATTTAACGATATTGTTTGCTGTTCAACGGTCAAGAAATCAATGATAGGTGTTTTAACTTGTTCTTCTTTTTGTTCTGGCGCTTGTTGAGTACTCAGCAAAACGGCTGCGAGGCCAATAAATACCACTAGAATAAACAGCGGAGAGAGGATTCTTAATATTCTTTTCATTGATAAACGTATCCATACTAAAACGACATTGTTGGCTCTAAAGGACTACTCTGCTAAAAACTTAGTTTTCTTATTAAAGACTTAGAGCAATATAGACTCTAAATTAACAGACAACGAATTGAAGCAAAAGCGTTAGTTGTGAATTAAATGTTTCAGAAAATTTATTTCACGATTAAACAGAGCAATACGCTACCAAATTGATTTATGGCCACAAAAAAGCCCTGAATTGAGTAAACAATTCAGGGCTTTGATAAAAATTAGCTTATTTCAGCTTTGCATCGCAGATTTATTTTTTCTTTTTGTTCTTCTTCGATTTTTTCGCTGCAATCTTATTCTTGTCTTTCTTCTTACCTGGGACTTTTGCTTCTTTGTGCGTTGGTCTTAACCCATCGATATAACGACGCTTCAATGGCTGCTCAATATAGCGTTCAATTTTGCTAACGATACGCATATCATGAGCTTCAACTAATGAGATAGCAGTACCTTTGGCACCGGCACGAGCTGTTCGGCCAATACGGTGAACATAGGCATCAGCAGAACGAGGCATATCGTAGTTGATAACGTGAGTGATCCCATCAATATCAATACCACGTGCAGCAATGTCAGTGGCAAGTAAAATGTTGACTTCACCTTTACTGAACTTACTTAATGCTTGGAAGCGTTTCTTTTGCTCCATATCACCACGTAAGAATGCGCAAGGAATACCTGCTTTTAATAGCAAGCCTTCGAGGCTGGCGACGACTTCACGTGTTTTAACGAACACAATAGTGCGCTTAACTTCTTCTTGCTGAAGCAAGTTACATAACAAGGCAAATTTATGCACATTGTTATCGGCTAAATGCGCCCATTGGTGGATTTTGGCTTTTTCGCTACGAGGAGACTCAACATCAATGGTGACTGGGTCTTCTAATAGTACGTGAGCAAAACGAGCAACACCGCTGCCTTCTAAAGTGGCAGAAAACAGCATGTTTTGTTTACGACCTTGAGCTTCGATGGCAATGGTTTCTACCACTGACGAGAATCCCATGTCTAACATGCGATCTGCTTCATCAATAATCAATATTTCAACTTCAGTCGCTTCAAATTGACCTTTATCGAGGTATTCCATTAAACGCCCTGGAGTGGCGATTAAAAGGTCGATGTTTTCTTCAAGTTGTTCTTCCTGCGGTCCGTAAGGAACACCACCAGTAATAATACCAACATCTAATTCGAGATCGGTGGCTAAATGACAAGCGTAACGGTGGATTTGGCTGGCAAGTTCGCGGGTCGGCGTCAGAATCAATATTCTGGCTTGACCGTTAAAGCGGCGCGGGAAGTCAATCAAGTGTTGTAAAGCTGGCAATAAGAAGCTTGCAGTTTTACCTGTACCTGTAGGCGCTTTAGCTAAAATATCCCGTTGTTCCATCGCCATTGGCAATGTTTGTTGTTGAACGGTCGTCGGGCTTAAATGTCCCATAGCCTTTAGAGAGTCTAATAGGCGTGGATCTAGGTCAAAATCTTCAAATAGCATGCGCTTTGGGTCTCACTGATTGATAGCCAGACATTATAACCTAAGTTGTTAATCTCAGCGAGAGACTAATCAGCCAAAAGCAGATTAAACCTTAAAGTTTCAAATAAAAGTCACGGCAAAGCTGGATCATTGCCTGAGTATATTGACCTTTACCGTCAGCAATGACTAAGTTTGATGTAATTGGCTCATATTGAGGCCGAGCCCGAGTTTGTGCCTGATGTCGAGATTGAGGTTGAGCCCGAGGTTGAGATTGAGGTTGAGATTGATCCTGAGATTGTTCTTTTGTTTCTGATGAGTCTGTTGATTCAATTAAGCAGGCTTGATGCTTAATTGCCAATAGCAATCGACTCGGCGCTTTAGTTTCAACAGTGCTGATATGGGTTTTGTCTGATATTTCAAGTTGAGAACAGGCGAGTGCAGCTAAAAAACCTGTTTCACTTTGCACTGGAATGATAAAGCTTGCTGTCCCATGTTCTGCAAGCAGCAATTGAACCTGTGTGAGCAAGGTTTCAAAGTTCAATGTATCTGTATGCCTTGCGGTTGCGCGTTGTTTGGCATCTGATTGTGGGCCATTTTCAAAATAGGGCGGGTTACAAATAATGGTTTCAAAAAGAGGAAGGTTTGCTTTGAGCAATTCTTGACGATATCGCTGAATACTCGTGTGTTGAACGGTTAACTGTGAAGCCCATGGGCTCTGATTAAAGTTGCTTTGGCAATCTTGCGCCGCACCTTCATCGAGTTCTACTGCAATTATTTCAGCACTTGGATTACGTAACCGCTGGGCGAGCATTAAAGACAGTAAGCCACTTCCTGCTCCAACATCTAATACTCGATATGGACCTTTGGTGTTATCCGTTGATAGTTTTGCCCATGCGCCTAATATTACGCCGTCAGTACTGACGGGCATTCCGCAGTGGCTATCATCAATGTGAAATTGCTTAAAGGTAAATGGCATTGGGTCTAATTCTGTTTCAGGGTTAAGTGCAACTTGGTCTTTAGTCTGTGTCGTACACAGAGGTTTATGGTACCTGCTTTTAGTTTATAACCCTACCTAAATAGCGTTACATTGATGTTGCTGAGATTGTGCTATGTGGTTGCACTGTAGCGAGAATGTTTTATGGGTTTTAAGCTTGTTTTCAGATGAGGTTTAATTTTACTTTGTGCTGGTTTTGCGCTTGTTTATCTATACGCTATTTGATATTAGTTCCTACCCGTTTAAAGGCGCTAAACGCAGTTAAATGGTAGAAAAAGAAATACGACTCACAAATGAGTGTTCTAAAAACGAGAAAATGGCTTTTTAATAACCATTTGTGAGTAGTTTTTAATAAAATAAAGTGTAATTTTAAGTTTACATTCTTACAGGTGGGTTTTGATTAGCAGTAGCTAATTAGCACTGAATCACTTAAGTTTGTTAAAAAACAAAACAACAAGATGGGGCATTGTGTGCAAAACAGTAATATGAGTATTGGCGATACATTAGGCTTAGGCTTTATGACTTTCGCATTTTTCTTAGGTGCAGGTAACCTTATTTTTCCGCCTTTTGCAGGTATGTTAGCTGGCGAGAATATGATGCTGGCAATGTTAGGTTTCCTTGTTACTGCAGTAGGTTTACCTCTTGCTGGTCTTATCGCCGTCGCTAAGGCAAACGGTAAGGTTATGGCAATGCTCCCAGCATTTGCTGCCACAGCATTAGCGGTTTCTATTTATATCATTATTGGCCCAGCTTTCGCCGCACCTCGTACAGGGTTAGTGGCGTTTGAAATCGGCGCTCGCCCATTTTTAGATAACGCAGAAGCGGTGATTCAAATCGGTGCGCTGGCGCTGAATCAAGCACAGTTGTTTTACACTATCGGCTTTTTTGCTTTGGCGATGGTGTTGTCGCTATACCCAGGTAAATTGCTTGATAGCGTTGGTAAAGTATTAACCCCTATTCTTATTTTCTTGTTGGTTGGTTTAGCTGTTTCAGTGATTGTTACTCCGAGTGCTGCGATCGGTGCTGCGACTGGTGATTATATTGATAGTCCGCTTTCTAAAGGTATTTTAGAAGGTTACAACACGATGGATACATTAGCGTCTGTGATCTTCGGTATGCTAATTATTGATATTCTTCGTAAGAAAGGTATTACTGAATCTAAAGCGCAAACTCGATACCTTGTTCGTGCTGCGGTTATCGCCGCTTCAGGTCTAGCTTTTGTTTATATTTCACTATTTTATTTAGGCGCAACAGCTGGTGATATAGCAGCTGGCGCTGAAAATGGCGGTCAAATCCTCACAAACTATGTTACCCATGAGTTCGGAACTATGGGGACGGTACTATTAGCTGCGGTTGTGAGCATTGCTTGTTTAACAACAGCAGTTGGTTTAATCACAGCATGTTCTGAGTATTTTAATGAGTTGCTACCAAAGATTTCATATAAAGCATTCGTTATCTTTTTCAGCTTAGTGTGTGCAACCGTTGCAAACGTTGGCTTAACCCAGCTCATTAATATCAGTATTCCTGTATTGATGACGATATACCCTGTGGCGATTGCACTTGTGGCGATTACTTTCTTGACTGAGCGTTTTGCTCGTCCAGAGTTTTCACACCGTCTAGTGCTATCGGTTGCGTTGTTCTTTGGTATTTTTGATGGTCTTAAAGCCGCTGGGTTCGAGATTAATTTCTTAAGCTTTATGCCACTTCATAGTGAAGGCATGGCTTGGTTATTGCCTGTTGGTATTGCAATCGTGGCATGTTTATTTGTCCCAGCTAAAGATCAAGCGGTAGCTGCAAGCTAAACAAAAGTCATTGCTTGGCAATCTTTGTCAAAACAAGTTAATTTTAGTTACACTAATGGCGTTATTTCAATTGAAATAACGCCATTTTTTTAGGAAAAACAGTGACAGACAAATATCAAGCGGACCCTATTATCGACGCCTTTTTGGATGACTTATGGTCCACAAAGGGCTTAAGCGATAACACCTTGGCATCTTATCGCACCGATTTGCGTCACTTTGAGCGTTTTGTATTGAGTCAAAGCCATTGTTTAATTGATGTGGACCAAGCAAGCATCCGCGATTATTTGGCTTATCGGGTTGAGAAAAATTTTGCTAAAACCAGCACTGCAAGATTGCTTAGTAGTCTAAGACGTTTTTATGGTTACTTAATTGTAAAACAGAGCATTGATGTGGATCCAACGAGCTTAATTGAGTCGCCAAAGCTTGCGCGTCAGTTACCTGATGCGCTAAGTGAAAGCCAAATCGATGCGTTACTGGATGAGCCCAATGTAGAAGATGCCGTTGAATGCCGTGACAAAGCGATGCTGGAATTACTTTATGCAACAGGGCTGCGAGTGACAGAACTTGTGAGTCTAACCCTTGAGCAAATCAGTTTACGCCAAGGACTAGTGAGAATCGTGGGTAAGGGCGGTAAAGAACGCTTAGTGCCATTAGGTGAGTTAGCGGTGACCGAGGTCGAGCAATACTTATTAGCAGCACGAGCAGAATTGCTGAACAATAAACAAAGTGATGTATTGTTTCCATCAAAACGTGGCCAAATGATGACTCGGCAAACGTTTTGGCATCGGATAAAACTCTATGCTATTCGCGCCGGAATCAATAGTCATTTATCGCCCCATACTTTACGCCATGCATTTGCGACTCATCTGCTGAATCATGGCGCAGATCTGCGTGTGGTGCAGTTACTATTAGGCCACAGCGATTTATCGACGACCCAGATATATACTCATGTGGCTAAAGCTCGATTGCAGCAATTACATAGTCAGCATCATCCAAGAGGCTAGTGTTCAACAACACGCGATAAAGATTTGTTACGTTAAATATGGTGGCAGTTGTCACCAATAAAGGACTTAAGGTTGCTTTAGTCATATATTCGCTGTAACTTTTGCCGACAATATCAGGTCTATGTATTAGCTGAGACATTCAGTTTTACCCAATAGGATTTATTAATGAAGTTAACCAAAGCATTTTCTTTCGCGATAACGCTAGCTGTTGCCCCACTGCTACAGGCAGCTTCTGCAACAGATATTCCCAATGAAACTGAATTGAAACAACAAGTGTCAGACGTACTTGGCGTTAATGTTTTGAAAATTCAATCATCACCTATTGATGGTCTGTATCAAGCATTTACCGATCGTGGTGTTTTATATGTTTCTCCGGATGGTACTAAGCTGATTCATGGCAACATGTATGACCTTAAAAATGGCATGCAAAACTTAACTGAAGCTGCATTAGCTGGCCCACGTATTGATATGCTAAAACCATTTGAAGATGACATGTTGGTGTACAAAGCCAAGAACGAAAAGCATGTGGTGACTATTTTTACTGATGTGGATTGTGGTTACTGCCGTAAATTGCACCAAGAAATGGATGGCTATAACGATTTAGGCATTACGGTTCGTTATTTAGCGTATCCAAGAGCTGGTATTCCGTCAGCAAATGCTGAAGAAATGAAAGCGGTTTGGTGTGCAACAGATCCACTAAAAGCAATGACCGAAGCTAAGACTGGCGGTAATGTAAAAGCTGCAAGCTGCGATGCGAACATTGAAGAACAATATCGTTTAGGTCAGGCATTTGGTATTAATGGTACGCCAGCAATCGTGTTAGAAAATGGTATTTTAGTGCCAGGTTACCAACCACCTTCTGCATTATTGAACACAATTAAAACTAACCTCTAATTTGGGTTGTTTTAAATAAAAGGTGAGCCATTGGCTCGCCTTTTTTGTAATCTTTAATTGTCGATTTTTATAGTAAAAATAAGGTTTATTTGTGGCTCACAAAATTGTCCGCCGTGCTGAAGTAGATGACAGTCATTTACCTGCAACTATCCATCCTTTATTAAAACAGCTTTATGCTCGCCGTAATGTTGATTTAACGGGTTGTGAGCTAAGTTTATCTAAGCTACTTAGACCTGAAACTATGATGGGCTTATCTGAAGCTGCAGTCATTATCGCTGATGCCATAGCAGCGCAAAAGTCGATATTAATCGTGGGTGACTTTGATGCTGATGGCGCGACATCAACGAGTGTATGTTTATTAGCACTGCGTATGATGGGCGCAACTAAGATTGATTACTTAATTCCTAATCGTTTTGATTATGGCTATGGATTAAGTCCTGAAATTGTCGCGGTTGCCCAGTCAAAAGGTGCAGAATTACTTATTACTGTTGATAATGGTATTTCATCAATTGACGGCGTTGCTGCAGCTAAACAGCTGGGCATGCAAGTGGTGGTGACTGATCATCACCTACCTGGGAAAAGTTTGCCTGATGCTGATGCGATTGTGAATCCAAATCAACATGGGTGCCAGTTCGCCAGCAAATCGATTGCAGGTGTAGGAGTCGCATTTTATTTAATGTCAGCATTGAGAACTGAGCTGAGATCGCGTGACTGGTATCAAACCCATCAAATTTCTGAGCCTAACTTAGGCAGCTTACTCGATATTGTGGCGCTGGGTACAGTCGCTGATGTTGTGTCCCTAGATAGTAATAACCGCATCTTAGTTCAGGCGGGGCTGCAACGCGTAAAGTCGGGTCGCTGCCGAGTGGGAATTACAGCTTTGTTAGAAGTAGCTAAACGTAGCCCACAACGAATAGTCGCCTCAGATTTTGGTTTTGCAGTGGGCCCAAGACTAAATGCTGCAGGTCGTCTTGATGAAATGGCTCTAGGTGTTGAAACCTTATTATGTGAAGACATGATGCTAGCTCGCAGAATGGCTGATGAACTTGATGGCTTAAACGGCGAGCGCCGTGAATTAGAAGCCGGAATGCAGCAAGAAGCACTTAAAAGCTTACAAAAATTGACCTTAGATGAATCGAAATTGCCTTGGGGATTAGCGATTTTTCAAGATGATTGGCATCAAGGGGTGATCGGTATTTTAGCTTCAAGGATCAAGGACAAATATCACCGACCAGTGATTGCGTTTGCTGATGCTGGCGAGGGTGAAATAAAAGGCTCTGCGCGTTCAATTAAAGGCTTACACATGCGCGACTTGCTCGAACTGATAAATAGTCGTCACCCTGGGATGATCATTAAATTTGGTGGCCATGCAATGGCTGCTGGGTTATCCCTACGAGCAGATGCGTTTTCCGAATTTGAAGCCGCTTATGATAAAGCCGTGAGAGAGATGCTAAAGCCAGAACAATTAACTGGTGAAGTCTTATCGGATGGTGAATTGCCAACAGAACTTATGAATCTTGAGACGGCTTTCTTATTACGTGAGTCAGGCCCTTGGGGCCAGTCATTTGAAGAGCCATTATTTGACGGTTACTTTAGTGTTATTCAGCAAAGAATTGTTGGAGAGAAACATCTTAAATTGGTGCTCGAAACAGACTGTGGTTCTGTGATGATGGATGCCATTGCTTTTAATGTCGATTTAGCAATATGGCCAGATGCCACGATTAAACATGCAAGAGTCGCCTATAAGCTGGATGTGAATGAGTTTAGAGGTAATCAGACGGTGCAGATGTTGGTGGATTATATCGAGCCTGCTTAAATATCCTTTCTACAGCTCAGTCAGCGCTGGCTAACCCTGCGCTGAGTTAGGGCGTTAAATCGCAGACACAAAAAAGCCTCGCAATGCGAGGCTTTTTTGTTATTTAGTCGCGTTAGCCACCAAATCTAAATATGGTGCCCGAACCCGGAATCGAACCAGGGACACGAGGATTTTCAATCCTCTGCTCTACCGACTGAGCTATTCGGGCGACGGACGCAATTAAACGTTTTTTGCGGTCTAGAGTCAACTTTTTTTTGTGCTTAAGTGAATATTTAAGTTTGTTTGACCAAGAATTCCGCAAAAGGCTCAAATGTTCAGCTAATGTTTGAACGATGAACGGACCCATTTCAAACAGCAATAAGTTGAATATATATAATACAAAGGATTATTTTTACGTCTGATTGAATAGAAAATCACCGTAAAGAGGTCTTATTGATTGAATACTATAAATAACCTCGCATATTCACATTGGGTACTCGCTATTGAACTGGCAAATATCAATGATCAATCGAACGCTTAAATATCCATTATGGGTAGGACTGGCTGTATTTATTCTGATCTTAGTCAGCATATTAGGCATGCTTAGAATAAATCTTGATGTGAACTTTAATGACTATTTTGCTCATGATGATGCTCAGTTTATTGGGCTGCAGAAAATGCAGCAAAGGTTTGCACAGCGCAATAGTTTGCTTTTGTTATTAGAGAATCAACAAGATTGGCGCCAAGTAGAACAAGAGTCTGAGCTAATTAATTTCATCAATCAGTTACAAGCTGATAGCACGATTATAAGTGTTGGCGGTTATGGGACATTTATTGCTGACTTAAACACTCGTGCTAACGCTCATCAAAATAAGACTGATACTTCACTTCAGTATTCTCAATTACTCGCTTACAAGAAACATCCTAGGCTACCACTGGTTATAAATGAAACTGGCACAGCCATTGTGTTGAGCATTCAATTCAGTGAACGAGAAAAAAATAATTACCCTAATGCAACTTTATGGCGAGAAAAAACCATAGATAATTTATTAGCTAAGGCGAATGGTTTTTGGAGCCGAGAGAGGATTGAAAGCAGTGACTCAGTGAAAATATACCTTAGTGGAGAGCAAGCATTGAATTGGCAGTACGCTAAAGTGTTACGTCATGATTTAACTTGGTTTGCACCTAGCTTGCTGTTGATTATTGCACTAATGGCGTTGTTATTTATTCGAACACGAGTTTGGTTATTGGCAATCGCAATAAACTGCATCATCACTTTATTCATCACGCTTGGGCTTGCGGGGTGGTTAAATCTCACTATTGCAGCGATTAGTGCTTTTATTCCTGTGATCATTATTACCTTGTCATTAGCGTATTCTGCGCACCTATATTTAGCGTGGCAGCAGGGAATTAAACAGGGTATCGCAGAGCCGGTTAAATTTAGTTTTGAGCACAATAAACAACCTTTGTTTTATGCGACGCTGACAACCATGTTGGGGTTTGCCTTATTAAGCTTTAGTCCATCTCCACCTATTCAAAGTTTTGGTGTTTTAGTGTCGGTTGCCGTTGTGTGTCATTATCTGCTTTGTCACAGTGTCTTGGTTATTATTGTCAGCAAAGCCCAAAATAAATCAGTTAACGAGCCATTTAACAGTGCATTATTAACGGTTGAAGCCATCGCGAAAAATAGCACTAAAGTCCCTAAGTTAATGTTAATTACAGTCACGGTGATATCTATATTGTCACTGATAAGCGCTTCTAAGCTTGAGCTGAATGATGACCCATTTAGTTATTTCCCCAGTGATAATCCTTTCAGTCAATCAAAGCAGAAAATGCAGCAATACTTTGATGGTGTGAATCTGATTCATTACGAGATCAGTACTAAAGAACAGGCAATTTACGATAAACAGTATTTAGCTTTTTTATATCAGTTTGCACGTTTTTTAAAGCAACAACCTGAAGTAAAAAGAGTCACCCATATTGGTGACTGGGTAAAAAGTGCAGGTCTAAACCAAAGCCAGTTTCAGCGCGTAATCAATCAAAACTCAGTGGAGCGACTTGGCCTTGAAGCAGAAATCTCCACAGATTATCAATCAAGTTTAGTGAGTCTTTATCTTGCGCCATTAACGGCGAGGCAAATGATCGATTTTGAACAGCGTGTATCAATGTGGCTCATTGATAATCAAACTGATATTGGAGTAAGCCACGCGTTAGGAAGTAGTCTGCTATTTGCTCACTTATCCATTGATAATGCCAAAAATATGTTGTGGTCTTTTGCCATTGCACTTGTGCTCCTCAGTATGATCTTAGGATTTATTAAGCGCAGTATGATGTTTGCGGCAATCGGATTAGTCGTTAACTTTTTACCATTACTTTGGGTGTTTGCTGCTTGGCAGCTAACGGGGGGCTATATCAGTATTGGTAGCGCTGTTGTATTGGGGATCATGTTAGGGATTATTGTAGATGACACCTTACATCTGTTATTAAAACTGCCGCAGCCTAAAAAGGCCGCTTCGTTTGAATCATTCTGGCCTAGATATGCCGCCATTATTCCAGTGATTAGTTTTACTAGTTTAACTTTGGTATTGGGTTTTGGTATTGGTTTGGCCTCAGATTTTGCCCCTATAGCTCAGCTGAGTCTATTGTCTTGTCTGGTCATTGTCTTAGCTTGGCTATTTGACGTTTTAGTACTACCGGTTATTTACCATCAATGGAGGCGCTACTTAGCATGAGCTATGCGGGTATGAGAAGTATGGGTAAGAGCGAAAACATTAGCCTTAAACGTTGTTTTGGTAAACGAGCTGCGCCTCGAATGCAGCAGGGAAAAAATGCGCATCGCTTACAGATTTGGACCGAGCAATTAGGTCAGTCAGTCATCCCATTTAAAGATGCACAAACGGAATCTATGGCAAACTTATTGCCGCTATTACTCTGCGGAGAGCAGTCTGCTCAGCTGGTGTTTAATCAGGAAATTGTGAGACTGAGTGCTAACTCAATCAATCAAGTTTCAGGTGCAAACTCACATCAATTGGTATTGTCATTGATGGAGGTGGAATCTGACGAGTGTCGACATGACATTGCACTGCAAAGTGTTGCAGAGCAGTTACCTGAAATAGATTCTGTAAGAAAAGTGCAGCGCCTCGCTAAACGGTTCTATAGCAGTCTTAGCCGTGTTGATGATTATAGTCAGCACTTTGTTCGTATTGCGATATTGGATACTTGTGTCACCCAAATCATGCAAGCTTTCGAGCAAAGCCACCTAGGTATAAACCATCCTTTTAGTCAGTTATGCGGCTTAATTAAAAAAGATGAGGCAAAACATGTCTATATCAGTCGTCATCATGCCATTGAGTTAGGTGCGAGCTATGCTGATTTTCATCAGCAACAAGCGTTTATTACCCAGAACTTATTTCAGTTATTAACTAGCCAAGGCAGTGCTTTTGAACACATGGGAATTTGTTTAGATTCTCTGCAACAGAGACTGGAGGAAAAATGGCGGTAAAATTTGCCCAACACGACTTATCTGTATACTCAATTGCTCATCAGTTACCTGGCAGCAATATTGATAATGAAACCTTATTGGCGTGTTTATCTCAGCAATCTGGCCGATTAAATGCCCGAAAAGCTAAAAGTATCGTTAAACGACTCGGTATTGAAGGTCGCCATTTAGTACGAGACTTAACTACAGCGACAAGCTCCGCTTCACCAACCAGCATTGAATTAAGCGAGCAAGTATTAAAGCGCGCATTACAAAACGCCAATATGAATGCTGATGAGCTAGATTACTTATTAACTCATACTTGTACTCCTCATACCCAAGTACCGCCTAATGCGGCTTGGCTTGCAGATGTTATGGCTTATCACGGACCATATTTGGAGTTAAGACAAGCTTGTACTGGTTTTGCCAATGGTTTACAAATTGCGTCGGCTTTTTGTGCGGTAAATCAAAAGCCTGTTGCGATAGTGGGCGTTGAAACAGGCTCGGTATATTTTGATATGGATAAATCATTTATTGATACTGAGCAACTGGTGAATTATGTGCAAATGGGCGACGGCGCTGCAGCGGTTGTGCTAGCACCCGCTATAGATGGAAAATCGACAATAACTGATATTTATCTAGGGCAGATTGGCCATCAAAGGCAACCAGGGTTTTACTTGGATAGTGGCTCTAACGATGTAGGCGAAAAGCGCATGGCGCGTTTTCATCATAATATCCATGCGGTTAGAGAGCAGGGAAGTCAGCTATTTGAACTTGGCTGGCAAGCACTGCAAAGCCGTGGCTACCAATTAGATGATTTTGCCTATATTTTACCTCACCAAGCGAATGGGCATATTGATGCGCTAATGGCTGAAGCTTTAGGGATCACGCCAGATAGAGTTATCAATGATGCTAAACAGTTTGGTAATCTTGGCTCAGCGGCTATTTGGGTGAGTTTATCGAACTTAATCCATTCGGGGAAATTACAGGATGGTGACAAAGTAGCGGTACTCGGCGCAGAAGCAACCAAATACCTTTATGGTGGTTTTGTGTATCAGCATCGCGAAACACAATAATCAGTAAAAAGTTAACATTGGAACATTAGACATTAAAAAGCCCGCGATAATCACCACGGGCTTTTGTTTAGCTATTTAGTCAATAATCAATAATCAATAATCAATGACAGCCTGTAATCAGACTTATTTGAGTTGTTCGCTATCAGGAAAGTTAGCAGCAATAACAGTCAATACATTTTGTTTTAGCTGATCTTGGCCCAACTCACCGTAAGCTTCTGACATAATTTCAAGTGCACGTTCAGTTGCTGGCGTACCTGGGAATTGCTCCATAACGGACTGAGCACGAACTGCTGCAGCACTCCAAGCTTCCATTTTGATATAATACTCAGCCACTTTAATTGAGTATTGCGCTAGGCGGTTTTTTAGATACTGCATGCGTTGTTGTGCATCTGCAGAATACTTACTATCAGGGTAACTTTTGATTAAACGATCAAAATCTTTAAATGCATCTTGCGCATTTTTAGGGTCACGATCGGTACGGTCAATATTCATCATATCGTGGAAAAGATAATTATCAGCCTGCATATTTGTTAAACCACGCATATAATAGACGTAATCAATATCAGGGTGCGTCGGATTTAATCGTAAGAAACGATCGATATTGGCAATGCCTGATGCCACGTCATCCATCTTGTAATACGCAAAAATCATATCAAGTTGTACTTGAGTTTTGTGTGGTCCAAATGGGTAGCGAGAGTCTAAAGCTTCAAGGGTTCTTACCGCTTTAGAATAGTTACCAAGTTCCATTGAGGTCCTTGCTTGGGCATAAAGTCCTTCTGGAGACCTAGCATTTAGGTCTTCATCTTCAAAACCTTTTGAGGTACTACAAGCCGATAAAGCTAATGAAAACAATACTAGGGCGGCGCCTTTGGCAAATTTAGACATATGTAAATTCAATTCTTTTATAAGTTGTTGTTAAGAATTTTTCCATTTCACTGTAAAATAGAAAACAATCCGATTGTAACAGATAGCACATTCACTTTGGACCCCAAAAAAGGGGTACGGTTCCTATGACACAAGAGATTAACCTAAAAAGCGAGATCACAGCAATCCAAACAGGTCTTCGATTAGACCAAGCTTTGGCTGAATTGTTCCCTGATTATTCCCGTACACGCATCAAAGAATGGATCCTATCTGGTGCAGTTTCTGTCGATGGCGTTGTTGTCGATATACCTCGTGAGAAGGTACTAGAGTCGCAGTTAATTGCGGTAGAAGCAACGCTTGAGGAAGAAGTAAAAGATAAAGCACAGAATATTGAGCTTAATATCGTTTATGAAGATGAGCATATTATTGTTGTAAATAAGCAAGCTGGCCTGGTGGTTCACCCTGGTGCTGGTAATGCTGACGGCACATTATTAAATGCGTTATTACATCATTGCCCTGACATTGAGCACGTACCACGTGCGGGTATTGTCCATCGTTTAGATAAAGACACGACTGGTTTAATGGTTGTGGCGAAAACGGTTGAAGCGCAAACCCATTTGGTAACAGCTTTGCAAGCCCGTGACATCGTTCGTGAATATGAAGCGATTGTGATTGGTACTATGACTGCTGGTGGCACTGTTGATGAGCCGATTGAACGTCATGAAACTCGTCGTACACAAATGGCAGTGATCATGGGCGGCCGTCCTTCAGTGACGCATTACCGCGTTGCTGAAAAATTCAGAGCACATACTCGTTTAAGACTACGCCTTGAAACAGGTCGTACTCACCAAATTCGTGTGCATATGGACTACATTGGCCATGTACTTGTAGGCGATCCGGTTTACGGTGGTCGTCCTCGTCCGCCTAAGAAAGCCAGCCCTGAGTTTTTTGATATCTTGAAAAACTTCAATCGTCAGGCTTTGCATGCAGTACGTTTAGAGTTAGCGCACCCTTTCACACATGAAATCATGTCGTGGCAGGCGCCTATTCCAGAAGATATGCAGATGCTGGCCAAAGCAATGCGTAAAGATACTGAAGAAAACCCGATTGAGTACCTGTAAATTTATTGATTAAAGGCTAAATCGTGTATAAAGCCAGTTGGCCAATTCCTGAAAATGTCGGCATCGCCATGACCCATCGTCATGGCGGTGTTAGTAAGCCTCCCTTCGACAGCCTTAATTTAGGCTTACATGTCGGTGATCTTGCTTCAGATGTATTAGCCAACCGCGCTTTAATTCAACAACAGTTATTGATTGCTTCTCCATTGTTATGGCTCGAACAGGTTCATGGCACTGAAATCATTGACTGCTCAAATTTATCAGTCGCATCTTTAGCAAACAAACTCCCGCCTAAAGCTGATGGCAGTTATTCATCTTCAGCGCATATTTCTCTAGCAATCATGACCGCTGATTGTTTACCTGTACTACTGTGTAATAAACAGGGTACTGAAATTGCTGCAGTACATGCAGGCTGGCGTGGCTTATGTGATGGCGTGATTGAAGCGGCAGTTGATAAATTTAATTGCGAAACCACAGATATTATGGCTTTTCTTGGTCCAGCTATTGGCCCTGAAGCGTTTGAAGTCGGCGCCGAAGTAAAACATCAGTTTGTAGAGCAACATCCTGACTCGTCGCAGTTTTTTAAGCCTGTTGCTAATAATCTCCAAAATGATTCGAATAAATACCTCGCTGATTTAGCTTCCTTGGCAAAACATCGCTTAACATTACTTGGGGTCAACCAAGTCTTTAGCGCTGATATCTGTACTTTTTCAAGTCAGGATTACTTTTCGTATCGCCGCGATCAAAAAACAGGTCGAATTGCTTCACTTATCTGGTTAAAGTCTTAATCTGTTTTGTCGATTTGATCTGCATCAATTAATCTGCCCATATTTAATTGAATTTCAGTGTCTATATTGAATTATCGATAAACATCCCCATATTTTAATTATCAAAACATTCCGTTTTTATTAAATTGTGTAGGAGGCCGTATGAGACTCGATCGTATGACCAATAAGTTTCAAATCGCCATTTCAGATGCCCAATCATTGGCATTAGGGCGCGATCATCAGTTTATTGAACCTATTCATTTGATGATGGCGTTATTAAATCAAGATTCAGGCTCAATCCATCCTTTACTTACTCAAGCTGGTATCAATGTTAGCGGTTTACGTTCATCTTTGAGTCAGGAGTTAGAGCGACTGCCGCAAGTGGAAGGTACGGGTGGTGATATTCAATTATCCCAAGGCCTAATTCGACTACTGAACTTGTGTGACAAGCTAGCGCAAAAACGCAAAGACAAATATATCTCGTCAGAGCTTTTTGTTATGGCGGCTCTTGAAGGTAATGATGCCTTAAGTAAGTGCCTAAAAGATGCTGGCGCCACAAAGGCATTACTGGAAACGACTATTGAACAAATTCGTGGTGGCCAGAAAGTAGATGACCCCAACGCTGAAGATCAGCGCCAAGCATTAAATAAGTTTACTGTCGATCTCACAGAGCGTGCAGAGCAAGGCAAACTTGATCCTGTGATTGGCCGTGATGAAGAGATCCGCAGAACGATTCAAGTATTGCAACGCCGTAGTAAAAATAACCCAGTATTAATTGGGGAACCTGGTGTGGGTAAAACCGCTATCGTTGAAGGTTTAGCTCAGCGCATCGTTAACGGCGAAGTACCAGAAGGCATTAAGAATAAGCGCGTGTTGTCTCTGGATATGGGCGCATTGATCGCTGGTGCAAAATACCGTGGTGAATTCGAAGAAAGATTAAAAGCTGTATTAAACGAATTGGCGCAAGAAGAAGGCCAAGTCATCTTATTCATCGATGAACTGCACACTATGGTAGGTGCAGGTAAAGGTGAAGGGGCGATGGATGCTGGTAACATGCTCAAGCCAGCTTTAGCCCGTGGCGATTTACATTGTGTTGGCGCGACAACATTAGATGAATATCGTCAATACATCGAAAAAGATGCAGCGTTAGAGCGCCGTTTCCAAAAAGTGCTTGTAGAAGAGCCAAATGTAGAAGACACGATTGCTATTTTACGAGGTTTAAAAGAGCGTTATGAATTGCATCATCATGTTGAGATTACCGATCCTGCTATTGTTGCTGCAGCAAGTATGTCGCATCGATATATTTCAGACAGAAAGTTGCCAGATAAAGCGATTGATCTTATTGATGAGGCCGCTTCAAGTATTCGGATGCAAATAGACTCGAAACCGGAAGCATTGGACAGGCTGGATCGTCGAGCAATTCAATTAAAGCTAGAAGAACAAGCGTTAATTAAAGAAGAAGATGAAGCGAGCCGTAAACGTTTATCTCACTTGCAGGTAGAACTTAAGCAAGTTGAAGAGAAAGCCGGTGAACTAAATGAAATATGGCATACAGAAAAAGCCGCCCTTGCGGGCACTCAGCATATTAAAGCTGATTTAGAGCAGTCTCGAATGGATATGGAAGTGGCGAAGCGTGCAGGTGATTTAACCCGCATGTCAGAGCTACAATATGGCCGTATCCCTGAATTAGAGAAACAACTCGATTTAGCGTCACAAGCTGAGATGCAAGATATGACCTTATTACGTAATAAAGTCACCGATGCCGAAATTGCCGAAGTGTTATCAAAAGCCACAGGTATACCTGTGTCGAAAATGCTTGAAGGTGAGCGTGATAAATTATTGCAAATGGAAGAGGCATTGCATCAAAGAGTTATTGGCCAAAACGAAGCAGTAGAAGCTGTATCGAATGCGATAAGAAGAAGCCGAGCAGGACTTGCAGATCCCAACCGTCCTATTGGTTCTTTCCTGTTTCTAGGTCCTACTGGTGTGGGTAAAACTGAGTTGTGTAAATCGCTGGCGACGTTCTTATTTGATACAGAGTCTGCAATGGTTCGCATCGATATGTCAGAGTTTATGGAAAAACATACAGTATCTCGTTTAGTCGGCGCGCCTCCGGGCTACGTAGGTTATGAAGAAGGCGGCTATTTAACTGAAGCCGTTCGCCGTAAACCTTATTCGGTCATTTTATTAGATGAAGTGGAGAAAGCGCATCCTGATGTGTTTAATATTTTACTTCAGGTATTAGATGATGGCCGCTTAACTGACGGTCAAGGTCGCACGGTAGATTTTAGAAATACCGTGATCATTATGACCTCGAACTTAGGCTCTGACATTATTCAGGATGGTTTTGCATCTCAAGATTATGCGCAAATGAAATCGTCTGTGATGAATGTGGTAACCCAAAGTTTTAGGCCAGAATTTTTAAATCGAATAGATGAAACCGTCGTGTTCCATCCTTTGGCTGCAGAGCATATTGCTCACATTGCCGAAATTCAGTTAGAAAACCTTAAGCATCGTTTAGCAGAAAAAGACTTCACTATGTCTATTTCTAAAAGCGCATTGGCACTGATTGCTGAAGCTGGCTTTGATCCGACCTACGGTGCACGTCCTCTTAAAAGGGCTTTACAACAGGAAATCGAAAACCCATTGGCACATTATTTATTAAAAGGGGAGTTACTTCCGGGTAAACCGATTTTAATTGATGTTGAAGATGGCTTGCTGACATTTAAGCAATAATCAAACAGCAAATGAAACTTAAAAAGGAACCTGAATGGTTCCTTTTGTATTTTTTGCTCAGTAAATAAGTGAATGAGCATTAAATACGACGTTGACATAACTTGATGGTGGCTAATTATTGAACTAATTTAATTGAAGGAGTCATAGGTAAGTTCACCTCAATTCAAGTCAAAAGGATATAACATGAAAAGAACCGTCTTGTTAAGTATCGCATTAGTTTCGATTGCAGTAACAGGTTGCAGTAGTTCACCAGAACGAAGCGATGGCACTGAAGTTATCGGTGTCGGCAATGTTGAATACAATAGTCTTTATCATTTTGGTTATAACAGGGGCTGTACAAGCGCTATCGCGCAAAACACATCTAACGAATCACTGGAATCAATGAAGGATAAAACGCTACAAGGCATTGACCCATTTGAAGATGGCTGGCGATCAGGTACTGAAACATGCAGCAATGGAGAATTCAAATCTATGTACACTGTTGGTAATGCTGGTTAGTGTTTGAATAATGACAGTGAGTTAGATTGTTAGTTTTTAATTAGTAAATAGTAGATATCAAAAAGGAGCCGAGGCTCCTTTTCTATTTTGATCTAAATTACACAGCGAAATCTTACTGACAAAATAGCTTAATGCGTTCTTCACTCTTTTCTATCTGCTCTAAACGTTCTTCTTCTGTTACGACTACTTCCTCTCCAGTCTCTTTATTAGTGCGATGCAAATTTTGATAACTATTTAACACATTCAAACTATGCTTAGCACTTTCACAGATTGAGGCAGCTTGCTCGGCATCCTTTTCTTTAATAAGAGCTGCTTTTTGAGCTAAGTCAGATTGTGAAGAAGCTTGACTTGAAGTCGGTGTATTAGGTAATACGGGAACATAACCCACTTGAGCAGGCTCGATGTCTTCGCTGTATACTTTTTTAGAATCTACATCTTCAGGGGGTTGTTGGCTGTAATGAGACACACCATCTTTATCTACCCAAGTATAAATAACGGTAGCAAAACTAACATGACTAACACTCAAACAAAGTAATAAAGCAAATAGACGTAAATTGAACATAGATTTTCCTAGATGGTGAAGCGTAATTTTCCCTAATAAAAATAAAATAGGCTAAATAGCCGATAAAACCAATAGCTAAGTAGATATTGTTGATGCTTATTGCTGCTATAAATGGAAATCAACAGCAACAGAGTCACTATCTGAAGCGAACTTGATAAACGTCAAATCCCTCTCTAAACCAGTAAACGGAGCATTTTAGTAGAAAAACACTTCATAATGGCTAACTATTGTTCAGTTGAACTGAGTTTGCAATAAAACTGCAAAAAAGCCCTTGCGCGAAAATATGATTTGCCTATAATGCGCATCCACTGACACGGCAGAGCGCAATAGCGAAACACTGAGTCAGGTTGATTTGAGATGGTTTTAACCGCTTCAAATTAACGGCAAAAAGAAGTTTGAAAAAACACTTGACGCCAACGAGGGAAAGCGTAGAATACGCATCCCTGACCAACACGGTCAACGCTCTTTAACAATCAAACAAGTAAATCTGTGTGGACACTCACAGGTGTTGAGTTAATCGAAATTGTCACTTAGGTGGCAATCAAAATTATTATCAATGTAACGATGAGTGTTCATAGCAATATGTAACAAACAGGATGTAGATTCTTCCGAGTCTGCATAATGTAATCAGAATTCATTGAGCCGAAGCATTTTCGAATGTTTCAAAAAAACTTTAATTGAAGAGTTTGATCATGGCTCAGATTGAACGCTGGCGGCAGGCCTAACACATGCAAGTCGAGCGGTAACAG
>NZ_JAJGZS010000040.1:0-33824 GCF_020806285.1 Shewanella sp. 10N.7
CCTCAGATTGAGCCAAGGATGGCGAATCTGAGGCGGTAGTAAATTAGCTCTGTAGCATGAGGAAAAACACTTCGCCGGAGCGGCAGAACTCTTTATATATTAATCAGCGAGAAGGGAAATGCTGTTGTTTCCCTTTCGTCTGGTGTGGGCGAAGCGCCACGACTTTGAGCTATTCCAAACATCGCTAGACAATGAAACAAGGTAGCTAACTCTAACTCCATGATAATTATCAATTTAAAGAATAATCATTATTTTTCAGCCACCTTTATCAGGAAAGCTCGTTTAATTTTAAGCTGTAAAAAATAAATTAGCATTTATATCAAGCAGATAAAAATGTAGGATGATATTAATCAATAACTTAAGCCGCCTACTTTATCACCCGAGCCGTTTAATAAGCTGTTAGGGGCTTTAAGCTCCGCACCAAATCTCACCGTATTATTGCGGCTGCTGAACCCGATAAATTGATGAGAATTATGGATAACGACAGAAATAAAGCTTGGAGACAGGCAAAGAAAGAATGTAAAAAACTCAAAGAAGATGGACATATTGAGAAGCAATTTACTCCAGAGAAAAACTGGAAGCTTATGTACATTCGCTCGAAAAAATTAAAACGAGCTAAACAATTAGGGATTGATTACCCTCCAATAACATTGAGACAAAAATTAGATGATGAAATGCCAATTGAGGACAGTAATGTGAAAAAAATCCTCTTTATATGTAGTCGTAATCAATGGCGTAGTCCTACTGGAGAGCAAGTTTGGAAGAACCACCCCGAACTAAACGTTAGATCAGCTGGTACGAGCCCTAAAGCTAAAAGAACAGTAAACGTCAAAGATATTCAATGGGCAGACGTGATTTTTGTTATGGAAGAAAAGCATAAAAACAGGCTTAAAGCTGAATTTACGAGGCTACTAAATTATAAAGAGATTCAAGTATTAGATATTCCTGATGATTATCAATATATGGATAGTGAGTTGGTAGAAATTATGCAACAAACAGTGGGCAGCTACCTAAGTATTAACCCGTTAATTGGGCATTAGCTGCAAAAATATAAATCTAAAGGATTAGTTATGAATTCATTGTCAGAAATTCGTTTTTGGGTATTCTTACTTATTCTGCCCTTTGTCATTATTGGTGCAGTTTATAACATTGGATATTTGGTTGGTTACAACATCATGTCACAAGGGGTCGGTTTGCCATTAAATTATGGCTCAATGGGTCTTATTGCTGCTGGTTTCTGTTCAATTCGACCTTTTATTGAAACCGTTGGCGAACTCAAAATTAAAATTTCTAGCAAATGTTCAGTAAACTAGAAACCAGCTAACAGGATATTAAGCCAGGACTAAAAGAGTTCATTTACTTGCTTACTGTGATACACCTAATTAGCAGACGATATGTGGCAAGGATAGCTATGAATTGGAATCGAATTATAAAATATTGCTTTATTCTTGTTATAGCTCAAACAGGATTAAGTACACTACTATCAGTACTTTGGGGAGTAGATTATTATTCACCTAAATCTTTAAATGAACTACTTATTTATCAAAAACTACCATCTGCGCTTTTAAGTATTTTCATTTTAACCATCTATGCTAAACAACAGGTTAACCGAACAATCCTTCACTTAGCGTTATCCTTTTCAGCTTGTTCATTGCTAAGTTTAACGATGAATTTATTACTGCTAGGAGAGTTATTTATTCCTCCTATGTGGAGGATTAATTTCCCTATTGATGTAATCACTGTTTTAGCTGCATTTTATTTAGGTAAGTATTTTCGGGGCATCAATAAAGAAGCCGCACAGTAAAAAATTTAACCAATAGAACAGTTACCTACTCTTCTTTCGCCGCTTAATTTGACCAGCTAGTTATTGCTCTGTAGTGTAAATATTTCCTTTTAATTGAATGGATTCAATAATGAATAAATGGATGATCAATAAACAAATTTTTATGCTTGGCTTTTTACCTGTTTTAGGTTTGCTAGTAGCACTGCTTTTGAACGATATTGCAGGCCCTGCTTATACAGGTTCAGTTAATCAAAGTGCTTTGCAGTTATATTTTATCGGTTCGATTATCTGGTCGTTTTTGGCCTTTTTCATTGGGGTATTTATGTACTCAAAATGTAGTTACATGAATCACATAAAATTTATACTTGGCTTGTTTTCTGTAGGTTTAGGGGCTGCGCTACCTTGGTTAATCGGCATATCATAGTAATTAATCGCCTTTAAAATCATTAGGGCGGCTTAACTTCTTTTCTATTACTAACTTTCCTTCTTGTCTTCTAAAAGCTGCTTAAACAAACTTTTCCATGCTTGTTGTAGCTCAAGCCATTGCAGGGCTTTCCACTGTTCAATGTAGTCAGGATTGGAGTCGACTGAGCCAACAGCCGTGACTTGGCTGTCTGCAACGACTTGGCATTCTTCTGTCGCTTGAGCATCCACCAAGGAAGTTGCTGCTGTTTGAGATAAAAAATGATTAATGGCATCTGCAATCGAATCAGCTGAAATAGGCTCTGCAATAGCTGTGATCGCAGATTGATGACCATCATCAATTAGGTGATGATCAGTGTGTTGGTTAATTTGATCGCCTAAGCCATCCACTTGGCTTGAAATAATCGGTTTATTCATTGCTAGTGATTCAATGAATATCAGCCCAAATGGCTCCCATCTTGACGGGATAATGACGGCATCACAGGCTTGTAAAAAACTGGGGACATCATCTATTTTACCGACAATTTCAACATTAGTTACCTTTGCTGCTAACGCGTTAAGCTCGTCGAGTTGCCCACCTTCTCCAGCTAACAATAATCGACACGGTGACTTCACCTGCTGCATGGCTTTAATTAGTAAATCAAAGCCTTTTTGAGGGTGAAATCGGCCATAGGCGGCTAACACCGGAGCCTCATTAGCGTTTAGCTTATCTTGGCTTTTGTTAGGGCTTTTGTTAGGGATTTGACTAGCGATAACACTGGCGGTAAAACGAGTTAAGTCCCGTCCCTGCCCTAATAAAGCGATTTTTTGCTGAGAAATAAGCTTATGTTCTAGCATCCATTGTTGCTGTGAAGGTGCGATGGCGATGACTTTATCCATCAGCCAATAATTCAATTTCAGCATTAAATAAAAACGCTTGGGAGATCTAATTTGTTCACTGACAAAAGCGGCGCTGTAATGATGCTCTTGCAGCACAAATGTGGTGTTTGGATGACGCCATTTAAACTGAATAATGTTGAGCAGGTTTCGCCAGTTTGATGCCCCATGAAGGCAGATAATGTCGGCATCGCTATTGATATTCACAGGCGTTGAAAAATCGATATATTGAATATCGAATGCAAAGTCATCTTGCAACGTGGAGCCACACAGGCTTTGCAGCGCAAAATTAACGCCGCCCATGTTCGGGTCATCGACACAATGCAAAATCTTAGGTTTCATCAAATTCCATCATTGATAAGTTAAAACAGAACAAGGCAAGCAGCCAGTTAATTAAACATAACGTTATCTCATTGATTTCGCAAAGGCTTCATTTGATAGTAAAGGTTAATCGTAATACCCGCTTTAACGATCAAAAAAAGAGGCTAGCGTAGTGCTAACCTCTTTTAGTTTTTTTTATCTAGGTTAACTTAATACTCAGCGTTTTGAGTTAACCAAAGCAGCTGAAAGCTATTTCTTCTTTTCGTCTTCAAGACCCATGCTATTTAACCAGTAGTCGAAGTTAATCATACTGCCGGGTAAGACCACACGATTGTCTTTGTCGCTTAAGCCACCCAGTTGTTTAAAGTACTGCTCACCGAGTTGCAGGCGCAGCGCACTTTGACCACCGGGTTTTGAAATCACTACAGCCAACTTTTCAATCGACTCTGCTGTTGCTTTAGCAAGGGTTAAAATTTCCTCAGCTTTACCTTCAGCTTCGTTGACAATACGCTGCATTTCACCTTCTGAGCGGTTAATGGTTTCAGTCATGATACCTTCAGAACGGTTGATTTTACTTTGCTTATCACCTTCACTTCTTGCCAGTAATGCACGGCGCTCACGCTCGGCGTTCACTTGCATTTCCATGGCATTTTTAACGGTTTCTGGTGGAGTAATATTCTTGATTTCATAGCGATGAACTCGAATGCCCCACATAGCGCCCGCTTCATCGAGTACTTCAACCACTTTAGCCGAAATGACGTCACGTTCTTCAAAGGTGCGGTCTAAATCAAGCGTACCAATCACTGAACGTGTGGTGGTTTGTGCTAGCTGAATCGCCGCGTAACGGTAATCAGTAATACCATAGCTCGCTTTAACTGGATCAGTGACTGAAATATAAATCACTCCATCCACTTCAACATTCACTTCATCACTTGAGAAACATTCTTGTGGTGGCACATCAATGGTTTCTTCTTTCAAGTCATGTATATAAGCCACTTTATCGATAAACGGCACCAGTGCGTGAAAGCCTGCATCTAAGGTGCTGTGATACTTACCTAAACGCTCAACAATATAGGCCGATTTAGTCGGTACTAAGCGAATAGATTGAAATAGCTTTAACACGAAAATGAGAAATATCGCGCCCCAAATAATCATCACAACAAAATCGGTATCAATTCCATTTAACATATTAACGTGCTCCTTTTGTTGCTGCCGGTGCTTTAGCTACCGCGTGAGTCACTTGCTCCATGCCCTCAAAGAAGCCTTCAAGCTTGGCCATTTCAGCCGGGACAATCGACACTTGAGATTCAGACAAGATACTACCGACTTGGCTGATGAACTGCTCTTTAAGCATCATATTCATTGCATCGTTGCCGCCTTCATTATCAAGGGCGGTACAAATCATATTCATGCCTTCAGATTTAGCTTGAGCAATAATCGTTATCTGCTGACCCGAGCCTACTGCTTCATTAATTCGTTTCTGTTTTTGCCCTTCGGACAAGTTAATTGCCTCTTGGCGTTCACCTTGCGAAATATTAATCATCGCGTCTTTTTCAGCATTAGCTAAGGTAATCTCAGCACGTTTACGACGCTCGGCTTCCATTTGCTTTTCAAGCGTATGGATAACGTGAATTGAAGGGGTAATATTTTTGATCTCGTAACGCAGTACTTTGATCCCCCAAGGATCGGATGCCTTGTCAATCTCACGAACGATAGATTCGTTTAAGCTGTCACGTTCTGAAAAGGTTTGCGACAAGGTCAATTTACCAATCTCTGAACGCATGGTGGTTTGTGCAAGGTTAACGGCAGCGCGGCGGTAATTCTCAATACCATAACTGGCTAACTTACCGTCCATGACTTTTAAATACACTAAGCCATCAACTTCTAGCTGGGTGTTATCTTTTGAAATACAGCTTTGTGGCGGGACATCTAATACTTCTTCACGGGTATCGTGACGGTAAGCAACGCGATCCACAAATGGCACTAAGAAATGAAATCCAGGTTTTAGTACGGTTCTAAATTTTCCTAAACGTTCGATCACATTGACCTCACGCATAGGCACTATCAACATCAGTTTATAAAGAATAAACATGATAAATAAAAATGCGATGGTTAGTTCAAACATACTTCCCCTTCCTTTTGTAAATATGATTTTTACTTAAATTCGATGAGTGTTAAAGCGCAATAACACTTTAATTCGGTGTTTCAGGTTCTGATTCAACATAAGGCTCAACAATCAATCCGATGTTCTCACGACATATAATACGCACTTTGCTGCCTGATTTGATCTCGGTGCCATCACCTAATGCAGGCCATTCAGTGCCAGAGAACGTCACACGTCCTTCATGTTCACCGGGGCCAATATCCGCTTTTACCGTGACAATTTGATTATATAAATCCATTTCTTCATCGGTATTATCCACATGAGCATCACCACCAATCATTTTTTGAGTGATATGGCGAAAACTCAGTAACAACACGATTGACGTAATAAACCATAAGGTAAAGCTTTGTGTTGCGCCGTCAACAATCCCTGCAAACAATGCAGCAGCGACGATAACACATGCAGCGCCGAGTAAGATTACGATGCCGCCCGGAACGATAATTTCCGCGACCATTAAGATAAGACCAACAATTAACCAAATGCTGGTTGGATTTGAAAACTCCATATACCCCCCTGTAAAAACGTTATCATAAAATCCTTTAAGCTATAAAACCCTGTTCGGCATCCTCTTTAGTTGGGATAGCGTGAATTGTATAGACTTGATAACTGTTGGAATGCCTAAGGCATAGTAGTAAAAATATTAATGAAAATAGTAGTAACAATGACGACAGATAATCGTTATCGATAATGTCTGCTAAATGCGACATATTATGTCAACAATACAGTAAAACGATGAAATTGCAATCACATTCCCTCGTTGAAGGGTTAGGTTTACATTAAAAATACTTCATCATTCGTAAAAAAAAGGCAACAAAAAAGGTGCCGAAGCACCTTTAATTACAATAAGTTAACTAGGGCCTGTTGAACTTTGCCGGTTAAGTTTTGTTCGAAATAAAAGCGTTTTAATTGAGGCGGATGGATTGATGCCTAGTCATCTAAGCAAGATTCATCCAACAAAGAGTAAAACGCTTTTAGTCGAACCCTTTGGGCAGCGTTTGTTGGCGATTTTTACTGCGTTATCGACTTTTTATGTAGAATAACTACACCACAAAGTCTCTGCCTTGTATAAATGGCCAACAATTCGCTGCAAAAACAACCTTGAAAGATCAACAGGCCCTAATTAGACTTAATAATATTAAGCCAATAACTTACGAGCAGCATCAACCACGATGGTAATTGCGCTGACTTCGGTTTTCTTCATCATCGCTTCATCAGGGATCTCTTGCTGAGTGCGATTTACGATAACACCCGCTACACACGCTGCGCGCCAGCCTTGAGAAGCACACATAGTGAATAAGGTTGCTGATTCCATTTCATAGTTAAGCACGCCCATTGACTGCCACTCTTTCATAGAACCTACAAAGCGGCTTGTCACGCGACCAGAAACGGTATCATAACGTTCTTGACCTGGGTAGAAAGTATCTGAAGAAGCGGTAATACCAACATGAGGCTCTAAACCATAATCGCGACATGCTGCAACCATAGCTGTCGTACAGTTAAAATCAGCTGCTGCTGGGAATTCAAGCGGCGCAAAGTGCAAGCTTGCACCGTCTAAACGCACTGATGCTTGAGTCACAATCACATCACCCACATTAACTTCAGGTTGAATCGCACCCGTTGTACCCACTCGCAAGAAAGTCGTCACACCTAATTGTGCTAACTCTTCTACTGCAATTGAAGTCGATGGACCACCAATACCCGTTGAGCAAACCACAACAGCTTTGCCATCAATGTAAGCAAGATACGTTGTATATTCACGGTGACTTGCTAAGAAAGTCGCGTTGTCCATTAATTCAGCAATTCGCTTAACTCTTTCTGGATCGCCAGGCACAATTGCCAAAGTTGCGCCATCAAGCATTTGCTTGGTTAAACCTAAGTGAAATACGTCGGCCATGTTGAAAACCCCTTTCATTATTGAATATAAAATCCTAATTGTGTCGACTTTAACCCACTATCCACTCAGTTAAGGTTAACTCGATCACATAAATCTTGATATTTATAAAACGATTGCCGTGGCAAATTTACAAGCGCAAACATCGTTAGCTAATTTAGCGCACCATAAACCACCTAAAAAATAATAGCTAATTTTAGTTCATTTAGGGCAATTTTACCCAATCAAGCAATAGTTGATCTTAGTCACGTTACCTAGGCAAAAGAGGGAGTAATTTTAAGTTAACAGTAACGAAAAGGAGTTGTTCTATGTTTCCAGAGTACCGTGATTTAATCAGTAAATTAAAAACATCAAATGCACATTTTTCTAGGATTTTTGATGAGCACAATCAGTTAGATGAAAAAATTAAGCATCATGAAAAGCACTATAATAGTGACACCACACCTGAACTTAAAATCCTTAAGTCGAAGAAGCTACATTTAAAAGAAGAAATTTATACCATGCTTAAAAAACAGTAAGCGGTAATTTCGCCTATTTACTGTAAGCATTTACGAGTTAACCTTGTAACGCAAGCAACAAAAAAGGACGCATAGGCGTCCTTTAGTTTTAGGCTAGATTAAGTCGCCTTTTTGAATTGAATTACTGCTTACTGATAGCTTCAACAATAGCGTCACTTGAGTCAAAGTTCTCAATGCTGACTACGGTAAATTTATCTAATACAATAACTGTTGCCATATCTTTTTCCGCAGGCCAAGAAGCTGTCACTTCACCTTCACGATCAAGCCCCATTGAAAAAGGTAAATCTTTCATTTTTGGGATTGCAACAAAACGAGCAATTAGTGAAGGCATGCCGCTGATATCAGCAATATAAGCCAAGTTTTCAGGCTTTTTCTCTGCAGGAATTGCTTCTAAGGCTTCTTGGATGAATTCGCCACCTTTCATACCACGGCTAAATAGTACAACTTGGGTTTGCTCGTTAATCACTAGCGGTTGTTCAAATTGATCTTCTAACGTCACAGGTTCAATTTTATCGTTCACAGCAAACACATTCGCTTGTGCCGTCGTCATAAAAAATAAACTTACTACAAATAAAATTGCTTTCATCTTGTTATTCCTGAAGTAGGGTTTAAAGCCTTAATCATAGAAAAAGTCTTCAAATAGAGGGTGCAATGCACTATACCTTAATGAGATTCCCTACCTATTAACTAGCCTGAAAAACTTGAGGTATCTCACGTATTAACGACATTAAAATTAATGAAATAGGATTAATGAATATTTTGTGAGTCTAATTGTGTAAAAACGTTAAAAAACAACCCAAGACAACACTTAATTACAACACTATAATCAGTGATTATCTGTTTATTCATCTAATAAAAAGACCATCATTATGAATGAGACCCCAGCAGGCTTAGATCAAGAATTAGCTCAACTGCAAAATGTTTATGAGTTGCTGACAGAGTTTATTGTCCAATATAGCTTCCAAATAATTGGTGCTATTATCATTTTGCTCATTGGTATCTGGATAGCTAACAAGATGTCTGATGTGGTGACCAATCAATTTGAAAAACATAATATTGATGTCACTTTAGGTAACTTTGTTTCAAACCTTGTCAGAATTACCATCATCGTCATGGTATCGATTATTTGTTTAGGCAAACTCGGGATCAGTGTGACGCCAATGGTCGCCGCTATTGGTGCTGCCTCATTGGGCGCTGGTTTAGCGTTACAAGGCATGCTTGCCAATTACGCTGCAGGCGTGACGATTATTGTCACTAGACCTTTTGTTATTGGTAACACCATCGAGATCCAAGGCGTGTCAGGTGTCGTACAAAAAATTCAATTAGGACTCACGATTCTGACTAACGAAGAAGGCGAGTTAATTCATATTCCTAATAAGCACATTGTTGGTGAAATCTTACATAACTCTCAAGAATACAAATTGGTCGAAACCAAGTTCAACATTGATTATGAAACCGATCCTCAAATTGTGACTACGTTAATTACTGACGCATTATTGTCTCAAGAGAAAGTGAATCAGTCTCGTCCGCCACAGGTTGGTATTAATGACTTTAATAGCATAGGAATGGAAATTGGTGTGCGTTATTGGGTACCAACTAAAAGTTATTATGAAGATAAATATCAAAGTAATTTAGCCATTTTTAGCGCATTAAAAACCGCTAGCATTACCATTCCTTGTCCGGTGAGAGAGATCCACCTACAACATTAATCCACCGTTAGTCGATCACTCCCTTACGCTTACTCAGCGAGTTATACTTATAACTCGCTGAGTGATTTATAGCTTATAGATTAGCAACTTAATAACTCCCCACCCTTTCAAAAAATGCCAAATAGTTCCCTCTAGCGCCTATAGCCATGTCGTGCTAACTTGATAAAATGTCGCTAAAACTTGACATTTTAATTTTTAAAGCACATATTTAAGTCAAGCTTACTTTACATAAAGACAAGTTAAGTTTAATTTAAAATCAAAATGGATAACAGGGTGTTCTATGAATGATTCAATGGATAATGATTGGAAAAAGTGCAACAGCATCAACACAATACGATTAGCTAAATGGACTGCAGCATGGGTGATAACGCTCGCAATAACGACTTTTGGGCCTATCTTTTTGTGGCCTGAAAATGACATCATCACGGTGGCTACAATTGGAGGAAACTTCTTGGTGGGTATCGGTATGATCTGGGCCAATAAACAACACCTCGCTTCTCTCGATGAGCTACAACAAAAAATTCAGTTAAATGCCATGGGCTTGAGCCTTGGAGTCGGATTAATTGTGGGTATTAGTTACTCAACCCTAGCTACAACAGGGATAATCAACGCTCATGCCGAAATTTCTCATCTTGTCATCGTCATGAGTTTGACCTACATGGTCGGCATTATATTGGGTAATAGGAAATATCGATGAATAACAGATTAAAAGTGCTACGGGCAGAGCACAATTTAACTCAGGCGCAACTGGCTGACTTATTGAATGTATCCAGACAGACTGTTAATGCGATTGAAAAAGGTAAATTCGATCCGAGTCTGCCTTTAGCCTTTAAAGCAGCAAGATTATTTAAGCTCACAATTGAAGATATTTTCCAAGATGAAGAGGCCGTATCTTGAATAATAAAAGCAGTTAATAGTGCGTTTATTTCGCTTATAAACTCAGGGTCATAAACACACTATTAGCGTCTGCTTTATAATCTGCAAAGGGGCCGCATTCAATAAAACCATGGCGAGCATATAACGTTCTTGCTGGGATAAAAAAGTCCATGGAACCCGTTTCTAAGTTAACTGTTTTAGCCCCTCTAGCTTTAGCCTCATTGAGCATAAAGGTCAATAAAGTAGCTGCAACACCACGGCGGCGAAATGCATTCGATACCCGCATAGATTTTATTTCAACATCCTCTACTGAATATCGATTAATCGCACCACAGCCTGCTAGTTGGTTGTTTTCCCAAATAGTCCAAAAGTCGATATGAGGTTGGCGCAGCTTAGATAAATCTAATGCGTGCACACTGTCGGCAGGTGAAGTCGCATACATATCTTGTAAATGCTCACCCAATAACTTTGCCACATCATCGCCTGTGAGGTCGTCGAGTCTAATATCCATATTTATCATTCCTTTTGCTACTCATTCTCTTTTTACCAAGCTTACTTGGCTATTACAACTACCACTTTAATGACGCTATAACCTTGTATCGCAAAGATAAAATAGTTACCCATAATATCTTAGCTTAACAGAGACTAATGCTTTGATTGACGCTTTGATTGACTCTTTTGATTAAGCTGCCATATTTACTAACAGTATTATTTAAGGGATTAATCATATGCGCAATCGTCAGTTTTACCCAGCTATTCTAGTGACCAGTATATTGTTCAGCCTTATTGGCTGCGCCTCAGGACCTGCGACACTGCAACAAGGCCCTGATGCTGAAACCACTAAAGATGGTTTAGTTAAAGTCGATAATTCAAAGCTCGCACTTTCATATGCAAGACCCAATGTTAATTGGCAGCAATACAGTAAACTGTATTTTAAACCGGCAAAGGTCACCAACGATCACCCTGATGATTATCGCGCGCCGAAAATTGATAGGCAAAGTGACGGTTTAAACGCAACCTACGACCTACCTCAAGAGTCATTAGATAAAATGGCGCTACAATTTTCAAAGACCGTTGCCGATGTGTTTAATAGCGAGCAGCCTTTTGAGCTAGTCACGCAAGCTGGGCCAAATACATTAATCATTGAAACTGCAGTCACCGATATTCGCTTAACTGCTCCGATCGAAAAGTCTCGCAGAAGCTTTAACTCATCAGGAAAAACATACACCCAAAGCTCAGGCTCGATGGTGTTATTAGCCGTGCTTAAAGATGCTGAAAGTGGCGAAGTGTTAGCGAAAGCTGCCGATCGTGCGATGGGATTTGATCAATGGCGTCAAAACACTCAAGTATTTAATTGGGGAGATGTCAAAACGGTTTATCGTCGCTGGGCAAACGACTTCAAAAATGCCTTAATTGAAGCCAATGCTCAAACTGGAAACTAACATTTTACATTCATTAGTTTGAATCAAGCGCCTTAGGTAAATAGCTTAAGGCGCTTGTTGCTTATAAGCCTCGTTGCCATTCTTGGCGAAGTGGAATTGTCCCTGTAATTGCATCAGAAACTTGATTCAATAATTGTTGTTTATCCTTGCCAAGTACACCTTTTAGCACTAAATAATTAGAAGCGTGATCGGATCTAAAAATGGTCTTGGTGAGATCAAGCTCTGATAATAATGTTTGCATCTCATTCAACAGCCCAAGTTGATCAGGTAATTCAAATTTACCATCAAACACGCTATCCATTTTCTCAGTGCCTAAGGGTAAGGTGACCACTAAAGTCGAAAGATAATCAGGCTGGGCAGCATTCATTAATTTCGCTGAAGCTTTAGCATGTTGTTGCGATAATTGTTTACCGCCAAGTCCCATTAAAATCATCACCGACGACTTCATGCCCGCTTGCTTGATTTTTTCAAGCGCCATTAAGGAACTTGCGTAATCCTCACCTTTTTTAATCTTAGTGAGCACTTCGTCATCGCCACTTTCACAGCCTACATAAAGCAATGACAGCCCCATATCACGCAGTTCTGACAACTGTTCGACCGTTTTATTGGTCAAATTTCGTGGTAAGCAATAACTACTGATACGCGTCACGGAAGGTAAGTGAGTATTAATTAATTGGCATATTTCTTTTAATCGCTTAAAAGGCAACGTCATCGCATCACCATCTGCCAAGAACACCCTAGAAATGGGATGACCAGACGCGGCAGCAGCTAAGATATCCTGCTCAATCTGCTCAATTTTAGTTGCTCTAAACTTTTTTTGCTCTTGGGTGTACATGTAATCGGTATCACCCCCAAAAGAATACCAAATAAGATATCTAGTGAGATTTAATTTACATTATCTATTTAATTACAGTAACTAACGTAAAAAAAATTAGTACCCAAAATAGTACATTAAAAGGTTAGTATACTATTACTAATAAATAAATTTGAATACTACGTTGTAGTGCCATGTGAAACTGGCCGTTATATTTGAGCCTAACCAACTTATTTTTGGACAAAAGCTTGTTAGAACATTAGGCCTAATTAACCTGCCATTTTTTGAAAAAGCATTTTGATTATCCCTAAAGCCCTAATTAGATCCTAACTATTCATCACTTTTTAGTGAAATTTCACTCTGGCTAAACCTATTACACTTTCACTCGGTAGCATTTATTACTCGATATTTAAATCAGTTGGAGTAACGAATACTCATATATCGTCAGTCAACTCTAGAAATGAGCTGAGGTTTTTTTCCACAAACCTGTTGGGTTTCCACCCTCCAATTAACTTTTCTAGTAAGAATGTATCAGCAAGAGAAAATGCATGACCAGTGATAGGCTCAATAGCCCCAACAACCCCAGTAAAAACGTATCGAAGCACCTTACTTGGTATAGATTGTGCCCAACCTTCAGAAGAAACAGCTTTTAAATATTCTGCTACTATTTCCTGATCTGGGTTTACATTGACTAACCACGATTTAAATTTGGCAGACCGATCAAGAAGAGATAGAAACTCATCAAATGTTTTAGCTTTAGAATTAATCAGATCTTTTATTCTCGGGGCTTCAGCGGTTACAACGCGTGAAAAATCTGAAATATTTTGTTGTTCAATACTGATTCGTTTTAATAAGCCAGAACATTTTAAATCTATCATTCTGGAGGATAGATTTGATGTATAAAACTCTCCGCCAAAGTGCGAAGCAAATACTAATTCATTTCTTGTGTTTAAAATATCCAGCATCAGATTAGTTTCGTTAAAACCCATCTTTATTCCTGCTTTAACACTTTGAATATGTGATAGTTTTTCAAAATTCAGATTTGTATTTATGTGAAACTGTTTACCTTCTTGATACACTTCAAAATCAAAATCAGGAGGAGTAGCTGAACTACCAACCCTATCTTCCAACCCTAATCTTACAGCGGATTTTAAATATTCGTTGTCCAGCAAATCCATGTTAGCAGCACTTAGAATGCCACCTTCTATATAGTGATCATCAGTTAGCTTTCTAAATGGTACATACCCTCTGAACCTTTCAAAATATCTTTTAGATTGTTTTTTATCATATCTCCCTTGAACCATTAAAAGATGCTCAAATCTTTTCTTTTGGGTGGGTAAGTTTCCAACCTTATCATTACCAACTATCTGCATAGCTTCAAAAGAGTAATACTGACTACCATTGATAACTGTAGGCATAACAGTGAGCATATCTTCGGTATAAACTGCAGAGATATTAGGCCTGGACAAAAGAGATAATAATGTCGGCATCCCTATTTGATGGATTAGACCCGTGAGGCTTCCAAAATCAAGAATAATATGCACATTTTGATAAAACAATAGTGCTTCAGCTAATTCACCTGCAGTTAATGCAGCTCCATTTTCAGACCTACGCAATATTACCTTTTCAAACAAAGTACCTCCTTAATTTACGGTTGTATACCAAACACGGTCTTCTTTAGGAGGGTATTATTGTGGCTTCTTTTTTTTACCCTCGGATTGGCAAGTTAACTTGAAAATACCCAATGCCTATCATTGAGTATTTTTCTTCTAGTGGCAATAGTTAGTAGCTCACTTTGGGGCATAAACGATCAGAACATTGAATCGAATTAAGGTGACATTGATTCGAAAAAGTATCTTAATTTATTTGAAATCTTTAATTCGCTCCGACCCCTTTATCTGATATCTGTTTTGTGGGAGAGGTCTAACGTTGTTTGTTGGTGGGGTTGTGGCAAGTTTGATCTGATGTAAGTTTTGTGGGGTAGAGAACATAATACGGTAGGCACATGATGATGCACCTACCAAGCTTGTTAATCACTGGACTGATAATGAATAGCGCGTAGTGATATCTGTTATTTGAACATATCGACTTCTACATCGTCAAAGTCGAAGGTTATCGTTATTGGGTTATCAATGACATGAAGGGTTCTACTATCTCTCTGTATTTTCTCTATATCCATTTCACCTTCGATGCGAATAATGGAAGTTCCATATATTCTAACTGAAACTGACTGAGTTAAGTCATGGATGCCTTCACCATTCGTACTGTGAGTCTCTACATCGAGAACGGGGTCATCCAAAAGCTCCTGAGCCGACTGGTATTCAGCACAATAAGACATTTCAGCCTTAGCTTCACATGTAAAATCGAATGAATATTCATTCTGGTTTAGTAGTTCTACTTCTGTAATTTCTAGGTTAGTAATGTTGTCAAAACCAGATATTGATGTACCAAAAATATAAAGCCCACCTGTATCAATAACGGCTACATTAGCTTCATCTAAGAATATATCTTCTATAAACTCTGATTCAGTGTGTAATTTTTCTAAGAACAATCTCTGAAATTCTTCAGAGCCAAAGTATTCTCGAGCTAAACCATTGACTCTGAATAAGGCCATGTTTGCATCTAGTTCTGCAAATTTATCGACATTTCTTTGTTCGCTTAAAAATGAATCTAAAGAATTTGCAATGGGTAATTTTCCGGCTCTTACAAAGTGCTTATATAAAATCCCGTCGTTTAGGATTGCAGTTAGTTCCCCTACATTCGCATGGATGCTATTGATTGTTTTTTCGATAAACGAGTCAGGGAAGTCATCTTTATTTTGTGGCTTGCGAAAAGCATTCTTGCCAGCAAAATAATCCATCATTACGTCTAGAGTGCAGTCATTAGGAATTGGAACTATTTCAACATTATATTTACGCACCCACTCGTCAAAATCTAAGCGTAGCTCACCTTCAATTGTTTCCATTAGTTGCTCTAAAGAATGCTGAATCGTACTAATTTCACCGTGAATGTCTCGATCTTGTAAGGTTTTCTTAGAAAGGATTTCTTTAACGCTATCTTTCGCCGATATTAGTTTGGTTCCGGACTCTGAAATTTTTTTATTCAAGAACTCCATCTTGACTAACTCAGGGACAAACACTCTTACGTGTTTAGATAATACTAACCGATGCAACTTCAACATAGGAACTGAGGATAACCCCTCTTTGTAAAGAATGTTTGTATCTAACACCACATTGATCATGCCACATCTCTTCTTTTTAAATTAGCCGCTTAGGTCACTAGAATAGACCGACATTAGCGTAGTACTAAGACGGTATCAAGTAGGATATTTGGTTAATGAGATGAGGGGAGAGTGAACGGTAGGTAATTGGCCTTTCAGGTATAGAGGCTGAGCCGGAATTGGCGTTATTTCGTTGGTACTATGGCTTTGTTGAAGTCTGTAACAGTACTGTAGCCCTCCGTGGTGAGATAAGGTTTTCCTTAAGAAGATTGGGTTCAGGTCTTGTATTTTGTTTGTCCATTAGCATATGTATGGCAAACGTAATTAGCTGAAGACTACTCCACCTGGTGAGTTAAAACACTTTGGGGAATAAATAATTTAGTCGCCCTAACCCGTTTCTGGACATGAATGAGTCAGTGATTTTGCTAAATTAGCACTTAAAGGATTACCTCGGGTATTGCAAAACCTCTAATTAAGTGGCCAAATTCACTCAGACACTACAATAATCGGTGACTCGAAAATGCACAAAAACGTTTTGGAGTTAAAGCTTTTCGAGTGAAGAATTTCATTAGAGGAAATAGCAAATAGGTATGCGGTAACGCTGCAAAAAGCGGCTAGAAATGCTTTGCTAAAATTAGTGTGCGAACTAAGCCAAGCTTTTTAATTCGCACTTGATTGCCTTTTTAGTTGCCCGGCTTTACTCTTGAACTTCGTAATTCTGCCGTATGATAATAACCACCAGAGTAAGACTTTCCTAGCTTAAGAAAGAGACCACAAGTAACAAGACTCAAACCAATGATTGAGATATAAAACCAACTAACTGATGCGTTACAGTCAAATTCTGGGAGGGAATAAAATACTAATATCCCCCATAACAGAGTTACATATAGACTTATAAGCTGATTTATTTTTGACACTGACAACTTCGAAGGCCCGGTTAACAGGTGAACAGCTTTATCTTTACACGTACCATTTTGATTTCTTGATAGAACGACTTTATATAATGGACCTGTAACATCATCTTCTAATACATCTACGTGTTTTTCCCAATTTTCTTGCCAAAATTTACTCCCTCTATTTACACAAAACCACGCAAAAGAAAAAACAAAACCTAAACAACTAATGATAATAGACAAGTCAATTTTTGTTTCTGAAGTCGAAGCTTGAATTGCAACGAAACCAGCAAAAGTTGCGGCAATAAATGTCCAGAAGTATGTAGCTCTTTTCCAGTAAAGATCTATCTCAAATTTGCGAATATCAAGAGCTTGATCAAGTGCCTTTTCCTCTTTCCCTCTAAATTTTGATATATGCTCGTCTGGAGTCAATTTTTTTGTGCTACTGCTGTTCGACATTACTAAACTCGATAGGTTAATAGATAAAGTTAGGGTAACTAACGTCCCCAATAAGGTGCACTGTAGGTGTCCCTCTTGATTGATTTGTTAAGTGCCGGTCGACGTCAATATTGAGAATATATATGCAGCTGCGAGCGAACTGCTTGCGGCAATAACCCAGGAAAGTATGCTTGGCCATGTTCGCTCTATGAATGATGGTTTAAGTTTTTGTAAATATATAGCTGTGTTGGGAATGAACTTATTATGGATAAATAGCAATGCATTTAAGAGTGCAAAAACAACAGCTATAAAAGCAGCTCTTTCATACCACTTTTCTATCTCAGGAATTGCTATGAGCATGGCAATGAAAAGAGCACCATTTAAATTAAGCCCGTATTTCCTGTAGGTGGTTATTAGGAAGTTTTGTTTTGGTTTTAGTAATTGATCAATGGATTCAGCTTTACCAAGAACCCAGGATTCATTAATACCTGAAACTCTTATCTCACTCTCGCCAGAAGCTACAAGCTCTACAACTACTACCCGATTTATACCATGAGCTTCTGGTTCTTGAATTACTATTTTTATATAATTCAGTTCTTCTGTTCCTTCGAGATTAGCAAGGAAGTCACTTGCATATTTAGTAACCTCACTACCTCGAATATTACAGGTTATAATTGCTTTCCCTTCAGTAAAGTCTCTTTTTATGAACTCTACTAGTTGTTTTATATCTTCGTTAAATAAACGAATCGAACCGATCTGAATTCTCTTATTATGTATTTGCTCTGGTACAAACTCAGAAGCTGCTGAATCTTGATCACTTTTACTTACGTCATGTGGAAAAGCATCAAAAGTTCCTGCTGTACCAAGTGTCGTTTCCCAGTCTCCACGAAAGTTTCCTTTGGGATTTAGGTGCCCTCGCACAGTAACAGATCCTTGTATGACACCTTCAATTTCTTCTAATGGGGTGCATTCCATAAGGATCTCATCGCCGATAGTACCGACATAGCTGTACACAGATACACCCATAACGCTATCCATAATTCGAACCATTCCTGATATTTTGTCGCCATCTTGAGATACGTCAAAAAAGAAGTTTCCGGTGTTTGTTCCATAGAGCCTTCCAGCCCATCTATTTGCTATTGTTTCCATGAAATCTCAAATGTTGAATTGGCACTTAACAGCTTATTAGCCGGAATTCTGATAATCCCCCTTGGGAATCTTACCGAGCTCTAACCATTTCCAATTTTATTTATTAGTAATATTAATAACTTATCATTAAGGCTCTTGTGAGGCAATGACCATTTCGCGTCGAAAGCGGGAATGTAGATGATCGAGAATTTTAGGGTTCATCATGTAAACTTCCTAAAATATAAAATTCATAATTTTTCAGAAACATAAGTTTATTCATTTCGTAAGACCAAGAGTTTTTCTTTTACTGTAGTGGTATAGATAATTTGGCCACTCAATTGAAGGTTATATTAGTTTTTGAGGGTAAATACAAACTGCTAAGCTTCGGGATATATCCATTTCAAACAAGTTTTGGGGCAAAAGTAAGACAGAATAGATCTACCAACTCGTTTCTAGACAGGTAAAAGTGACAAACTTTATTGTAACTGATTAAACTATATTGGCAGCCGACACTAATTTTTTAGGTGCGCTTTAATATGCTGTCAGGGACACAGGTTCCTGTACAGGTGAAGCTAACGGGCTCCAAATTTAGATGTTCTAGACCTCAAAGGATACTCAAATAAGCTATCGCACATTGAAACTTTTATAACATATAAGAGCTATCAATATATCAATTTATCTAAAGGCTTTGGATACGTGCAGTATGAACCCCGTAAAAAACATATTCATTCTACGGCACTATGATAAACACCACTTACCTCACCTCAATATATCTCATTTACAACAATAACTTAGTGGTGTTATCTTTGGCGTGTAAATAGAGTGCCCTAGGACATTATCGTATTGCTATTGTATAAGCTGTTATTCGATTGAAGAACCAAAGTTGTTAAACGAGGAAATTATCAGAATATGAAACCAGAATTCTTAGGAGCCAGAGCCTCCAACACTGGCGATGATTTTCATGAGTGGTGGGCTCTTCGTTTGGCATTACAATTGCTAGCCCCAGATACAAACTTAGAAGCAGTAACTGTTGAAGGTGTAAATCTTGATGAGCAAAATGAGATAGGGTTAACGGAATGGGACTCTGTCGATTGTGGCTTATTTTATGGTGGCTATACCGTAGAGAAAGCTGAAAAAGTTATAATTGAGCAGTTAAAGTATTCGCCATCAACACCTGAAAAGAACTGGACTGTTTCGGATTTAACAAGTTCCAAGTCAAAGTCTTCAAATAACAGCATTATCAAAGGACTTGCTGATTCATTTAGTGCCATATTAAAAAAAAGACCAGATCTGATCAGTATCAGTGCGTTAACAATCAGGCTAGTCAGTAATCGACCTATTGGTGCAGATCTTAAGAAATCACTTTCCGATACTAGTAACAAAAAACATGAAACACTGAGAGTTGCCAGTGGCCTCAATAAGAGAAATTTCAAGAAATTCATTATGCTTTTTGACTTCTCTGATTGTGGTACGGGGTCTCGCTTTGAGCAAGAAGAAAACGCGATTAATGAAATTTTAAATCTAACACATAGTGCTGAACGAGGGTTTGTGTTGGACTTGAAAGACCGTATTCACAAGCTTATGCTACCGGAGGCTACAGGAAGTTATATCACTAGAGAAACAGTGCTTACATGGATGAATGTGTCTGATCCTCTTGCTTTATTTCCATGCCCTTCAAGACTCAAGCCAGTAGAAAATACAATTAACAGAAATGTAGCTGTTGCGATACAAACGGCAATGGTTAATGGTGATCAATTTATCTGCCTACATGGCGAAGGCGGTAGTGGCAAGACGACCGTACTAAAACAGGTTGAATGCTTATTACCTGAAGGCTCAGTCATGGTTACATATGACTGTTATGGCGCTGGTACTTATCTGGATAGTGAAGCATATCGGCATAGGTCGAAAGATGCTTACTTGCAAATAATCAATGAAACCTCCGCTCGATTGCGATTACCCTTGTTAATTAGTCAGGATTATTCCATTGATTTTCTCAAGGCCTTTTCGTTAAGGGTTGAAAGTGCAAGCAAAGTTTTAGAGGCGCAAGAAGGTAATGCATTGTTGGTCGTCGTTATTGATGCGGCGGATAATTCTGTAGCGGGTGCAAAGCAGTGTAAACCGGAAGAAATCAGCTTCGTTCATGAACTGATTAAAATAGGCAATCTGCCTACTAATGTTCGATTAATAATCTCTGCAAGAACTGGACGTTTAGATTCCTTATCTATTCCGCAAAAATACAATTCAGTAGAAATTTCTAACTTTTCATTGAAAGAAACAGAACTCAATATACTTAACCAATATCCCAGAGCAACCAAGGCATGGATAGAGGATTTTCATAATTTATCTAATCGGAATCCACGAGTACAAAGTTACGCATTCGAATACGCAAAATCAGATCCGGGCAAAGCCATTGAATTTTTAAGACCCAATGGAAAGGGGTTGGATCAAATCTTTGAAGCTCGATTTGAAGAGGCGATTTTGAAGGAAGGTAATTCTGAGGTCTTGTCTCTTGTTTGTTCATCGTTAGTAGCACTACCTGCACCTGTTCCAAAGCAACATTTAGCTAGTGTTGTGGGGATATCAATAGAAAGGATTAATGATATTGTCTCTGACCTTCCCGGAATGCGTGTTCTTGAAGATAAAGTAGGGTTTCTTGATGAGGATGTTGAATTTTTTGTTAGAGAAAAGGCGCAACCAAAGCTTTTGGAAGCTTATAAGCGTTCAGCTGCACATTTCAGTGCCAATCATCAAAGTGACGAATATTCCGCCATGCACTTGGCTTCAGCACTATTTTCAGCTGAGAAAGGCCAAGAAATCATAAAAATCATTGAGCAAAATGAAGCGCCAATAGCTATAAAAGACCAGATAATTCGCAGGGAAGTACAAAGTCAGCGATTACAACTCGCAATGAAAGTATGTCGTTCAGCAGGCGAGCCAGCAGATGCGATATTTACTTTATTGGTTGGGGCTGAGGCGATAAAAACAGATGATGCCGTAGAGAAAATTATCGCTGAGAACCCAGATTTATCCGTCCATTTTGCGTCTGATACAGTAGGTCGAAATATACTTTACTCGTCAAAAACGTTTGAATGCCATGGTAGGTTCTTATCGCATATTGTTGCTCGTGATGCAGCTGACAGAGACTTTATCGGTGCCCGCGAAAAGAAACGCATTTTTCGTGAATGGATGAATCGAAGAAGTGAGAATATTGAACGACAAAAACTCGAACAAAGCGAACATCGATACAAACATATAGATGCATGGCCATTAGAGCTTGAAGATATTGTCTCCGTTGCGCATTCAGTGCTGGATATGGAGGGATACGAGGCAGCATACGAGTTCATTTGTAGCTGGAAGCCGAAAAGCCTCCATTACAAAATCGCGTCCAGATTAGTGGATCGCCTATTGCTATCGGGCAAGTCTGTCATTGTTCAAGAATTTTTGGATAGTGGCTGTATTCCAGAGCCTTGGTCATCACTATTCAACATACCTTTAGCGCTTGTCGGTCATGACATTAATTGTGCAGCTTTTGAAAAGTCACTATGCAGCAAGGAAATACTGAAGTATTGCGATCTAAAAAAGCTGGAACAGCACACCTCTGAAGATGCAGATGATTTCAGATACACGGAAATGCTACTTAGTGGCTGTGAAATTTTGGCTGCCAATGGGCTGGACTTGTCCTCTGTTGAGCCAATCCTTGAATATCTGTGCCCTGATAAATGGCGTTTAGTCAATAACATCTACATACACAACATTCTTAAAAACGATGTTGCTTTTAGAGCATACTCTTTGTTGACACGTAATCGTGGTCTCGATGTCACAGTAGAGTCCTATTGGATTGATTCGGCTATATCTGATGATCTTGATGAGCCCGAAAAAAATAATCAGAAGCAAAAGTTATCTAAAAAACACAAAGAGATAAAGGAAAACCTGTCAGCTTTAATATCTGTTTATGCTGTTAGAGCGGATATATTGCTGTCCAATATCATGCCTAAAGATGCTGAAGAGAAAGTTAAGTCTGCACTAGGCTCTTTGTTTTCAAATTCCTGGAGAATATCCAGAGAGCACTATTTTGAATCCATATGTAGTCAGCTCTCTTTATCTGTAGCTAAGCTATCTGTTGTACCTGGTATCGATACTAACACAGTGCTAACCCTAGCTAAGGGAGCGTTTAAACAATGGCCATCAGTGTTTTCTTCCGGTCAGCGTAAAGTTATTGAAAACCTGATAAAAATACCGGAGTTGAGGCCGACAGTTGTTAAAGATATTTACGACCGTTCAATTGAAGTAAAAGATCTAAAAACAGCAGCAAGTGAAAAAATCAGCATTCTTCTAGATTTGTCCAGAATATTGCTTTTTGTGGATAAGGATGAAGCTAGAGAAGTTTTTAAAATTGCAGTTGATATCGCTAATGATGTTGATGTCGATGCTATGCATGATGTGGCTCTTTTTTCAGCGTTATCCAAAAACGCCAAAAATCACTTTTCACCCCAAAAATCGCAACAAATAGCGACTCAAATGTCGGCAATAATCATCGAATACGGCACTCTACTTAAAGGGTATGAACATTTTCCTTGGGGCGATGCAATTTCTGCTGTTGCTATATTAGATATAGCAACAGCAATTAGACTTATTGGGTATTGGGAAGATTGTGATTTAGTTCAAGCCAGCGATACCCTACCTGCATTGATGTCTACGGGGGTTACCGAAGGAACTATAACCTCTGCGCAGGCTGCATCTTTGCTTAATTTCTGTGATGATTTGAATGATGAGCTTGTTACTAAACTGGTGCCGGTTACAAGCGTTCAAGAAGCCAGTCAACTGATAGAGGAAATCGCAAAAGCTGAGTTATTGAGATTCAACAGGAGCGGTAGCTCCAAAGTATGCCAGATGCTAAATGAGCTAGTTCCATATAACGATAGTAGTAAATATTGGCATTCAGCACTTAATCAATTGATTAAATTTAAATCACAAATCAAAGTAAGTACTCAGACAAAATCTAGTAATGATAAGCTTGATTCGACAACTAGGAATTTAACGGAGAAAGAGTTCCTTGACGGTATAAATGTTGCGGAAATTTCCTTTGAATCACCTGACGACTTTATAAACTCGATACTCGTCAAGAAAAAGGAAGCTAGCGGTGAAGATTTTTATATTACCAGCCATGACATATTGAGGATTGTTTGCAATCGTTTGGAGTCGAAAGATCGTATTTCTTTTCTGAATTTCCTAACTGATGAGCGAGTAATTGATGATCTTAGCTATACATGGGCTAAAACGATAATTGACTGTATTAGCCTATGGAGTGGGTCATCTCACGCCGTATCTTCTTGGAAAGAGGAAAACCTGCCAATCTTAATTGCTAATCATTTGGGCGAGTTTTCTTATGGTGAAAATTATGGCTACGATAAACTGATGCTGAAAGATGTTATTCATAGCCTCAATTTAAATAAAGAAGTCACGGTTAGCTTACTGCTGGATGGCCTGGAAAAAAATGCTGAATCTTTGCCCTTACCCAAGCTATATTCGGTGATCAGGCTGCTGACTGATTATTGCAGCGAGGAACAAATTGCAGATGTCACAACTCGTTATGTTCAGCGACTAACCACACGATTACGACTTCCAACGAATAAAATTGAGTCTGAGTGTTTAGCTGAATCAGCATTAGCATATCAACTCTACTCGTTCTTAGGTGATGTGGATACCAGGGTGAGATGGCGAGCGGCACATAGTATTAGAGCGTCTGCCAGAATGGGAGATTTTAAGAATATTGTGACGTTAACCACTCTGTATGAGCGTAAATCCATGCCCGGCTATCGTGAAGATAATGCACCTTTCTATTGGTTGTCAGCGCGTCTTTGGCTCATCGTTACATTTGATAGAATTGCATCCGAGGTGCCCGAGGCCATCGCACCTGTCGCACGCTGGTTGTTGAGTATTGCCACTGACCAAGACTTCCCACATGTATTGATACGCCATTTTGCTAAATCCTGCTTAATGAAGCTTCTTTCAAATGGTTTTATTGAATTTGATGAGCAGGAAATTGCTGCGTTGCATGCTATCAATATTTCAGAATTAGTTTCCGAAAAATCTAAAGGTAGAGTTTCTCGGGGAAGATTTCACGAAGGTGGTAAAGAGAGAAGGTTTAGTTTTGATTCGTTAGATACCCTCAGCTATGTATACCCAAGCGCGATAGAATGTTTTGCTGATGTAAACGAAGAAATGTTTCTTGATGAGGCGGAAGCCTGGATTATTGACCGGTGGGGTAATGGTTCGGATCTGTCAGTATGGGAAAAAGAACCAAGAAAACATAAGTTTGAAAGAGCTGACTATTCCCTATACAGCCACAGTCACGGCTCCATGCCGACGATAGAGCCTCATAGCTATTACCTAGAGTGGCACGCCATGTGGTGTAGCCTCGGTTCTCTAATGGCAGAAAAAGCGTTAGCTGAGCCTGAATATGATGATGACGACTATGGAACATTAAACGGTTTTTTGAGCCGGGCCGGGTTAACTCAACCACCGCAGTGGTCAAGTGACCTTCGCAGTCCAACACCACTAGAAACACATTTTCACTATCCCCCTACTGTCGAGGCAGAAGATTGGGTGGCAACAATAACCGCCGATGATTTTGAGTTGGAGCTTGGCTTAAGCTCTGAAGATGGTAATTTAGTTGTCGATTCATATCATGATATTCGCACCAGTAATCATCGTTCCAGTGTAAGAATATCCTCTGCCCTTGTTAATCCAGAAACCGGGCTTGCATTGGTTAGATCGCTTCAAACATCCGACGACTCCCATGACTACCGTTTGCCACCTGCTGGTCATGAATTTGAGATTGATGATGGCCCATTTTTACTACGTGGTTGGCTCAATGAACACTCTGGTGATGCACGTCTAGATGAAAAGGATGTGTTTAATCATGGTGTCCGCCTAATAGAAGCGACGCCGTCTGAAAATGTCGTTGAAATACTGGGGTTGTGCCGTTCGGATAGTTATCCCGTTAACTGGCTTGACTCCTCTAATGGGGACCGTGCATTTCATTATGAAGCATGGGGTGATGTAAGAGATGACTCTCGACAGAGAGAATACTTATATGGTGAAGACTGTATCTCCAATGGCCACCGCTTGAAGATATCGCTACTTCACCTAAAGCAATATCTAGATAAAGTTGGCTTTGATCTAACCATTGAAGTCGAAATAACACGAAGAGTAACTAGAAATGGAATTACAGAGTATAACGAAAAGTCCGAAAAAGAAGCACGGTACTCAAGACTCTATCTTCTCAGAAGAACTGGGGAAATCCTTACCACTGAAGGATGTGTTGGTACTTGGACACCATCTGGCAACTGAGCTGGGTTTCTCCGATAGTTGCGATACCTTGGGAAAATGGATGTCGCACTATTTAGCCGAGATGATGGATCGTGCTGAGCGTGAGGAGAACGCAGAGAAAAAAGAAAAATACCAACAGCAAACCGTTGATTTAATCTTAAAAATATGGGAACACAGAAGCTCCTTAAATGGATACGCATACCCATTAGCCAGATTCAAGGGAATTATCGATTCTTTGAGCATACTTTCTCCTGAGGCTAATGTATGGGAGAGAAATAGGCTTGGAAAGTACGAATCCTTGGCGGCAGATTCATTCTCGATGGTTGTAAATCTGTATAGAGCGCTAAATTTTATTGAGTTTTTACGATTAAAGTCTTCTAGGAATAAACAAGTACCAGCTTCAGTGCTAACTAATGAAGAGCAGGAAATATACAACTTTCTAGTTTCGTGGGCCGAAGAAGAAATGAATTTTCGTTCTAACAACGAGCTGGATATCGAAAAAAATGATGTTCAAGGTTTGTCAGAATTTATGAGTGATTATATTGATGATTTATGCGTGAAGTTGAACTTGCTCAAGGATGAGCTATCTGAATAGGAGCTTACCAGAGTATAGGAAATCGACAAATCCTTAGTATTATTGCCTCAATATATTAAAAAATTGAGCTCACTTAAAAATAAATGAAAAACAATTAAAATTGCTAACTAATTGGTTTAGATCTTCATAGGTATTCTTCCTAAACTTTTGATTTTATGGGAGAGTTACATAGCTTTCTCTTAATCAAAAGAATATTTTAGCATCCCTCACATAAACCAAGCCTGCTATTAAAAGTGGTGACACCATAAATAAGATTTCAGCATCAAAAAGGGGAGTTAAAAGTAGATACTACCTTTTCTCTAAAGCCACCTAAAATTTCAAAAGATGGTGACGCCGACCAAGATAGATTTTGATTGTTCGAAGCGGCTATTAACGGGTGGTTTGGTGCTGTTATGTGTGGAGTACTAAGCCTAACTGTATGACCATCTTGAGATGGAAAACTTGCTTTTAATCTTTCACTTTCGCTCTGTTCTACGGAGATTGAAACAGATTCGGGCTCCCTGAATATGACGGGTACATCAGGTATTTCTTCAGCGATGCGATTTGCGAATTCTACAAGCTTTGGTACTGCAAAAGTATATAGCCAAGCCTCCTGATTGATAGCATTGTTTACTCGTAATATCCTACCGAGTACTTGCCTAAAATAGAGTTCGGTTTTAACTCTGCTTAGGTGGCAACACACCTGCAAGCGCGGTATATCAGTGCCTTCGCTGATCATGCCTACGCTGACTATCCAGTTCGTTGTGCTATTCCTGAATTCGTTAATTTTATCCGAAGGTTGTTCTTCTTTATAGGTAACTATTTCGGCGGTTTGTGCATATTCATTTCTGAGCATATTCAGAATGTATGCTGCATGCTCTATTGATGATGCAACGACAAGTCCTGCAGCATTAGGGTTTTGCAGTCTTATGTCATCGAGCTTGTTAGTCGCCAGCGTTAAGGCATGCCGAATGGCTGTATCATTTTTGATGATCGATTGGTAAGTAACTAACGAACCTTTGAATAAAGCATCTAGGCTATTAAACATCTTAGTTTCATTTTCTTCGTCAGTAACCGAGATTTCGTCATTATCAATTAAGACAATCTTTGGGCTTCGGCATACACCATCGGCAACAGCTTCCCTTAAACCGTAGATATAATCACACTGTATTTGATTGTCTGGGTCTGTATAACGAGATAAAGCTATAGGAGCTTGATCTGAGCGCCACGGAGTGCCAGTTAACGCTAAAGTATATTCGGCTTGGCTTTGAATATTCAGTAAAATCTCTTCCCCCCAGGCGTTAGCATCTTCAAGAGAACTGCCTGAACAATGGTGGATCTCGTCAAATATCACGAGTACCCGATTTTGTTTTAACAGTTGCCAGAAATCTTCTTTGAAAGACAGCATGCTTTGATACGTATAAGAGCAACCAACGGCACCAATGACGCCATCGAAACGACATTCCAGCTGTTTCGAGAAAGTATCCTTAATACCCTGCGATATATTTATCGAAGGTGAAAAGCAAAGTACAAAATCGATAAGGTCTTGCTCAAGTAGCTGAGCAGCGGCTTCTGAAGCCATAATCGTTTTACCAGCGCCTGGAGTTGCCAAACAAAGGAAGTATTTATGTTTGGCACTAAAGTGCTCTAGAGCGCGATTGACGCACTCTGATTGCCATTGTCTTAGATGCATTAAGGTTACTTTTTCTGATGAGCGAGAACTGACTTAATCGCTTTGATTTGTCCGAGTAGTTTTGAGCTGTTTTCACGGGCTTGTAAATACTGGGATTCAAGGTGCGCTTTCATCTCAGGAAAGGATTGATACAACCGCATGTACTCTTCTGACTCGCCTATGCTAGTGAGTAAATCAACTTCAGATTCTTTAAGGCGTTTTTCAAGCCGCGGGATAGCGAAACGAGTACTTGCATTAATCAACTCGGGTTTATTAACCTTTCTTTCTGAGCCTTCAGTGATGAAACTAGCTTCATGAAAAGAATTCGACTTGTGATACGTAACTCTTTTAGAGTTTTTCGTTCCTTTTTTTAGCAATAAACCTTTCTTAACCAGTCTCAAGATTTGTCTGTACACATACTTGCGAACCTCTACAGGATCCTTATTCGTAGAAGATGTAGCTAAATATGCATCACGCAATTGAGATACACGGAAATTGTTAAAGCTCTCATCCTGGAGAATAGTATGCAACCTGGTGCATATTTTCATTGAAATTTTTGACATTACTTTCTCGCAAGAGGTAGTGGTTCACTGTCTTAAGCTCTTTGTACTGAGCGCCAAACTAAATACGGATTATAATCCGTGGCTTTATAAGCCGCAACTTTGGATAGTCTTTATCTTTAACGAGATGAAAAATGAAAGACTTAGCTATCCGATTTGGCGCAAAATTGCGCAATAAACGCAAAACGCTCGGCATTTCTCAGGATAAATTGGCATTACTAGCAGAGATTGATCGCAGTTATGCAGGACGAATCGAGCGCGGTGAAGTAAATATCACCCTCGAAAAAGCCTACCAGTTAGCTGAAGTATTGGAGTGCGATGTAAGGGAGCTGTTGCCTTAGTTCAAAAAGCAATTTGTTTAATGTATTAAATTTGCGATAGTTGTCGTTATGGGAGTTTTTACACTAAGGAATAGGTGATGGGAAAAGGATATCGAAATGGTTCAAGCGGAGCCCAGATAGTTAAAGATTCTGTATATATTTCAGCTCGTCTGCCCTGGTGGGGAGCAATAGGTTTTGGTGCTGTACTTTTTGTGCTTTTTTATTTTGGTATTCCAGCGTATCTAGAATCCAAGATCGCTGACGCTAACGGGAGTCTGTTAACTCAAGCATTTGAGTCTCTGTTTATTCGACGTATTCATTTGTTTGAGTGGGTAGGCATTGCTTGTGCTCTGACTGGTGCTTTCTTTGGTATCCGTAACTACTTAGTTCATGGAAGTGCCAGCAACATAGAGCAAGGAATAGTAAGCTTTATTTCCAAGCTAATTAGTCGTGGCATTGATTAAAATCAGCATCTGAGAGATTTGATTTTCATTCATTAGTTTTAACTAGAAAAGTATGGCGGGCAAATGTGAAGCCGTGCCCGCTTAAATTACAGCCAACTGCGTTGAAGTTAAAACTAACACACCTGCCACAAAGCCAGTTTTAAAACAAAAACGTCAAAAAATAGTTCTCACTTTAAATCATTAGTTAAGTCTTTTTCGCTATCAAAGATCTATTTACCAACTCAATATAAGTGCGATATGTATCTAAGACAAAACGCAAGTAACCTTCATGCAAAACCAATTGGTCATTTTCATCAATACTCAGACTTTCTAATGCTTTGCAGTGCTCTATGATAGCTGCTATCTCGTTACCTTGATGGTCGATAGTCTTCCCATCTTGATGAATTATAGCATTCCTCAATTTAACTATTTTGAGCACTGTCTGCCAAGTTTGAGTAGACTTATGCATTTTGACTTTCACCTCTTTAGACATGTACTTAATTGCTCTTTCTAACCCTTTGCCACTTGTATCCTCAAGACTTTTATCTAAATCAAATTCTTCAAAGCACTTTGTACATAATTTATCAAACTCATGCTCAAAAATGCCTACTATAGTTAAAAAGGCAGAACGTCGGTGTAGATTAGGGTAGTATTCTGAAAAAACAGATTTTAAGTCCCATGCATCGCTAGTGAGGCCAGCAAACTCTGTTACCATATAGTCTGCTTCAGGTATTCCATCATGCTCAATTACAATATTCTGTTTATTCTCTCGGTAATTTTGTATCTGACTAGATATTTGTGATTCTGTGGAATCGGCAAAAACGATCAGGAGATCAATAGTTGGACCCATATAGTATAAGTACCAGTTTGCGATCGTATCTTCGGTTTTTAACATAAACTACCTTTGTCAGATTTTAGAACGAGGTTTAACCTTGCTACTTACTAGCATTGATTGCCTATGCCCGTTGCTCTAGGACAATATTTTGTTCAAGAAAATGTCTACTATTTTAGGTCTTATATAGCCAATATCTTTTCAATAGCATCGACAAAACCAGCTTTGAATATTGTATTACCATCACTACCTTTGACTCTTCCTCGATTATCTACTGTCCACCCATTTCTTTTAAACCTCTCCGGTTCAATAGAATGGGATAATGCTTCTACTTCAGTTGGGAGTAAATTCGACTTAGTTGAAGATCGATGAGATGAACTTTCTATTGCGTCGATATTGGCTACAGGCCTTAGATCAATATTAATATTTGATAGTTCTTTTGCTAATTGAAGCTGCCCAGTTAACTTACTATTTTGTGCTATTAAATCCATTACGAGCCATTTGATGCGAGCATCGTCAATATCATTAACCCATGCATTTTGTTCTTTTACTTTGCTTGTGATAACTTTTAATGGCTTTTTATATTCTGCCCATGATTGAATAAGTGCTCGGTATTTTTCACCTGTTTTATTTCTGATAGCTTGTGTCTTTGGACCATTAACAGATTCACTTAAACGCCCAATAGTCGCTATTGTAAAATCACAGGACCCACGTTCAGACTGCTCAGTACAGATTTGATGAATGAGATCTATTGTTTTTGCCATTTTTGGAGTAGCACTTTGTTTTAGCTTTTCACAAAGTTCATTAGGTTCATGTCTCATTTATCCTCCAATAAAGGCTTGTTAATATTCAGTTGACTCGCTTGGCTTCCAAGTATGATCTTCTTTACTTCATCATGAAGCGGTGTGAGCTGGTTATCATCATTAAAATCACTTAAAAGGATCTCTGCTCTCATCAGTTTTTCAACATTTCCCCATGACTTTAAACGACTCTTTAAAAGCTCACTCATTTGGTTTCCCACTTCTAGCTGCTGCTCAGGGGAGAGCATGCACAACCATGGCTGAATGCCATTTTGGTAAGCCATCTTGTCAATTAATTGAGAGCGCCTAGCGTTGGCCAATGATGCATCACTTAGTGTAAAAATAGTTGCATTCTCACACACTGTGCTTAGCTGATGAAACTCGCTATTAGTTTCATCAATGCTCCAGTCAATAGATGAGGACTCCGTATTAGCAACTAACATAGTTCCTGTATCGTCCTCCGTTTCAAGAGACTGGTTCAATAAGTTGGAGCATTGCATAATAAGCCGTGCAATATGCACGGTATCAGTCGCATACATACTGGTTTCTTTAGCTATCATTTCAAGGTTTGATGCCGCTTTATCTAACTCCATTGATTTAGTAAATACCTGCTCCTTTTTTTCAGCGTCATAACGCTCGTCTTCTAATGACTCAATATGAATAATTAGATTCTCTTCTTTTTGTTTAATATAAAATTGCTTTAATGAAATTTCGTTAAATACAGCTGTTAAACCGCCTAAAAATGCGGGACTTGTGATAAAAAAACGGCAACGAATACAATTTTTCTCACCAAGATGACCAGAGGCCACTGGTAGATATTTTTTTATTTTGACTTCATCATTTTCAACCTCGCCCCCCTGCTCACATTTCCCTCCCCCCATAGGGCATATACCTATATCTGTGAACGAAAATGCTGAAGCAGGATGACCGTCATGTAATTTATTAAAAACTAATCGATCGTTCGGAACCAATGAGCCTCTTACTGCTTCAAATTGTTTATTTCGAATTTGTTGCTGAATTTTCAATGGCGCATTCGCCAAAGCTCGTTTATGTGCTGCAGTCAATTCATCACGAATTTCAGCATGACCTACCTTGGTGTAATAAATAGTCATAACGAGTCGTGCATGACCAACCAATTTTTGAACAATGTGAATAGGCACTTTGGCATCAACAACAAATGCAGTAATTAGGCTTACGCGCATTGAGTGAGGTGTATAGTCCGACTTGTAAGAACTCAAATTAACTTTTTCGTTCACTACATTGGTTAATGGATTGTCTTTGTCTTCTATTTGATGCAGAACATACGCAAGTGCTTTTCTAAAAATCGGTTGCTGGTGAGGTTGTTCACTATTGCCCATTCTAAATAAAAAGCAATTCGCTCCTCGTTGTTCTAGTATCCTACTTCCAATAGGAACTCTAAGCTCCAGTTCAGTCCATTTTGTTGGCTTTTCAATAGCATTGTATTTTGACTGCCAATTTCTAAGTTTAATCAACCAATAATCAAAATTGTCAGGAACCCAAGGTATGTCGTAGCCCCCCTCCTGACGCGATGTCTTATTGGTAGTAAAATGTAAACCCATCTCATTACTTGAATATTCTTTTAGGAAACCTTGTTTTTTTGTCTGCCCTGCTAATGGCCCTATATTCTTGACCCACTGGACTTCACCATTCACAATTTCGGGAATTTTTTTATCTGCTTCACCGCTATCGTTCCAGAGTATCTGTTGCCCTCTAGCTGGAACACTCAATAAAGCATATAAGGCAATAAAACGAGAAGGACACCAAATTTGACAGACTTTTTGGTTATATGTACCTATGAATTCACTTGTATGCTTACCTTCTCGGCGATCTTTCTCTACAAATCTATAGACACAATCCGGATCATTTTTATCAATTAACGAAGGGGCTACGTCAAACCAATCACCTGGTACTAAGTCGTGTAAATGATTCAAATCACTTAGGTTTGTTGATTCTGGTGGTAAAATCCATTCTTTTGCTTTAACCACATAGGTATAAGCTAAAAGAGGTTTGTCAGATTCTGATAATTTATTAGCTTTAATTTCCAGTAAAGGGCTTTGAAATCGGCTAAGTGGGTTATGAAAATCAGGATGAATTATTACTTCATCGTCATCCTCTAGACTACATAATTGTTCAAGACAATAATTAAGGAATTCAATAACAATTACGTGAAATTTAGCCTTATCTTTATCACCAAAATAATTCAAGAACTCCTCGTAATGATTTTTATTAACCCTTGTAGTTCTCAGCAAGAACAACTCTGGTTTTGATGGATTACTGTTTTCTATGATGAATTTGCAAATAAAGGCAACACAAACTCTTTTTTTTGCTGAAAGCCCACGTTGCGAATTCTCCATAAAGGAGTCAAATATATTTTTCCAACCTTCAAATTCCAGGCTAATGTCTGCATCAGAATAAGGTTTTGATTGTGCTAAAAATCCGTACCATGTGCCATACACCTGCCAGTCATCACGGTAAAATCTATAGGGGCTACTAGGCAGTCTAGGGTCTTCCTTATAGCGATTTCTGTACTCAGTATGCGATTTAATACCGAGATTGATAGCCGCTTTTGAAGCAGCTTCTATCGTTGGGTAGTAATCTGGAATGTCGTTACCTAAAAATCCATACCATGTGCCATACGCCTGCCAGTCATCACGGTAAAAGCTATCGGGGGTACTAGGCAGTCTAGGGTCTTCCTGATTGCGTTTTCTGTACTCAGCAAGCGATTTAATACCGAGATTGATGGCCGCTTTTGAAGCTGCTTCTATCGTTGGGTA
>NZ_JAJGZS010000041.1:0-33550 GCF_020806285.1 Shewanella sp. 10N.7
TTTCATCCCTTCGTTGCCAGCAACCCATAAATATCATCGGTTGTCGGCAACAAGGACAAGGTCGTATGGCTTGAGTTTTAGTGGTGTTTTCGAGCGGCGCAACCACTGTCCCAGCAACGGCTAACATCAAGCGTATTCGTTGCCGCAGCTTGGCAGCACTGCCTCTGAGTAATCCATAATCTCTGACTCGCCGTAACCCTTTCGGCAGCACATGTTGCAGTACCAACCATAGAAACTCAACAGTGGGTAAAGTGCGTATTTCAGTGGTGTTGGTTTGGCTATTTTGATACTCAAAACTGATTTGTCCGTCGATATTACTGACGATATTTTTATCGGGTAACACGCCGCGATAAAGGTATCGCGACAGGTACTTGAGCGCTGGCAGTCCTTTACCCACATGTTGACAGTCAACCACCCACTTTTTTGGGATTGCGGTTGGTAGCTTGATGTTGAGCTTATCGGTTAGTTGCGCTAGCAATCGTGCTCGCCACACTTTGGCCAGGTTAAAGGCGTTGAACAGGTATTTACCCTTGTTCTTTGTCCACTGCTTTTTGTGCTTATCAAAACTGCCTGCCGGAATGATGAAGTGAATGTGCGGGTGCAAGTCACGCCTTCGGTTATGGGTATGCAGCACGCCAGTAAAACCAATCTCACCAACCAGTTGCTTTGAATTTTTAGCAAAGTCTTTTAGCACGCTGGCGGCCACCGAGAACATGGCTTGATACATCAACTCGGGTTGATGTTTAGCCGTGACTCGCAACTCATAAGGCAAGGTGAACGTCACCATGTAATACTCCACGGGCAGGAGTTTAGCTTGCTGTTTGTTGAGCCAGTCTGTCGTGGTGTTGTGCTGGCATAGCGGGCAACTGCGATGACCACATGACAACGGGAAATCAGCAGTATGCGTGCAGCTTCGGCATGCCCAATGGCTGGTTCGCTCAGTATTGTTGCGACAATTAAGCATGGCGTAAATCGCTTGGCGCATGGATGATGTCATTTGACCATTATAAGCCTGATTAAAGTCATCAAGGTGGTCGCGTAAAAGTTCAATGAACATCATAAATCGCACTCCCATTTGAGCACCAAATTATCAGTCAGCTGGTTAACGGATAGGGTGGTATTTTTGCGAGTGATAGTGGTGAGGCGGGTATAGCGGGCGGTAGTATTAAGGCTGTTGTGACCGAGCAGACTTTGCACTGAGCGCAAATCTAGCCCTTGTTCTAACAAATGAGTGGCGTAGCTGTGACGTAAATTATGTGGGCTGATGGATTTATGGATATTGCACTCACGGATAACCCGTTTTAAAGCTTTCTGAATGCCGCCTTTATCTATCAATGAATCAGGCTGGCTATCTTTACCAGGAAAAATCAGTTGTGGGTGGCGATGCGTTTGCCAGTAATATCGCAGTGCTAATAAGGTCCGTTTGGGCAGCGGAACTAACCTGTCTTTACCGCCTTTAGCGTTACGAATATGTACCTGCATCATTTGTGAGTCGATATCACCAACCTGCAGTGAAATCGACTCACCGAGACGTAACCCCAAACTGTACAAGGTGAGAAAACACACTTGATATCGTAGTTTATGGGTAAGACTAATGACGATAGACACTTCTGCGGGCGTAAGAATGTCGGGCAGTCTATGGACTTGCGGCGGCTTAACAATATTAAGCCACTCCCACTGTTGATTAAGCACGTGCCGGTAGAAAAACTGTAAGCCATTACGGTCGAGTTTCACGGTGCTCCATGAATGTGAATCAATTAAACTGACAAAGTAGCGCTTCAAATCATCCGTTGAAAGGTTATCAGGGCAAGCATCGAAATACGCACTAATACGCCTAACGGCTCGGCTGTAGGCATCGATGGTCGCAGGCCGCTTGCCTTGCAGGGTTAAGTTGGTAAGATGTTGTTCATAAAGAAAATCAAAGCGTTGTTGCTCGTGTGTGTTCATCGTAATACTCCTAGATAAATGCCAAGGTAGGCAGGGTCTAGTAAGTATTTAAGATGGGAGAATAAAGGTGAGCTTTTATCTTTTCTGCCGCAGAGCGGCTTCGTTCAACAAGCTAATTAACAGGACAAATAACAGTTGGCTTTGCTCCTGCGTCGCTTATTTTAGCCAACAATTATTAGCCTCTTAACGAGGCGTTATAAGTATTCAATTAGGAAGTGTATATGTCAGCGGATGATATCAAATCAACTTTTAGAAAATACAAATTAATCTCAACAGGCTCATTGCTTGTATTTTTATTATTAGCAATATTTATAAACAAATATCTGATTGATAACTCGATCCAACGTCACTATGATTTAGGATTACCTTATGCAGCTGCAGATACTGGTTTTACGTGGATGGCTATAATTATGGGATTATTTACGGTTTTGTATTTATGTTTTTATTCTTTCGAAAAAATACTGTTAAAACTGTTAATAAAACCAAATATAGAGTCAGAGTAAAATACTTAAAACAAGGGTTTTCAATTAGGACAAATTACAGTTGGTTTTTTGTTTGTACTTCACTTGCAGTTAGCCAACTGCAACTTTCCGATTAAAACGGCGTTAAAACTCATTTCTGTCCAAATATGTGTTGTAGCACTATTGGAGTAACTGGCTTAGTTAACATGAATACTGCCTAGTAGAGTTTTTGTCACTTTAACCAAAACCTAACAGTTCCTTATTTTAAAAAAGTTAGCTATTCAGTAAAAGTAAGACTATCGACCCGCAGCCACAACCCACAGCCCTTGTCTATGTTGGTTGTCTAACTTTCTCACTAATTAATAGTGAGATGTATTTTATTATTGCCGTAATGCTGTGAGGTTATGCGCTGACGAGTTTATCCAATTGTTTGAAGCAATCATTGTGTTGATATTGCCAATAGAGCTGAGCTAATTCAGTTCTATTTTTTTTGTTTGTTAATGAACTAATATTGGTGTTTTGGCTTAAATTACTCAAGTAAAGGTTCAGCTGCGCAAACTCTGTGAACACTTCTCCTGCCATGGGTAAATCATCTGCGTACGGGTAACATTGTCGGCTATCGGATTGATAGGCTTGTTGATCAAACTGGAAAAAGACAATATCCGCTTTGGTTTGCAACATATCAATATATAAAGAAGAGTAGTCAGTGATTAACAGATCTACATCATTGATGATTTCGTAGGTGTCTTGCCAGTCTGAAATATTGATAATATTGGGAAAATGTTGAATATCGTTAGCCAGATGAGCTTCATTCGGGTGTAGCCTGAATAGCAGTAATTGATTGTTGTCGACTAAAGAGGCTGACAATGCAGTAAAGTCGATAGCGTTAACGTAAGGGTTGGCGCTTGCTGCTTTGTTTGATGAGTCTGTTGTTAATGCTGAACTATCTCGCCATGAGGGCGCGTAGAGTATCACTTGTTTGACGTTATTGATGAGTTTCAATTCGTCGATTAATGATTGCTGATCGGGTAATGGTGCAATTTGCTGACTCTTTTTAGCTTGATTGTTACTTTGATTGTAAGCTTGATAGTAATCAGTGCGAGGGTTGCCTGTTAATATCATTTGTTGCTCGCTAATTCTAAAGGCACCAGCAAATAAGCGTGCAACCAAATCACTCGGTGCAATCATATGATCAGGCCGAACTTTTTGTTGATGGTACTGCGCTGCTGAAATGAATTTATCGTGCAGTGTTTGTGGATGATAAACCTTGAAAAGTGGGCCATTATTGATATCAAATTCAATTCTTTTTAATGGTGAGCCATGCCAAAGGTTTATCTTTATTGCTCCCCTGGCGAAATATTGATTAATATCGCCAATGTAACTGTTGTACACATAATATTTAGCCGTTAAAGCATGATAAATGCCTTTAAAGCTCCATCTTGTATACGCTTCATATCCTTGCTCAACTAGTTGGTTTACCAGTACTTTATCGCCACTAATCCAAATAGCCCTTATGGTTAATGCTTGCTGCCAATGTAAGAATAAATACTTACTGTTATCTGCAAATTTATTCTTATAGCATCCCATCACCGCTTTGCGGGAGCGAGGGCAAAAACCGCCAATAAAGTACAAAGATTGCGTCACGATATATCTAATACAATTAACAATGAATTGGCTCATATAATCTCTCCGTGACTATAAAAATCCTTTAAATACAAAGATAGCATTTATTTTTGCTGAGCCAAGATGAATATTTGATAATCACAATTATATTTCTAGTCTCAATGATTCTTAGCTCATAGTGGTGCTTAAATTGTTTTTAATTTCAGTGGTTGAGATGTCTTCTGTTCTGGTTAGGTAGAGCACTTCACACTGACTTGCTAGGTGATCAAATTGTCCTTTCCAGTCATCGCCAATAGCAAATATATCAACATCATAGTGCTCAATATCCTGAGCTTTTTGTTGCCAATTATTTTCAGGTATTACTCGAGATACATATTTACAGGCATTAATAATTTCACTGCGTTGCTCGTAACTAAAAAAAGCTGCTTTGCCTTTAAGTGCATTAAACTCATCAGTTGATACGCCCACAATCAATTGGTCGCACATCTTACTTAAGCGCTCAAGTAGTCTAACGTGACCAAAGTGAAATAAATCAAATGTGCCGTAGGTGATAATGGTTTTCATAATATTATTCCTTTATCGAGACTAAAAATGTGAGTCGATTTATATCAATAAGTAGATGTTAGCTTTTCATTTCAATTGCGGGATTGGACTTATCAAATTGTTTTTTCAACATGTTCACTAGATACAATGGCTTTTTAGATTGCTCAAACTCCATCTCAACCATTTTCACTTCTTCAATTGGGGTTGATTCATCAAAGTTAAGTTGTACTGGGCCGTATACGCCATAGGTCGTTGTATCATCAGCTTTACTTTGATATTTAGTTGAAGCGCCAAACAGGTTCAAGTCGCCTTTAATCACTAGCCAAATCTGCGGTAATAAAGCAAAACCAGGACTATCAATATTGAATTTATGCGCCTTTACGGCTTGTTGTTCGTTATTAATTACGGTCTCAGATACGATAGGTTTTTTGGGTTTTAGGATTAATGAACCTAAGAAAAGGCTGATTAACAAAGGCGATAATAAAATGTATAGGAACATTAATACTGCACGCTGAAAAATGCCGTTGTAGTTAGTGGCTTCTTGAGTCGACTTTGCTATTAAGCTTTGATCTTCAACTTTACTCCAACTGTTGGTTTGCGGATCAATAATGAGATCTTGTGAGATAATTTTGTTTTCAACACTCAATTGAGGCCCGACATAAGTATTGGGTAAGATAATGCTATTTTGGATTTGGCTATCTTCAATAAAACAATATTCACCTACCACAATGCCCTGAGAAAGTTGTGCCTTACTGGATACTTTGGTGTATTCGCCAATAGCGCCAAATACATCGATTTCTGATAAATCAGGTAGCTGACACTGAGCTTCAACCACTAGACAACTCTGTGGCTGTTTGGTATTAATTGTGCGGCCTTTAACACAAAAATCCTGACTATTTATCACATAATCTGAAGCGGCTACATACGCCGCTAGGCTATCAATATAAAAGCACTCCCCATGAAGTACCTGTGCCACACTGTTTGTATGATCAACTTCGGTCGTTTCTAATGGCCAATTTAATAATTGGTTATGCTTCCAGCCAGCAGGTAGCATCATCATTGCAGGGTTACGCTGCGCCATTTTTGCATGTACAAACTTTGATGGCATTAAGCGTGAGAATTCAATGAAACGCGCTAAACAAGGACTACGTAACATATCACCACGTACAACTAATGCTTGTGCGGTTTTATCAATACTCATACGTGATAGCACACTGTTAACGTGTTCTTCTGGCTTACTTAAAAAGTAATCAATGTTTAAGCCCCATTGTTCACCATTACCTATTTTCGATTCAATTTTTATAGCATCGTGGCTGATAACCATTTTTACATTAGTCACTCCAGCAGAAGCTAAATCCTCTAGGGTATATTCCACTAAGGCTTTATTAGCGACTGGTAACAAAGCTGGACAATAGTGTTGATCTAAAGGGGTTAATTCATTTCCGTTTCTGTTTGCAAATACGATAGCCTGCATAACATCTCCTAGTAGGCGCCACGCGCCAAAAGTACTGCTGGAATGGTTTTCAATAACAAGCTGATATCTTCTCTTAGTGATTGCTTGTAGATGTAATCAATATCTAGTTCTACTTGCTTATCAAAAGGAATATCTGAACGTCCGCTTACTTGCCAAATGCAGGTAATACCAGGTTTAACTCCCAATCTGCGACGGTCACTTAGTTGATATTGGCTTACTTCATTAGGTAGTGCAGGTCTTGGGCCAACTAATGACATATCGCCAATTAACACGTTCCAAAGCTGTGGCAATTCATCAATAGACGCTTTGCGGATGAGCTTACCTATGGTGGTAATACGTGGGTCTTTTTTCATTTTAAATAAGACGCCACCTTGCATTTCATTGTTTTGTTTGATTTTTTCTAGTCTTTCTTCAGCATCAATATACATTGAGCGAAACTTCCACATGGTAAAAGGTTGGTTATTGCGGCCACTTCGTACCTGTGAAAAAAAGATCGCACCTTTCGACTCAATACGGATACTTAACGCAGTGAACATGAATAACGGTGCTAAGACGATTAGCAAAATGCTAGCGGCCACAATATCAAATGTGCGTTTTGCAAATTGACCACATTTGATGCCAAAGAAATACCAACGACGTTTATTCTGTGTGTTGGTTTGGCCTAACCCCGATAGCATTGGCTGTGGCTGTTTGCTTGTAGCCGAGTGGTTTGAATTAGCGCTGCTTGTATTCGCGCTGCTTTTATTCGCAAAGTGCACAGGCATATTACTTGAACGTTTTTGCTTTAATACACGAGCAAGAAATAATGGATTACCGATCACATATCGCTTCCACATTCGTGTTGGCTCTTGGCCTAAACGCCAAATCCACTCCATACCCACTTGTCTTAGGGCAACGGGTGCTCTTGATACGTTATTAGCAAAGAAATCAAACAATCCACCGACACCAATAGCTACGCCAGTATTCAGCTCAGCTTTATGATCACTAATCCATTGGTCCTGTTTTGGTGCGCCCATACCAACTAGCAAAATCTGAGCTCCGGACTGGTTTATTTGCTCAATCACTTGTTGTTCATTTGCTTTATTTAGATAACCGTGATGACAACCAACCACTTCAAGGGTAGGGAACTGTTTGCGAAGGTTGACTGCCGCTTCATCAGTTGTGCCATTTTGACCGCCTAAGAAGAATATTTTTATACCTTGCTTAGCTGCTTGCTCACACAGTAGCGGTAACATATCAGTGCCGTTAACGTTATCTTTAAGGCCAATATGATGTAACTGACAGGCGATACGTATTCCGCTACCATCTGCAAAAACTTGGTCACACTGATTTATGGTATTGCGGTAATTTTTATTAGTTGCAGCAAGGTTAAGGCAATCTGCATTTACAAAGGCAAATTGTTTTGTGGTTGTTGATTGAGCAGAACGAATAAGTAAATCCACACTTTCGCTCATGGTGTTGTTATCGATATTCACCCCTAATAAATTAAATTGAGCGGGGTAATTAAGCTGAGTAGAGACAACGACCAGTTTGCTGAATAAACACTTAAGAATATTAATGATGTAATGAATTAGACCCGATGATGCTTGTGAACCTGAATTGATATGTTGGATCCCCATTCGACGTTGCATTTGCTCAATCGATAACATTCCTGGACGGCTGTTGTCTTGGGTTGATTCAAACACAGCGTACTCAAACGCACTGCCTAGTAAACCAATATCGCCTTTTAAAACACTGTAAAACAAAGGTAATGATTTAAACCGACCATGAGAAAAACGATAGATAGCCACTTCTTTGTTATCAGAGTGAATGTAAAGGGTTTCAAATACTGGCTGTTTTGAACAAGCTAGCATTAAAGTTTTGAACACTAAAATTGGACTGACGATAATCATCATGTATAGCGCGATGACCCAATCAAATATTAAAATAGCGATAGGTGGGTTATCTTGGTTTTTATCTAAGTGTGTTGTTTTCATCGGCAGCCTCACAATAATGCTTTTTAATCAGATACCTTGATATAGCAGGAAGTGTTCCAATGTTTTTAATTAACTGATTTTATGGGGTTATATGTGATTCTGTTGAAGGTTTTTAAAATGAGTTTTTCAGGTTAAACACTGACTTTGCAGAATGCGAACCACACTGCAAAGTCATTTTTAGGATAGTGAATACAGGTTTTTATTAATAAGTTATTTATCATGAAGTAGATTAAAACTTATTATCTTGCATGAACTCATTGGTGACACCGTCACGGGATATACGCATTTTTTGTATGATACTAATGCATTTTTGTCCCACTCCCTCGATTACGATATAACCCCAGGCTGGCATTATCCATTGTGCATATGCAGCAACTAAAGTGGTCACTGTACGACCTGTTTCAGCCTGTAAAATACTTGGTGATGTTGCAATCGCTTTATTTACTAATTCAACAGCGGCTTTACCATCACCTAAACGAATTGCTTGTCTTGAAAGGTAGCGTAATTGGTACGCTCTAGCGGCTTTTTCATGACGTGCGAGTAATGTCGGGGCAAAATCACGCGCTTTTTCAATCATCTTTTCCCATGATGCGTACTGCTTCAGTAAATTAGCTGATAAGCCGCCATGGTTTAAGCGGTAATAGGTTAAAGGCTCTGGTAAACCTTCAATTTTCCACGATGTCGTAGCAGCAATACGTAACCAACATTCAATATCTTCTGATTGACGGAAGGTTTCATCGAAATAACAGCTATAACGTTCAGCTGTACTCATTGACTGATAACGGATGTCATTAAGTGTTGTGCGGCGAATGACTGGCGCACTGCCATTACCTACAGGGTTACGACAAAGTAAGTGTGCTGCATCGATATCATTCAGTTTAGGCATTTGATAAAAATCGATAAATTTACCGTCGTAATCGATAAAGCTTGAGCGAGAAAAGCTTAAACCAATTTGGCTGTCGCTATCTAAGTGCTCTACATGGCGAGCTAGTTTTTCAGAATGCCATAAGTCGTCAGAATCGATGAAAGCGATGAACTCACCTAACGCATGACGGATACCTGTATTTCGCGCAGCTGCTAATCCTTTGTTCTTTGCATGACGAATAATATGCACACGAGGATCGCCTATAAACTGCTTACAAATTTGAATGCTGCGGTCATCACCACGATCATCAATAATCAATAATTCAAAGTTATCAAATGTCTGGCTTAGTACAGACTCGATTGCCGCTTTAACAAACTTCTCAACGTTATATACAGGCATTACTACAGAGATTCTTGGAGTCATAATGTTTTCCTTAACTGTGTTTAACAGTTGATCGATTAAATGAGATGCGGCTGCTGTACCAGCAAAGCCAAGGCATAGTGATTAAATAAGTGACCATCACACTCAATGCGACTGTGGTTAAGTCGAACTGACTTGCAATGCTGATTACTAGAGTTAGCAATGCGGTGATGGCGATATTTAAATTGAAGTTCAAACGACTATGTCCATTAGCGAGTAGTGACTGACTCGCAGCCTCTGCCATTGGACGAACTAAGCCGCTTAAACATAAGTAAACGAAAACCGAGATAGCATCAGTGCTTAACCATTGCTCACCGTAGACAAATGGAACATACAGTGGCGCTAAGCTGGTTTGTAAGATGATGATTGGCGCAGCGATTGCTGTAATCGCAATAACGCTATTGCGATATTTTTGCTGTGCGGATTGAATTGTTGCTTGGCTGTTTGCTTCATCTTTATTACTGCAAAGGTGAGAGTAAAAAGCGGTGCCGAAGCTTTGAACTAAGCCTAAACTCACTCCTAAACTCACGTTGTAAGCAAAGAAGTAAACCCCTAATGCTTCAACACCCATGAAGTAACCAATGACTAGATAATCAATACTCTGTCTTAAGGTGTTGATTAAGTCGCTTAAGCTAACTGGAACACTAAAGGTGAGTAATGATTTAATGCGTACTAACGAAACCGCCTGGGTAAAAGCTGGTAACGGAGTTGATTTTTTATGGATAACAATCCACACAAACACCATGACCACTTTAGGGATTATGATTGCCCAAATACCAAACCCGCTTAGGGCTAATACTGCGGTTAATATGCCGTCACCGACTGTTTGCCAAAGGTTTGCACTTGCCACTTTACGCATATTGTTATTACGTAAATTAACCGTGGCGTACAACATGCCAAATGGAAGCAATAAGTAACTACTGGCAACAAACAGAATAGGCAGTATTAATTGGCTGTCTTGATAGTAATAAGCTAACGGCAAGCTGATTAAGCTCATTAGTACGAATGCACTAATACAAGATGCAAAGTTGATGGTATTGGCGCTGGCTAAATTATCGCTAAAGTCAGCATCATTCATACGAATTAACGCAGCTGAGGTGATACGTCTTGTTGGAGTACAGATTAGTTCGAACAAAGTTAGCACTATGGCAACTTGACCGAATATCTCAGGAGTAAGTAAACGTGCGGTAATAACACTTGCGCCTAATCTCACCACTCGACCACTGAACTGTGCGCTCGCTAACCACAAAAGGTTTTTACCTAATGAACGAATGCCATGACTTAGCATCTCATTAAGCGATAGCTTTTGATTCAGCGATGGCTTCTGTTCAACTTGAAGCTTGGTGATGTTTTGCATAACCGCTACCCTTATTAATGAATTGCAATTTGCTGATTGAAACTTAATACAAACTGCGTCGATACTTGGGTATTACAGTTATCGTGCCAGTTTTTAAGTTGTTGTTTTATAGTGGTTTTATGTTATTTGTGGATGCTGGTTAATTTCTGTTTTAGCAATTTGAGAGAGCACGGTTGCAGATTGCAACATGCAAACATGATGGTTTGAGTGCGAAAAAAGTGTCGTTATAAGCTGGTATAAGATGTGGCGCCTAGCCCAATAGCGCGGATTAATGTTGAAACAATATGGGCTTGATAAGCTAAATTGAGTGCAAGTTAGATGGACATTGAGGTGATATGAAAACTTTAGTTATTGGTGTGATAGTGAGCGCAGCACTGTTATCTGCTTGCAGTGAACCTTCAGTAGTAAAAGAGGGTATTAGCAAACAAGTTGAGCAAAGTGATACAGCAATAAAACAAGAACACCACTGTAATGAGCAATTTTTCAATCAAATTGAACAGGAATTACTAACAGGTGATGGGCAAGGGCACGGACCTGATATTGGATCTGAAGAATGGAAATCTGTGATTGAGTTTAAGCTTGGCGTTAGAGGTCAAATTGAAGTCCCTGAAAGAGACACGATTGAATGGTGCGATTACATCCATTCTCAGATGGCATTGCGGTAGAAACCTGCTCGATTATCAAATGAAATGAGAAAGTATTTCAAACATTAACCTGTTTAATCGACACCGATAACAGGTTAGTTTTAGTTTGTTTAACTCAAAAGAGTACTAAGCTCGAATGCACTTAGCTGATTGCACTTAGCTGATTGCACTCAGCTGATTGCACTTATTTAAGTGTCGTAAGCTAATTGCATATTACAGATTGTATGTGCTTATTTAAATTACGCTAAGGGATTTAATTAACAATCTAATATTTATATCAATCCCACATGAATCTGATTTTAAGGAGAAGGCAGTGTTGTTAGATACCCCAATTTGTGACTTTGGCTGGAAAGCACCTGAGTTCACATTAAAAGATGCATTCGGTGAGTCTTTTACCATGAGTGAGCATTTAGGCGAAAAGGGCTTATTAGTCATGTTTATTTGTAATCACTGCCCTTATGTTAAGCGAATAGGGGCTAAACTTGCTGAAGATACAAGGCACTTAATGGCGCAAGGCATAAACGTATTAGCTGTAATGTCTAACGATTACTTAGCGGTGCCTGCAGATTCTCCAGAAAACATGAAACAGTTCGCCAAAGAACATGGTTTTACATTTCCATATCTCGTTGATGAAAATCAACGTGTTGGCCAGCAATACAATGCAGTATGTACGCCTGATTTCTTTGGGTTCAATAGTGCAGGTGAGTTGCAATATCGAGGTCGATTAGACGATGTAAAAATGGCTGACAGCAAGCATCGTATCCCAGAATTATTAAATGCGATGCGAATGATTGCAGATACAGGTAAAGGCCCTGATAAGCAGTTCGCGAGCATGGGGTGTTCAATCAAATGGCGTTAATTATCAAGCCGGTATTTCTAAAGCTATGAGCGGTAAAGCCCAAATCCTTTAAACTCAAAGCCTTTAAACTCAAAGCCTTTAAAATCAAAGCGTTTAAACCCAAGCCTTAAAATAAATAACGAATTATGAAGCAATAAGATAGACACGGAGCAAATTATGACCCATCCAATTATTAATGATTTAAGTAGCCGTTACACAGCAAAGCGTTACGATCCAAACAAGCGCGTTTCAGCAGATGATTTAGCAGTGATATATGAAGCGATGCGTTTGTCTGCATCGTCAATTAACTCACAGCCTTGGAAATTTATTGTGATTGAAAGTGATGCCGCAAAGCAAAGAATGCATGATACTTTTGCTAATAAATTCCAGTTTAATCAGCCTCATATCAAGGCTTGTTCCCATGTGATTTTGTTTGCCCATAACCCGCACTATACCCGTGATGATTATGCACAAGTTGTTGATAAAGGTATTGTAGATAATCGTACCAAGCCTGAAGATAGAGAGGCTGCATTTGGTGGTTTTGCTTTTGTTGACTTAAATACTGACGAGCAGGGTAATAATGCCGCCTGGACTAAATCGCAAACCTATTTAGCGCTTGGTAATACGTTACATGTATTGGCGCGTTTAGGGATTGACTCAACCACAATGGAAGGGGTTGATAGTGCAATGATTAATCAAACATTTGCCGAAGAACTCGGTGGATTTGAATGTGAGGTGGCGCTGGCGATTGGTTATCATCACAGCGAAGAAGATTACAATGCTAAGTTACCTAAATCACGCTTAGCAAAAGAGCAGGTATTAACGATTCTATAATTTGCTCAGCATAGATAATCGAGCCTAGCTAATATTTTCAGTTAGTTAGGTGTTCGATGTTGATTGCTTTTAGCTGTTCGTCAAATCAAATATTCATGATGAAAAGTGAATATTTGATCCATCCAACTAAGCGACTCTTATAAATGATGAGTATCATAAATGATGAGTATCAAGCGGTGTTCACTTTATATTGGTTGAAGCTTTTAAGTTTCTTCAAGGTTTTGCGCTCTGTTATAGACATCTTCTGGTTCTTCCGCCCTTAAAGCCATACCCAGTACAATTAAACCTGGCCAAAATAAATAAGCTAAAATTTCTAAGTTCTCACCAAAGGTGTATAAACCTAGCAGCATTAAAATGGCCATACCCACTTTTGCCAATGGATTGGTAAATAATCTTACTAGCAAAGCAATAAAGGTGATTAACATTGGAATCGCTAATGCAATAGCGCCTACTACACCTTTGACAAACAATAGCCCATACCAAGTGTGATGAGAGCCAATTGGCATGTATTCCACCATATGAGGCCCACGTTCGACAATCCCATGTCCGAAATAGATGGCTTCGTTCATCCATCTCTCAACAGCGATATCTGCTAATGATTGCCTGACACGAGTGGAACCTGCTCGCGCTGCTTTTACCGCTGTAATACTTTGCTCTATTTTTGTTATCAATGATTCACCGATGACCCCAACAAATAACATGACAGGAGCGAGTAATAGGTATAACCAAGGAGAGCGAACAAAACGTAAGGTTGCGAAGAAACCAATTAAGGCTAAATAGCACGCAATAGCCAAGCGTGATTGCGATATTAAAATCATGAGCAGACTGCCAGCAAGTCCCCAGCGTTTCCAGTTACGATTTTTATCTTGCAAGGCAAAAATAAAATATAAATTACCTAACATGCCTAAAGCGGGCGCCCATGGAGTGAATAAACGCCAGCGGGGCACACCGCTACCAGGGTCGATTTCGTATAAACTCACGCTGAAAAACTCAGGACCGGGGCCACCAATAATACTTAATGGCGAAACATATAACGTGCTGGGTAATCCAACTGCCCAAGCCATTACAAATACAGGGAATAGAATTACCGTATGCTTACAAACGCGGCAACTGGCGCGATAAATGATTTCAGGTCTGATAGGCATACAACCAATAAGTGGAAATATTGCCAATAACGCCCAGCCTTTCGCCCAACCGATAGATGATTTTATTAATTTGCCCGTGCCAAGGCCAAATTGCAGATGGCCGACTACCAATGCGATTAACATGACCCACATGCCCAACACCCAAACATAATGGCTAATGCTAATGCGCGACGCTGGCTGGCGGGCGAGTTTTTTATAAAGTAAGCGTAAAAATAGAATCCAAGCAATCACTGGTGCAATGACATATAACGCACCTAACAACCAAAATAAGTAACTAAAACTTATGCAGTTGTAGATGATTTTTTCGTCAACATTTTCCGCAGTAATGGTTTGCGAATCCATAAAATGCATAATCCTACTAGTGACATGAATGAGGCGCACAATCCACCGAACGCAATAAGAATGACGGCAAGCTTATCGGGAGAAGATGGCAAGCTGGGCGCTGATAATAATTGCAACATTGGGTAAGCGGTATAAATATCCGATTTACCCACATCCATTTTGGCCATTGCAGAAGTTAATACAGCAGAGGCTAATTGATGTTCTCGTTGTAAGTCGGCAAGTTTTGCTGCGTCATCATTACTGTGCTGCAGACGTTGCTCCCAAGTATTGATCTGTGAGGTTAATGAGTCGACTTCAGACTGTGTCGCGTTACGGTTTGATGCAATGCTGATGAATTCTTGCATCATTTCCGCGCGGCCATCGACATCATTAAGGGTTAACAGGTTAAGTAAGTCATCATCTTGAAAACCGATAATGATTTTAAACCGTTGTTTCATGCTTTTTAAAATACTATCTAACTCAGCTTGCAATGACACCAACACTGGATGCCTTGTACCTAAGCGACCTGCATTTTCTATATACTGGGTGTTTGCCGCATTATGTTTTTCAACTAACTGTTGGAATAGTTTGTCGTTGTTCAATTTTAATAAAATAGCAGCTTGGGCATCTGTAATGCCTAAATGGTTTTCATACAAAATATAACTGGCATTAAGGCCTTCAAGTTCAGCTAAAATGGTGACTTTACTGTGCCTTAATCGCTCGATAGTAATCGCCAACTCTTTAAATTGATCTAGCGTGACTAAACCGCGTTCAGATTGAAAATCAAGTAATTGCTTTTGGGTTTCTTTTACGCGAGTTGAATAGCTTTTAAGGCCTCTTTTAATGCCAACCTCACGTAAACCGATTTCATCTGCGCGTAAGTCAGTTAAGATATTTTGTAATGAGCGATACATTGCCCAGCCGCGCTCTTGTGCTGCTTCTGGCGTTGCTGCTTTTACGCTGTATTCCATCAAACCTGTTTGGCTTGGCAACTTAAGTTTAGGTTTATTGATTGCCGATGTGGGTAGATCAAGGTAATGGGCTGCACTTTCCATCAGCAAGGTACTCATCGAAATCGCTTTATAGTTCTCACGAGGGTCAATCGCTGAGCTCATATAAGGTGAAATACTTGATGTACTTGCCTGGCCTAAGCTGTCTAAACTCAGCGATGAGCCCGCTGCAGCCCCAGGCAGAATTAATACCCATTTACTGACATAGTTTGTTGGCGCAAGGTAGATAAAAATGGCTGCAAATACCCAGATTATCAATAAAGATCCAAACGCTGTTTTAAGGTATAGACGCTTACGCAGCTTTGGGGTTAATTTACTGCCTTCTAGCGTTGCACGCTTAATCCAGTATAGATAGGCTAATTCAGAGAAACTGGTTTGCTCAACGGTTTCGTCTGCAGTGTAATGCTCATTATCTTTTGATTGTTCTGAATCAGTTGCGCTTGCTGCAATAGCTTGCTCAATGGCCGGGTTGCTAGGTGTGCTATCCGTGCTGTTCTGAGTCTTTTTTTTATCATGAATCCGGCTCATTACTCACTCCTTACAACCATCCAATAAGTGTTGTTGGTACCACTAGCTCTGTCACTGTTCTGGCAATTTCACGCATATTGGTCACCCGTGAGTCATAACATGCAAGCCCGTCACCAGGGAGTAATACTGGGTTTGATTGATCATTCCATGCACTTTGAATCAGTCCATCAATAGAACGTTCAACAATATCAATCTGGTTAGAGAGTGGGTTTTTAGTTACTAATATGACGTAACGGCTAGCATTGGTTGATTGCGCACCACCGACACAGTTTGCTGCAATGGCGCCATTCAATAAACGGGTACCATAAGGGAAACGAGTTGCCTCACGGTCGACCGCTGATTGGCTATTTGAGCTTGCAGGCTGCGTTAAGTTTGACATAAATACCCTAATCCCTGGTGCTGTCAATTGCGATGGTCTAGCGAGTTGATCATTAAAAGAATGTGTTGATGGAACATGGACATGATCCCCAGCCATTAATGTCATACTGGGTACTTTTTCACCTGTTAGCATACCACGTAAATCCATATTGAAAACCTGCCCATCACGAATCACTTTTATCGCTGAAATATCGGCATCAGGGCGAACACCCCCTGAAGATTTTACTGCGGCGCCGACACTACGTTTTATCGCCTGATCACCAGCATAGTTGCTACCGTCATCTTTTAATTCTATTGGTAGTTTTTTATTGATCATATGCTGGCCGGGCTCAAATACCGCACCTGAAGTGGTGATTTCAATCGGTGCCCAGCTGATAGGTAAAATACTGATGCGCACCGCGTGTGCCAGCATTAAATTTTCATCTATCAATAAGTCATTTATTAATTGGTTTAACTGTTTAAGGGTTAACCCTTTTGCTGCAATGGCAGGTAAGTAGGGTAGATAAATATTACCATCGGCATCGACTTCAACATCTTTACTGAACTCTTCGCCGTTCAAAATGTTAATTGAAACTTTATCACCAACAGATAATGACAATGCTTGTTCTGTATCGACTACCATGGCTTTATTGCCAAATATCGGCGCCGTAGGAAAGGTTGTGTGGTTTGAGGTAACCGCACTGACTTTTCTGTTATAAGGCGTTTGCTGACCAAAATAATGACAACTTGTTAACTGCTTTTCTAAATCACAAACGTCTTGTTGTGTTGGCTGCGAAGGGGTAACGCAAGCGGTTAAACTTGCGATCATAGCGACTGAAATTAATGTATTAATCGTTTTCATTGCGTTATTCCCTTTACGTTGAGTTTAGAACGGTTTAGAACAAATTTCTTTGACATTATTTAGCTAGCTAAATCGGCGATGACTCTTTTATCAAAGTCAGACTCTTCAACAATGCTGCTGTGACGTAAAAAATCTAATGCCAGTGTTTCAGTTTCAAATATTTCAAAAATATGATGTAAACGGGTTAATTCAATCAATGATCTCACTGCGGGTGATGGTGAAAGGAGAACAATGTTTCCTTGATAGTTCAGCGCTTGATTACGCGCTGAAATCAGCACAGATAATCCACTGGAATCGATATATTCAAGGTGCTGCATATCAATGACTAAACGGGTATGACCTCTATTGATGTAATCGATAAGGGCCGCTCTATAAGTCGGTGTGTGCGCCATAAACATTCTGATTGGTAGGGTCACTACGCTGGCATGTTGGGCAACTTTTAATTCAAATTTCATAACGTGCTCCTAGATTGAAATGACGCTCTTGTGCTTGTAATTAGATATTGCAGTTAGCGTGCCAGATTTTATGTTGTTATAAATCAGTAATTTAGTTGGGTTTGTTTTCGATTTGGTTTGATGGTTTGCTGTTTGCAATGAGGTTAATTGCTGTTTGCAACACGGTTTTGATGCTTGTTATTGCGTTTTGCAAATTGCAAAAAGGGATTATTTATTCGTGAAGAGTTAAATCAATGACTATTAAGCAACTTTGTTCCAAGTTGACACGTGATGAGAGATTCATGGATGCCGGATGGGTCGTTGAATATGGAGGTTATTTGTGATGCCGAGTTTTAAGGGGCTTTTACTTTAAGTGACTTTTACTTTCAGGGGCTTTTACTTTAAGTGACTTTTACTTTCAGGGGCTTTACTTTCAGAGACTGTTAACTTATATGAACAAAGCAGCGTGTCGTAGTTGTATCTGCAGATAAGGTCGCTTGTTCATATCTGGCCCATAGGGATTTGGAAATGTCATTATGATGTTGGGAACATCATTGACCATGTGGTTGGTGCATTTTTATATTCTATACATTTAATACGCCAAGCAATGGATTAGGTTGAAGTAATCACTGTCAGTAACAGAGCCAATACTGATGAATTATAAAGCAGGTGCTGGTAACGCGTTTTTGTTCCTTTCCAAGCTAGAGTATTAGCTCATCACATTTCAATTCTAGGGATTTTAACTACTTTTTCTAATTGGTGCCGTGCTCAGAAAAGAGAGCTTACCAAATAAAAAGCAGAGTCCTATAATCGTCCTCTGCTTTTATTCAATCAGTTAATGCCTGATTATCCTTGAGGTGTAATTAAGTACTTCTCACCAGTCGCTTGTTTAGAATAAGACGCTATCGATTGTAATTTTAATACTTCTGCTAATGACACTTCATGTGTGTAGTGGCTAGCAAAAGTGGTGCTGATCTCTTCTGCAACGCGTTGGCGCATCGCAATCACCGTTTTAGTTCCTAGTTTACCGAGTGCATTGAATAACAAGAACCCATTGATACCCCATGCAAAACCGAAGTTACGATTTAGCGTAATAGGTCTACGGTCTAATGCGCCATAGATGTAAACTTGTTTGAAAATGTCTGAGCCATATACGCTGTGCTCTGTCATATCACGCGCCGCAGCAACTTCCATACAGTTAAGAATATCACTGGTTAATTGACCGCCACCAATGGGGTCAAACGCAATCGTTGCACCCGTTTCAATAATTGCTGCAGTTAAGTCAGCAAGAAAGGTATCACTACTTGAGTTAACAACATATTTTGCGCCCATATCACGCAACAGCGTTTCTTGTTCTGCTTTACGTACGATGTTAATTAAATCGACGCCATCGGCAATACAAATACGGTTTAACATTTGACCAAGGTTAGACGCAGCTGCCGCATGAATGATGGCCTTATGGCCTTCAGCGCGCATGGTTTCAACCATCGCTAATGCGGTAAGTGGGTTAATAAAAGAAGATGCGCCTTCTTTAGCCGTAGTGCCTTGTTTTAACTCTAAACAGCTTTGCACATTAGCGCATATAAATTGACGATAAGTTCCACCACCAATCACTGCAACAGTCTTACCCATTAATGCTTGTGCCGCAGGCGATGAACCTGCGGCCACTACAGTTCCAGCACCTTCATTGCCAACTGGAGTTGCCTTACCCACTCGGGTTTTAACCGCAGGCATGAATTTAGCGGGAACATCAGCTGTAATGACAGGGCTTTGCTTTGTGCCTGATTCAGCCGCAGTTGTCATATCAGCAGCACTGAACAAAACGGCTAAATCTGACGGGTTCAATGGTGCTGCCTCAATGCGAATAACCACTTCATCGGCAGAAGGTTGTGGCATCTCGATGTCTTTTAAAGCCAGGGTTAATTTATTATCTTGGCTGATTGTTGAAGTCAGTTGAATGTTGGTATCTTTCATGCCGTTTTGCTCCTGCAAATAACTAAATTCGTTGAACCAATAACGTGATTGTATTGGCCGTAATTTGTTGGTAATTAATTTAAGTAATATTTTAGTATTGGTTGTTTTTATCGCTAAGCACTATTCAGCATTTGCTGCTTGAAACTGAGCTTTTACCTTTTGGAGAAACTCGGGCATGTTTGCCAGGCGATCTGCCTCAACGCTTTGAGCAATGGCGGACTGACTCATTGAAGCGTTCCAATCTTTCATACCAGGCACTTCTGCAAGTACGTCCCAATCAAGTTGGCTAGAACCAAAAGCGCTAACGATGGTGTTTACGTAATAAACATAGATGTCAGCCATGGTGAATTGTTCACCTGCTATCCAAGGTGAAAACTGGCACAAGCGACTTAAGGCTGTTATTCCACGGTTTAATACTTGGCGAACTTCCGCTTTAACCGTTTCTGGCGCTGCGGTGCCTGACAATGCATAAGGTATTAGTCGTCTGCTTGGTAGTTCAAAATAAAGCTCTGCTATTTTCATAATTTGACGCACAACCGCTCGCTCTGTGGCATTGACAGGGTAGAGAGGGCTCTCAGGGTACGTCTCTTCAATAAAGTCACAAATCACACTCGACTCTGAAATATGAAGGCCTTCAGCCGTTGTGACCACAGGGACCTTGCCGGCAGGACTAATTGCCATTAACTTATCACTACCACCGTAAATTAGGTTTTCTTCAAACGGTAGTTCTTTGTGTAGCAGTACATGTTTCACTAGGTTGTAATAGTTGCTAGCGGCAAAACCGTGCCAAGTCATCATAAATTAGTTTCCATCATAAACGTGAAGGTGGTTTCTTTTGCCTGCAAAGCACAATTAACGTCCAGTCTGTATCACGCTGCAACAAGGTCATAGTTGCAATGTTTAAGTTAAACCAATTATTACTTGTTTTAATCAGGTTATATATATGGAAAAACACCAATCACTATTGCTTTAAAGACAATAATGGGTGGTGATAATTACTCAGATATTTATTTGATGGGGAAGCCTGTTGGATCATCTACGTGCAATACGCTATTTCAATAAAGTCGTCGAAGCGGGTTGCTTTACTAAGGCAATTAAAACAATTAAGACACCCATCATTATTTTCAAAGCAGATGCTGGTAACTCATTTTTGCCCTAAAATGTGTTTCAAATTTTGAAGTTAACATTTAAAAATCAAAGTCGTGGCGCTTCGCCCACACCAGACCAAAAGGGTATCAACAGCAATTCCCTCTTGGAACACCTTGCTGCCCCAACGAAAAATGCTGAAAAGCGCATGTTTTCAACGGGGATTGACCCAGCTTTAGACTTCGTTTGATTACTGCTTCGGCCTTATTCGAAAATGCTAACGCTTCCGATGGTGCATCCCTGCACCGCGAAAGCTAGCCTGACGTCCTGTCAGGCTCACGCTATTTTCTCTGCGTCCTCAATTCAAATAGAGTCTTTTAAATGCAAGAACTACTAGCTTTAGCTCTTTAAATTATCACCAATGCAGTCAAATCGAAGAGACAATAAACCCAGTGTAGATGCAGCAGCGAGCTTCCAAAACATGGATGTTTTGGCAGAGCTTACATGGACGTACTTGTAGCGTCTCGCAGCTGTATCTGCACAAAAGCCTGCGGCAGGCAATGGATTAGATTGAAGTGACGACTCTCATTAACAGAGCCAATACTGATGAAGTACAAAGTTGGTGCTGGTAACTCGTTTATGCCCCATTATGTTTTAGCGGGAAAATTTATGTGTCAGGGAACTGCAATAGCGCCTTATATTTTCTAATGTGTTGGGCACTGAGATCTGACTATAAAGTACTAGATAGATACACAGTTACAATTTTACGCTGATGACTCTTAAGTAAAGTGAGCAAAAGCGGATATTTTATGCTCGATAAACTTCTACTTTCCTGATAACTTATTGAATTTACGATGGTTGATAAAAGGTTGTAGAGACCTCTACATCAAGACGCTCACTTTTGTGGATTTGGTGTTAATAAAATTGGTCTTTAACTTTATTTTATCAATATTAAACAGTCGGTTGGCTTGGTATGGTTGCTGCTAAGTTGAATTTTAGCCGGAAGATTATCGAGCAGCTATATAATAAACTTTTAGTTGCCGTATGATGAATCTAGCTCAGAGTTATATAAAATTTTTAAATAATTCTCATGCCATTTGGGCTGAATTAATAATTATTCTTCCAGCATGTTTCGTTTCGATATTATTATTTTCTGATGATGAACATACACTTAAGCTTATAATTAGTGCGACTGTATGTAGTGTTATCACTTGCCTACATCTTGGTCTCGGAGTGTACTCTCTGTTCCAAAAGCAATATTGGAGTTTTATTAATTTAACGTGTTTACCCGTTGTATCAATAATTCTAATGTTTGTTCTGCTCTACAAGTAAATGGCAACTAACAAGACCATGATGGCAATTGGACGTAAAATGCTTGGCTTGCGCTAAGTTTAGCCATGCATTGTGCGCCCCATATGGCGGCGTTACCGCATATTAAATTACTATACTTTTCCTAATGACAATAATCATTTTCAGGCCGAAGCTCTAAATCATTTATGTCCAGAAATGAGTTAGGTTGAATGTTAATAAAGTTCTCTATACGGTCAATAAACCATTTGATGCTAATTTTGCCTATGTCTAAATGACCTTACAAACATGGTTAATTAGTCAGTTCATATAAAACGCTATTTCGGTTCTTGTCATCTCAAATACTGACAAAACGATATCAGCAAAACTAATGAGTGCATCACTTTATGCTCTTAGTCTCGAGTCCAGATTCTGGCCTAAACTATTGTAAAAACAGCAGCACTAATATCTCACTAATACAGCACTAGTACAGCACTAGTACAGCACTATGGAACAAGTTTTAGAACAGTATTAGGCTGGCTGCTTTTGCATAGAAAGCCTTAAATGTGTTCCAAGCACTGTGGCTTGCTTTTCGATTTGATCCATCCATTGCTCCATTATCCACAAGCCACGGCCATTGGGCTGGGTGATTTCTGGACACTTTTGGGGCGTTGATAGTTTTACATATTTGGTATTGTCCAATATATCAATGACAATATTATCTTGATGGTTTTGTAGCATCACCGTGACAATTTCTGCATCTTCAGGGCAATGCTGAACCACGTTATTAACCGACTCTAAAATACATAACATGAGCTTAAATCTTTGCTGTGAATCAATATTATTAACAATGAAAAAGGCTTCAATGTCGTCATAAACTTGCTCTGGTGTCATTTCGTTTAAAGCAATATTTATCTGCAAGCTATCCATTGGTTTTGCATTCATTGATAATGTATTCATTTGTAAGCTATTCATAATTAATCCTTAAAAGCCGATGTAGCAATTTTTCATTTTGACTTTGCTGGTTAAAGTTTAGTTATTTACCTTAGAGTCATTATGTTCAGTTTTCATTCATTTCATTCTCGATTTCTTTAATCTCAGATAGAACCTTAGAACAATCTATTTAAGGCATCGTATTTATCCATATGATTACTATCAGTAATAGATATTAAGGTGCTGAAAAAAGCAGTAAAGACATATCATCTTGGGGGTCATTCTGTTTCCAAAGATTAAGCACATATATAAGATGCTTAAGCAGTTGATGCGCCGGCATTGCTTTGGCTTCTAAACAACGCTGTTTAAATCGTTCTAAGCCAAACATGCCGTGTAAGGGGTGGCTAACTTCATAAACGCCATCAGAGAAAAGTAATAACTGTTCACCTGAGTTGAGTTGATATTCAGCACTTTTATATTGGCTATTATTGTCTATCCCAATAGGGAGGCCCGATGGGATTTCAAGAGTGTTAACACCGAGTTTAGATAGTAAAAATGGCATAGGGTGACCAGCGCTACACATTTGTACTGTGTGCGTTTGAGTATTAATTTTTCCGATAATGACAGTGGCGAATTGGCCTAAATTGGCAGGGTCGTCAAACAACAGATTTAACCGTTGCATTAAGATTTCTGGTGGGAGTTGCCAGTCCATTCGCTGCGGAGATAATCCTTGTGCCAAGGTAAAACTCAACATTGCTGAAGGCGCCCCATGACCTGATACATCAATGACATAAAAGCCTATCCAGTCTTCAGAAATTCTAAAACATTGGAAAATGTCACCAGCCAGTTCTGCTGCTGGTTCAAAATAATGTTGAATTTCCCAGTTATCAAATATCAAGTTATCTTTGGGTAATAAAGATTGTTGCAGTGCTGCGGCTTGTTTGAGTTCTGTTTGTTTTTGGCTGAGTATTGATTCGAGTTCAAGCTTACTATCAATAATTAACTTTTTGGCTTGTATTAACCTTACTGCAGCAAGTATTTTTACTTTAAGAACAGAGGCGAGAAACGGCTTTGTTATGTAGTCGTCAGCGCCTGTTTCCATGGCGTAAACCATGTCCTCAGTTTTATCATTTCCGGTAAGTAATAAGAAAAATGCAGGATTATTGGCCTCTTTTAAGCGTTTACATAGCTCTACACCACTCATATTAGGCATGCGCCAATCACTGATGATTAAATCAAAGTGATGCAATTTACAAGTATCAAACGCAGTTAGCCCATCTTCACATTGAGTGATGATGAACTCTACGCCTTCTGGCTGAAAGCTCTGTATGAGGCTAGCAATGTAATAACGCTCACTAAAAGTGTCTTCTACTAATAAAATCGACATTCTTTTTGCAGGAGCACTTGCATTTTGCATAGCTGTTTCCTAAAAATAAAGAGGTATAGTGAGATAAAGCAATTTATGTTCCCAAATTTATTTGTTGTTGATTATCAAAGTTATATTCGATTATTCGCAATATGCAATATTGCGTATTTTCATTTTGCAAATTAACTTTTGCAAAATGCAACGAGGTGTTCCATAGTGAGTTGTGGCATGCTTTATATTGGATTTATAGTGGTTATTTCTCAATAACATGGATAGGTTTTCAAGCGGCATTAGGAGAAGGAATTTGTCTTTTAGATTAAAAGCCATTATCGCAATTGGGTTAATGCAAGCGGCTTTACTTTTGCTGCTGATTTTTAACAGCCTCGGAGTAATCCAAATTGCCAATCAAACTGAAATTCAACAACAAGGTCACTTGTCTGCCGTTTTAGTGGCCAATAGTGTTGATGTCAATAATCCACGCCAATCTATATTACTGCTTAAGCAATCTTTAGAAGAACATCACATCAGCCATATTGAGTCTGTTCAAGTATTTAATGGCGACAACCGACTTTATGCTGCCCAAAGAAATAACCAAGGTATTTTTGAGTTACTCGAATCTACTGATCCAGTAAATGTTGAGGATTTAGTTTTAGTGGAAGCACAGTCCAATAATGGAACTGGGGTTGAAATTAAACTGATGGTCAACACTGAAGAATTTGATGACAGTGTTGTCAGTGTTGCAATGAAATATAGTGCTCTGATGCTGCTGGTTATTATTCTGATTTCTATTTTGTCTTGGTTTCAAGGCTTACGCTTAATTAAGCATGTATTTAATATTCAGCATGCTTCAAAAAGAGTATTGCATGGTGAAATGGGAGTGCAGGTGGATGAACCTGGTACTCAAGATATTACCGATACCACCAATGCATTTAATGAAATGCTAAAAACCGTAGATGAAGAACGACACGATTTAAAAGGTGCCAATGTTCGCCTAAATACCATTCTAGATTCTGCAGCTGATGGGTTTGTTATTATTGATGTAGATGGTGTGATTAATGAAGTTAATAAAGCTGTCAGTAAATTATTTGGTTATCAGAAAGATGAGTTAATCTCCGAGAATGTGTCGATTTTAATGCCGATGGCTGATCGTTTTATGCATGACGGTTACATTCAAGACTATTTAAATGGTGGCGATGCAAAAATAATCGGTTTCAGTCGAGGTAGAGAGTTACAAGCTCAACATAAAGATGGCCACTTATTTCCTATTGAGTTATCAATTTCCAAAATGGAAATTGATGGTCAAGTGTTGTTCCTCGGGTTTATAAAAGACGTCTCTGAGCTTAAAAAGGAGCAAGCTTCAGCAGCAAGAACTCAGTCAATTCATTTAGCGACCTTAGAAGCCAGTCATGATGCATTAATCACCATTAATATTGCCGGCCGTGTAGAAGAGTTTAACGCTGCTGCGGTAAAACTATTTGGTTATGAACGTGAAGAAGCACTAGGCGAATTACTAGAAGACCTCATTATCCCAGATGGCTTTCATAAGGCGCATAAAAATGGCATGGACCATCATCGTAAGACCGGTGAAGGCCCTGTATTGAATAATCGAATAGAAGTCCCTGCACATAATAAAGCGGGCGACGAGTTCCCAGTTGAATTAAGGGTGATTCCAATTCAGCTAGGTGATGAAATGTATTACACCGCATTTTTACGTAATATTTCAGAGCAAAAAACCAAAGAGGAAGAGTTACGCCAAGCTAAAGAGCAAGCGGAGGAAGGCAGTAAAGCGAAATCTCGTTTCTTGGCAACCATGAGCCATGAAATTCGCTCGCCGCTTAATGCTGTTTTAGGCAGTGTTGATTTGCTGTTGGACTCCAGCCTTGAAAAAGGTCAGCGCATGTATGCGCGAACTGCTAAAGAAGCGGGTTCGGTATTACTCAGCACCATTAATGACATACTTGATTTTTCTAAAATTGAAGCGGGTCAAATGGTGTTAGATCCCAAAGAATTTGAGCCTGATCAGCTTGTTGCTCAGGTACTGCAAATTTTATCCCATAAAGCCCACGATAAAGGCGTGCATTTAGCCAGTTATATTAATCGTAATGTGCCGCAAATGCTGGTGGGGGATGCGCAGCGAATTAGGCAAGTCGTTCAGAACTTAGTGGATAATGCGATTAAGTTTTCGACCCATGGTTGTATTTCAGTTGAAGTGTGGATCCCTAATCGTGGTAATGACAAAGTGGAATTATGCTGTCGCGTGACAGACCAAGGTATTGGTATTGGTGAAGCATCACAAGAGAAACTATTCCGTGAGTTCTCACAAGTTCATGACACTCATACTACGAGTTATGCAGGTACAGGATTAGGCTTGGCAATTTGTTCTGAACTGGCAAAAATGATGGGCGGTTCAATTTCAGTGACCAGTAAGTTAGGAGAGGGCAGTCAGTTTACGCTTTCTGTTCTTTTAGATGAGTCTAGTCAAGCGACAAACCATAATGTCAGATTACCAGAACACCCTCGAGTGCTGTTACTCCACCCTGATGAAACGGTATGTAAGTTGATTAAGAAACAATATAGTCAATATGGTGTTGAGACTAAATACGAACACCAGGTTAGCTCAGTGTTTAAAAACGCTCGAATCCGTGGCCGTTTTGATTTAGTGATGTTGGATGATACTTGTTTACTAGCCGCACAAGAAAAAGAAGTTACTTCACTGCGTAGCGACTATTTATTTGAGTCTGGGTATATTTCAGCTTTATCTTCAGGAGTGAATAATGATGCTCAAACGCTTATTTCTGCATTAGGTATTGAAGAGTCAGTAAGCAAACCATTAAGCCGTGCAATGTTATTGAGTTTAATTAAAGGCGCAACGGCTGATAATACTCATGAAAAACCATTAGAGAAAATTGCCACCTTACCTGACGGTTGCCGCATATTATTGGCCGAAGATAGTCCTGCAAACCAAATGGTTGCTGGGACTATGCTGACTAATGAAGGCGCTGTGATGACTTACGCTAATAATGGCGTTGAAGCAGTTAAACTCGCGCTGAAACAAGAATTTGACTTGATCTTGATGGACATCAGAATGCCTGAAATGGATGGACTAGAAGCTTGCCAAAAAATCTTAGCCCATAAGCCTGAACAAATCGTATTAGCGATGACGGCCAATGTCTTTAGTGAAGAAATTGCTGCTTGTAAAGCGGTAGGTATGCTGGATTGTATTGGTAAACCGGTTAACAAATCTGATTTGATTTCTGGTGTGAGTCATTGGCTTGGTCAGGTAAAACAAGACAGCGTTATGACAATGGGGATGCAATTTACGCTTGCTGATGCTGGCTCTGATACAGGCGGTGATTTAGAAATAGACTCAGGCTCAGATATAGATATGGCTGTTGCCAGCAATGAACTTAGTGATAATGTGACTGATGGTATCGGCGATGAAGTCTCTGAAAACAAGGCTGAGATTCAAGATGACAGTGCAACTGATAATACATTATTAAATCAACGGGTTTTTGATGAATTAGAACAAGCGGTAGGTAAAGCGAGCTTGGCTAAAATGATGAAGGTTTTTTATGGCGAAACGTTAATGCGAATTGACACCTTAAAAGCGCTCACTCCAGATGGAAACCGTGACGAGATCGAAGACCAAGTGCACACTATTAAGAGCAGTGCAGGTAGTTTTGGCGCGCAGAAATTATCTGAAGTGGCAACACAGTTAGAAGCGGCTTCTAGAACAAGCAATGAACCACTATCGGCGTTATTTGAACAAATATTTAGCGTATCCGAACAAAGTTTATCTGAAATTAAGCAAAGGTTTAAAATAGAAACCGATGAATAATATAGTTGAATACCAAAAGGAATTATCACATGGGATTTAGTGCCATTCTTGTAGAAGACAGTATGTCATTAGGTGCGTTATACAGTGAGTACCTTTGCGCAGAAGGCGCGGAAGTGACCCATGTTAATTTTGGCGAAGATGCATTAAAAGAATTAGCGCGTAAACAGCCTGATTTATTAGTACTGGATATCAAATTACCGGACATGTCGGGTATGGATATTTTGACTAAGGTGCAAAAAGAATACCCCAATATTACAGTGATTATGATTACTGCTCACGGCACGATTGATTTAGCCGTTGATGCGATGCGAGCGGGGGCGTTTGATTTTTTGATAAAGCCTTTCGACAGTAAAAGGTTATCAATAACCGTACGTAATGCTTTGAAGCAAAGAGACTTATTGGCATTAGTGTCTAATTATGAAAACAGCCTTCCTAAAACTAATTTCCATGGTTTTATTGGTGATTCTCTGGCTATGCAAACGGTGTATAACACGATTGATTGTGTTGCCAATAGTAAGGCATCAGTTTTTGTCGTTGGTGAAAGTGGCACCGGTAAAGAAGTTTGTGCCCAAGCAATTCATGAAGCGGGGATCAGATCTGAAGAGCCTTTTATTGCGCTTAATTGTGCGTCAATTCCAAAAGATTTGATTGAAAGTGAAATTTTTGGTCACACCAAAGGAGCCTTTACTGGAGCAGTAAGTCATCGAGACGGCGCGGCAACTCGTGCTGATGGTGGGACGTTATTTCTTGATGAATTGTGTGAGATGGATTTAGAGCTACAAAGCAAACTGCTGCGCTTTATTCAGACTGGTGTATTTCAACGTGTGGGCGGCAATAAAGAAGAAAAAGTCGATGTGCGATTTATCAGCGCAACAAATCGTGACCCATGGAAAGAAGTGCAAGATGGCCGTTTTAGAGAAGACTTATACTATCGCCTTCATGTCATTCCTATTGAATTACCGCCACTGCGCCAGCGCGGTAAAGATGTGATTTCTATTGCTAAAAAATTGCTCAAACAATATAGCAAAGAAGAAGGAAAAACATTTAAACGTTTCAGCTCAGAAGTTGAAAGGTGTTTTACCCAGTATTCATGGCCGGGTAATGTGCGCCAACTGCAAAATGTCATCCGTCAGGTCGTAGTACTTAATATTGCTGATGAGGTGGCAATTAACATGTTACCTGCACAGGTAACTGCGGCATTATCGCAAGCTAAACTTGATTCTAAAAGCGAGTCGCAAGTGAACCCGATTGCTATTTCCACTGTCACAGAGATTAATGCCAAATCGCAAGAATTGATAGGTGATGGTTCACTTACCGCAGATGATGCGGCTATTGGGGGCAATACAAGTGCGAGTCAGAGTAACGTGAGCAGTTCTGCTGTTGCACTTGCTGAACCCGTTGATGTCATCGGATCAGCAGAAGATATTCAACCTCTTTGGCTAACAGAAAAAATCACTATTGAAACAGCGATAGAGCAATGTGATGGCAATATCCCAAAAGCTGCTGCATTGTTAGATGTAAGTCCTTCAACGATTTACCGTAAAAAGCAGCAGTGGGAAGATAAAGGGCTATAAAGCAGGTTGTAAATTTTTGCTTATAAATAAAAGAAGCCCATCAAGTTTGATGGGCTAATGTTCAATCACTTATAAACTTTTACTGCTTAGAAATCACGTTCCCAACCAGCGTAGAAAGTGGTTTCCCAATCGCTACTGGTGTCAATTTCAGGGTATTCACTATAGCCCACAGTACCGCCGACTTTTAATTTACCTTCGTAAAATGGACGATGGTAACTAACATCAGCTTGGTATAAGCGTTCATATCGGCCAGGTGATATTGGGTTCCCACCTTCAGGTCTAGAAGTATCTACACCATCAAAGTTTAATTTAGCATAACGGAACTTAGTGCTTAGGCTTTGGCCATGTTCAAGTTGAGTAATGCCGCCTAACACCACAACACGCGAATCGTTATCGTAAGTGCTACCTAAACTTCTACCATAATATCGATAGCCGCTTTGATAAAAACCGTGTTCGTACATACAGTTGTACACATCAGATTCTAAGCCGCATGATGCTGCAGTATCAGAGTATTCTGCAAAAAAACGGGTGCTTAAATCAGCAATGTAAATATCAACACCGCCCATGTTAGACGCATTGATCAGTTTGTTTTTACCATTGTGATAATCTTCATGGATGCGTTCGTAATAAATGCCATAAGGCACGCCCCATGCGGTATCTGACCATCTAAAATCATATCCCGCAAGCATGTTTTCTTGACCATTGACTTCATCACCTTCATCAACGCCGCCATTTGTCAGGCCATCCCACCAGTCTGATAAGCTATTTCCGTAGCCTTCACCGCCCCACTGCATAGTCCATGAAAAACCAACTTCTAACTTTGAAATAGGTTTAAAGGTACCGCGTGCGCCCCAGTGTTGAGTATCAGCGACATAACGATCGCTTTCCATTTGACTAAAGCTGGTAGTGAACGTCCATGGGCCAATCCAGTTAAGCCATGGCGTCTCAAAGGCATTACTGTTGTTTCTTGAAAATGTCACACCAGGCATAGGTCTAGCGTTTGTCGTTTGAATTAAACCTGAATCCCAGCCTGGCCCCCAGTACTTCTGTACTGCGCCACCGGTAACAATCCAATTGCCGAGTTTTACCGCTGCGAAACTGTTATCAAGGCGTGATTCATTACCATCGATGGCATCGTAATGGTAGCTTGCCGCTAAACGTCCGCTGAACCAGTCTTGAGTGACTTCTGCCGTGAATTCAACTTCAGCTTTATCACGGTAATCATTACCGTAACCAATAAAGCGTGCTTGTTCATTGGCACCAGAGAGACCTGCGCTTAAGTTCACCGCTTTATGATCTTTGTTGTAGGCACGCATGACGCGATGAAAGGCATCTTTTTGATGCACTGACATCGGGGTTTCAGCTGCGTTATCAAGATCAGACTTAATCCCTGACCACATTAATGGAAATGTAGTAACAGGCTGAAGAATAATGCCTGTATCAGCTAAGAGTTGAATGTCGGCGCGAAGAGGTAAATCGGTAGGTTCAATCCACCAAGCGGCTTGAGTTGAAAAGCTGCTTAGTAATGCAATCCCTGCTAGTATTTTTAACTTCATTTTGTACTCATTTAGATGAAAGTATTACATCAACTAATAAAAAATAGGCTGTTATTCGCAATAATAACAGCCTATTGAGTATTCATATAATAAAGACGCTTATTTTTTACTGCTTGTTACATAACAATGACTGAGTTGATGGGAATGTTTTATATCAATGTTATTAATTATCACTTCACACACTTTCATTAATACTTTGAGTGGTTTGCATATAAGTATCTAACATATTTTGCTGGTTGTTCATGTTGGCTGCCTGCACGGTGGCGGCTCTTGCATCATCGTTATTTTTCACCATATACGCAGATGTCGCACTCATCGAATTATCGCTGCCATTAGCAACACCCGCTAAGTCAGAATAGAACTGATATTGAGCTTGAGCCTTTTTGTAGTGGACATAGTTTTCTACTTTTTCTCCATCATTGGGTAATGATGGTTGGGTACCATCTTCAGAGGAAGTAGAATTAGTTTGCTTGGCCTGAGCTGCTTGGGTAGGTATTGTTGCGGCTTGGTTAGATAACGCTATAGCTTGAGCACTTAAATTTACGCTATCAACTTGAGATGCACTTGCACTTGATTTTGAAGTTGCAATACTGGCACTTTCTGCTGGTGTAATACTCGTATTAGTTGCACTTGCATCATTAACTTGTTGAGTACTAACTGACGATTGAATTTGCATATTGAACTCCAAAATGTAACGGATAAATCAAGGTATTAAATGACGTTGCATACTCACAGTTTACTTTTACTGAGCGAGCAAGAGTGGATAATGACTCTTTTAAAATAGCTCTTTTAAAATGGCTCTGATTTACAGATTAAGCTGAGTAAATTTAGCCTAGCTCAATAAGCTCTTACCAAAGTGTCATCACCAATTAACTTTTATCAAAGTGTTATTATCGAAAGCTAACTATAGCTAACAATACCTGAACAACGATTGAACCAATTTAAAATCTTTAAATTATGACTTAATTTCAGTTAGAGGAACTCGCTTACCCCAACTCAATGGTTTGTACCATTTTGATACAGACACCATTTCTTGAATACTTTGAGTAAACTCGCATCTTGTAAGACAACTTGGACACTCACAATCAGTGAAACGACCAGGGTAGTATTCATTGTTTGTCATTAGGTGTTCTTTACAGTGACTGCAATGTACTTTGACTTCTACAATCATTGGTAACCCTATAGATAATTAAGTCTAGTTAAAGACTTATTTTAGCGCGAGCAATAAGAAAGGTAATTGACTTATTTATATACAGTAGATTAAGTGCAAGTTATGCAACATATGAGTGGGTGAAACAATGATATTCAAACCATTTATTAACAATAAATCCTTTTTGCAACATATAAACTCTACTATATAAGCAAATTTGATATGTAAATTGACCGTGTGGATGTCGCTAGGAGTTGGAGTTATTTTTGCAGTTTGAATAAGGATTTTCGCTGTATACATAAGGAAAAACTAAAGTAAATAGTTTCACATTTTAAAAAAGAATTTTAGTTATTTGAGGATGATTTTGTTATATATTAAGTGCTATTAAGATTCCCGCTATTATCATGATGCTTCCGGCTATTAGGTTAATCACGCGATTGGCTTTTGCTGATTTAAATACTTTCCTCGCTTTCACCGCCATTAATGCATAACAAAGATTAATACTTCCAAAGGCAATCGTTGCGATGCTCATAACGATCAAGGCATCGTTGACACTAATATTGGTTGAGGGGACAAATGCAGGGAAAAACCCAATGTAGAATATAATAGCCTTGGGATTACTTAGTCCTATCATTAAGCCTGTTGAGGTATTTTTTATCCCTTTGAAATTATTATGTTCTCCTATATCTGCAATTTGAGCTGCTTGTGGTTTCTCATTAATAAGCTGAAAGCCTAAAATGCACAGATAAGCGGCGCTGCAATATTTGATAATAATAAATGCAGAGCCCATAACACTGGCAAGTGCTGTAAGGCCAAATAGCGCAATACAGATAAATAGGTAATCAGCGATGAGTACCCCGAGAAATAATTGCATTGCTGGCATTAAACCATGAGAGAAAGAACGTGAAATTATCGCAAATACAACAGGGCCTGGAACTATTGCTAGTATGAACATGGTAAATAAAAGGCTGAGTGATTGCTGTAGTTCCATTATAATCGCGCTTCCTGAGGCATTATGCTTTTCTATATTGTGAATAGAATATAATAATCAGCCGAGCTTATCTGTAGTTATATGTCTCTTTCTCGTTAAAGTGTAGTGGCATAGTTAATTTGGCCACCTAGTTAGAGGTGATATTATCACCTCATA
>NZ_JAJGZS010000042.1:0-29792 GCF_020806285.1 Shewanella sp. 10N.7
CAATATCTTGTTGTTTCTAATAATTATTTCGTGGGGATTCGTCAGACTCTGACCCCACTTATTCGGAAAAGAAAGTTTGCTGTAATCTGTTTAAACTTCATATTCACTATTAGCAAAAATTCAATCATTCAAATATTTATCTAAATGTTCAATCAATACTTCTACTTCTGTCAATTCCAATTGACTTTCTATTATTGCTTTTTTTAGTTCATCAAATTTTGCTTGTCGATAAAAATTTTCATTCAAATTGATTTCTTTTGATGAGTATATTTTTGAGGTGATAGCGTAAAGGGCTGGATGTTCCGTAGGATTGTGATAAATAGCTTCACTGATTAAAACAATCAAATTAAGGAAATTTCCACTATGCCCACTTTTGTATAATCCAGAGTCATAATGCATTACTTTATTATTGAAAAATCTCAAGTTAAAATCTAAAAGGTCATATTCTTTGTTTAGTTTTAATCCACTGAATGAACGAATTTTATTCATTAAGTCAATTGTAGAAATGATATGTGGTAAATAGTTTTTTGAGTCCAAGTCGAGGATTTTATTTTGGGCAGTATCTTCGAAAGATACATCAAGCATTTCTGTTAAAGATTTGATTGCATAATTAACTTCTCTGAAATTTTTAGCATTAGGCGTTTGGTTGTATTCCTCTATTTTTTTTTGTAACCAGATTAGGTTAGATTCTGTGTTAGAGAATGCAGAGTTAGACATTTCAGGTAAAAAGCTGCAGTTTTCAAAGCTATTAGAAGGGAATATTTCAAAGTATAATCCTGCTCTATTTTTAAATGAAATTGAATGCTCTTTTTCTATGTTGACTAGTAGGTTATCAAATTGATTAAAGTGCATTTGATACTTTTGAAACCTTAGCATTTCATTTTCTTTTTCCCACTTATAATCCTGCTTTTTTTCGAACGTATCCTGCCTTTCAGTTTGAGAAGCGATTTGCTCTTGTTGGATTTTAAATTGCTTAATTCCTAATAGCATTACACCTACAGTGCCAATAGCACCTAAAAAAGAAAAAATACCTGAGAAAAATGTACCTAAAGATGCCCAATCATTTTGATTATGAGAAATAGGTCCTCTTATATGCCAGAAGTAGAAAGCTATCATTACTACTGCTATTAGTATTCCTGCAAAAGCGAACCACTTTAGTAAATTTAACATTGTATCCATTTGAGCTTTACTACTTTTACCCATAAATTTCTTATTCCTTAAATGCTTAGGTATGAGGCTATTCTATTCCTATTCGATCAAATGGATCTACATTTACTGAGTGTTTTCAAACGCATTTTCAACTTTAAATAAGCTCGCCGATTCAACAATCTCCATTCGAAGTGTCCGATGACGTTAAGTCAATTCACGTGTTGGAGGCAGGATGCCGACATAGCCTCAGTTGAGCCAAGGATGGCGAATCTGAGGCGGTAGTGAATTGGCTTAGTTAGTCAGAGGAAAAACACTTCGTTGGAGCGGCAAGGGATATCGAAAAGGGAAATGCTGTTGTTTCCCTTTCGTCTGGTGTGGGCGAAGCGCCACGACGTTAACCTTTTAAACCTCAATCAATCCAAACGCAGTTTGGCATCTCTTAATCTTTCTGAGTAATTGAATTGCCAATCACCAACAAAAAAGCGAACCTCCAATGAAGCTCGCTTTTGATTTTAAAAAGGCCAACACATTAACTTTTGGCTAGAAGTTAAAACACCATTTCTGGTACATGCTCTGGCACCACTAACTTACCGGCAGTTTTAGATTGGATCTCTTCAACCGACACTCCTGGGGCACGCTCTAACAAGTGGAATGCGCCGTCTTTGATTTCCATAAAGGCTAAGTCTGTCATCACGCGTTTAATGCAGCCATAACCCGTTAAAGGCAGCTCGCATAAAGGCAGTAACTTAGAGTTACCTTTTTTGTCAGCATGCATCATGGTGACAATAATATTGTCAGCCCCAGCCACTAAGTCCATGGCGCCGCCCATGCCTTTAATTAACTTGCCTGGGATCATCCATGAGGCGATTGAACCATTTACATCGACTTCAAATGCGCCGAGTACGGTCAAATCAACATGGCCGCCACGGATCATCGCAAAGCTTTCTGCCGATGAGAAAAACGATGCGCCATCAACAGCAGTAACGGTTTGCTTACCTGCATTGATAAGGTCTGCATCTATGCTGTCTTCAGTTGGGAACTCGCCCATACCTAATAAACCATTTTCAGATTGCAGCATCACGCTCATGCCTTCAGGAATATAGTTAGCCACTAAGGTCGGAATACCGATACCTAAGTTAACGTAAAAGCCATCTTGCATTTCTTGGGCTACACGTTGAGCAAGTTGTTCTCTTGATAATGCCATGTCTTGCTCCTTATTTTGCTGCCGCTGCGTTTGGTTTGACAGTACGTTGTTCGATGCGCTTCTCAAAACTTGCTTGAATTACGCGGTCAACGTAAATACCTGGGGTATGAATATGGTTAGGGTCTAACTCACCTGGCTGCACAATTTCTTCAGCTTCTACCACGGTGATTTTGCCAGCAGTCGCCATCATAGGGTTAAAGTTCGCTGCGGTTTTACGGAAGATTAAGTTACCCATGGTGTCAGCTTTCCAAGCTCGAACAAGGGCAAAGTCAGCGGTCAATGAGTCTTCAAGCACGTAATGACGGCCTTTGATTTCACGGGTTTCTTTACCGTCAGCAATCGGTGTGCCGTAACCAGTAGCGGTGAAAAAGGCAGGGATACCTGCGCCGCCAGCACGGATCTTTTCAGCTAACGTGCCTTGTGGCGTTAAGATGACATTAAGTTCACCAGACAACATTTGTTGCTCAAAAGTGGCATTTTCACCAACATAAGAGGCGATCATCGTGGCAATTTGGCGCTCTTTTAGTAGCAAGCCTAAACCAAAGTCATCCACACCGGCATTATTTGAAATAGCGGTTAATCCAGTGACACCCATTTTGACCATGTGATTAATCAGACCTTCTGGAATGCCACATAATCCGAAACCGCCGACCATAATGGTCATATCATTACTGAGGCCGTTTAGGGCTTCATCGTAACTGTGAACGACTTTGTTGAGTCCTGCCATCATCTTGTCCTTTTCTGTATTGCGCGAGTGGCAATTAATGCCCATCGCGATGTATTTGTTCTGCTATCTACTTACTATTTATTAGCAAAAAGCTTATTAGCAAAAAAGTTTATTAGCTAAAAAGCTTACTTAGCTAAAAACGGTTTATTCTGCGCAAATAGCTTGTGCCACTTTTGAGCCTGTTGTTCTGCCTAAAGTGTGGCTTATTAGCTGACCTGCTTTAGCAAGCTTGGTTAAATCAATGCCGGTTTCGATGCCCATCCCGTGCAGCATGTAAACCACATCTTCGGTAGCAAGATTGCCTGATGCGCCTTTGGCATACGGGCAACCGCCAAGGCCTGCAACGGATGAGTCAATCACGCTAACGCCTGTGCTTAAGCAGGCTGCGATATTAGCTAATGCTTGGCCGTAGGTGTCATGAAAGTGCAGCGCCAGTTTTTCAACCGGGACTAATTTAGCAACGGCTTCAACCATCTTACGGGCTTTAATGGGCGTGCCAACACCTATGGTGTCGCCAAGTGAAATCTCGTAACAGCCCATTTTGTAAAGTATTTCAGACACTCGAGCGACTTCGTTAATATCAATGTCACCTTCGTAAGGGCAACCAAGGACACAGGAAACATAGCCGCGAACGGGGATGTTTCTTTGCTTAGCCAGTGCCATGACTGGCTCAAAGCGTGCTATCGACTCCTCAATAGAGCAGTTGATATTGCGCTGACTGAAGCTTTCAGATGCCGCGCCAAAGATGGCAACTTCATCGGCGCCAGCGTCAAGTGCAAGTTCCAGCCCTTTTAGATTGGGGGTAAGAGCAGAGTAGACCACGCCTTGTTTACGCTTGACAGTTTTAAGCACGTCACCTGAATCAGCCATTTGTGGCACCCATTTAGGCGACACAAAACTGGCGGCTTCAATACGCTTGACCCCTGCATCGGCGAGTTGCTCAATTAAGGTCAGTTTATCTTGGGTGCTAACAGCCTTTTCATTTTGTAAGCCATCACGGGCGCCAACTTCAAAAATACTGACTTTGTTAGGAAGACTCGCTGCATTCATCATTAGGCTTCCTTTTCTGCAGCTTCTACATTCAGAGCTTCGACATTAAGCGCTTCGACATTTAATAGCTGAGCACCATCGGTCACGAGTTCGCCGCTTTGGAAGTAAAACTCACTGACCACACCATCAAATGGCGCTTCAATGGTGTATTCCATTTTCATCGCTTCCATCACTAATAAGCCTTGGCCTTCAGTGACGCTATCGCCCACCTCAACTAAGTGAGTGACCACAGTGCCATTCATTGGCGCTTTTAGTTTATCCGCACTGTCTGCTGTGTCTTCGGCAACTTGTGCCTGAACCGCTTTAAAGTGGTAACTGCCAGACGGTAAGAAAAGAGTAAAATCATCACCTTCATGGCTGACTGGGACCTTACTTTTATGGCCGTTAATTTCAGCTAATAACATGTCATCAACAATGGAACCAGCAAGCTTGAGCGCTTGACCGTTTAGGCCAAGGTGTAAAGCATCACCTAAGTCAGTAATGACTAAGTTTTGCAACGTTTGCTCATCATCGAGTAGCGCTACATGGTGCACGCTGGCGCTATTGAGCCTAAAGCCACTGACTTGTCCCCAAGGCGAGTATGGGTCGTCGCTATTGGTGGCGTTAACCTTTGCGGTCTCTTGACGAGAAAGCACTTGATAAAGGCCTGCTAAGGCGAGGGCATTATCCGACTCATTGGTGACGTCACCAATTAAACTGCTGGCGTAACGTTCGATAAAGTCAGTGCAAAAATCAGCTTCAGCAAATGCGGGATGCTCAGCGATATTAGCTAAAAACTCGATGTTATGTTTAAGACCGCTAATTTGGTATGAGCTTAATGCATGAGTCAGACGCTGCAGCGCACGTGGGCGAGATTCGTCCCATACGATTAATTTTGAAATCATCGGGTCGTAAAAGTTACTGATGACGTCGTTTTCACGAATACCAGAATCAATACGCACATGACGGTTTTGATCAGGCTCACGTAAGAAGTTTAGTTTACCCGCCGCTGGCAGGAACTCATTACGGGGATCTTCAGCATAGATACGTACTTCAAATGAATGGCCGTGAATACTGACCTCATCTTGCTTAAGGGGTAACTCACTGCCGCTGGCCACCATTAACTGCCATTTTACTAAGTCTTGTCCTGTGACCATTTCGGTTACTGGATGCTCTACTTGCAAACGGGTATTCATTTCCATGAAGTAAAAGCTGTCGTCGGTGTCTAATAAGAATTCAACCGTACCTGCGCCCACATAATCAATCGCTTTGGCTGCAGCAACAGCGGCTTCACCCATTTGCTGACGCAGAGCATCAGACAAACCTGGGGCTGGTGCTTCTTCGACCACTTTTTGGTGGCGACGTTGAATTGAGCAATCACGATCAGATAAGTAAATGGTGTTGCCAAAAGTATCGGCAAATACTTGCACTTCAACATGGCGAGGCTGGCGCAAATAGCGTTCCATCAACAGTTTGTCATTACCAAACGATGATGCCGCTTCACGGCGAGCGGAGTTAATCGCATCAAGCACTTCAGCTTGGTTTTCAACGATTTTCATGCCTTTACCACCGCCGCCATAGGCTGCTTTAATCAGCATGGGATAGCCGACATTTTCTGCTTCAGCAAGTAAGGTGTTGTCGTCCTGTGCATCGCCATGGTAACCCGGCACTAGCGGTACATTGGCTGCGCCCATAATGATTTTTGCGGCGCTTTTACTGCCCATTGAGTCAATGGCATCGCTGCCTGGACCAATGAAGGCTATGCCGTTTTGCTCACAGCTGCGAGCAAAACCTGCGTTTTCAGATAAGAAACCGTAACCTGGATGTATCGCTTCAGCACCTGATTTTTTGGCGATATCGATTATCAAATCGCCTTTAAGGTATGACTCAGCTGGTGCGCTGCCACCAATATGAAATGACTCATCTGCCATGGCAACATGACGGGCATTGGCGTCGGCATCGGAATATAAAGCAACAGTGCGAACGCCCATTGCGCGGGCGGTATTAATAATGCGACAAGCAATTTCACCGCGGTTAGCAATTAATAATTTGGTAAACATTATTTGGCTCCTTGTGCATCAGTCTTGGCGTTTTGTTGTTGGTTGCTTATCCAAGCTGGCGAGCGTTTTTCAAAGAATGCATTAAGGCCTTCTTGGCCTTCATCTGACACACGAATGCGAGCAATTTGCTCACTGGTATGGGCGAGGGTAGCGTCATCAATAACGCCATCTTCAAGGTGTGACACTAAGGTTTTAACCCACGCCATACCTTGAGGACTGTTGCCATTAAAAGCTTCAATAAATGGTTTTGCAGCTGCATCTAAGTCATCATTTATTTCATGAATAACTTGATGAGTTAATGCAACCTCTGCGCTAAATCGCTCGGCGGTTAGCATGTAGCGCCTTGCTTGGCGGTTACCCATTGCGCGAACCACGTATGGGCTTATCACTGCTGGAATAAGCCCGAGTTTGACTTCGCTTAAGCAAAAACTGGCACGTTCATTGGCAATGGCAATATCGCAGCAGCAAATTAGCCCAAGTGCGCCACCAAAGGCTGCACCATTGACTAAAACGATAGTCGGTTTAGGGAACTTATCTAGCACGTGCATTAACTTGGCCAGTTCGTTGGCATCACTAAGGTTTTGCTCAAAGTCCATTTTTGCTTGTTTGCGCATCCAATTTAAATCAGCACCTGCACTGAAGTTTTTACCGTTTGCTCGCAGTATCAATTGCTGGCATTGACTGTTGATAGCAAAGGCTTCAATGGCGCTGATCATTTCGCTAATCATCACTTCATCGAAGGCATTATGCTTTTCAACACGGTTTAATATTAGCTCAGCAACACCTTGGTTTAGCTGACATTGGATGTATTGATAATCATTTTTTAGAAAGTCATTTTTTATGGCTGTTGTGTTTGTCATTATCTGCTCCTATTTATCCGCAATTACATGCGGAATACACCAAACTTGGTGTCTTCAATAGGCGCATTTAATGCCGCCGATAAGGCTAAACCAACCACATCACGAGTTTGCGCAGGATCGATGATTCCGTCATCCCATAAACGAGCACTGGCATGATACGGATGACCTTCTTTGTCGTATTGCTCAACAATCGGTTTTCTGAATGCTTGCTCGTCTTCATCAGACCATTCTTGGCCTTTACGGGCGAGACCATCACGGCGTACTGTGGCTAATACGCCTGCCGCTTGTTCACCCCCCATGACTGAAATGCGTGCATTGGGCCACATCCACATCATGGTTGGCTCGAATGCGCGGCCGCACATGCCGTAGTTACCCGCGCCATAACTGCCACCAATAATCACAGTAAATTTAGGCACATTTGCACAGGATACGGCGGTAACCATTTTTGCGCCGTGCTTGGCAATGCCTTCATGTTCGTACTTTTTACCGACCATGAACCCGGTGATGTTTTGTAAAAACAGTAATGGAATTTTTCGCTGGCAACATAGCTCAATAAAGTGAGCGCCTTTTTGGGCTGACTCTGAAAACAAAATACCGTTATTAGCCACAATGCCGACGGGGTAGCCATGAATACGGGCGAAACCGCAAACCAGCGTGTTGCCGTAATTGGCTTTGAATTCATCAAAATCTGAATCATCGACCATACGGGCGATGACTTCTTTGACATCAAATGGTTTTTTAAGATCGGTGCCGACAATGCCGTAAAGCTCGTTAACATCAAACTTTGGCGGTTTAACAGGGCTTAATTGCGCGGCAATTTCTTTTTGATGATTAAGGCGAGAAATTGATTTACGGGCAAGCTCAAGTGCATGGTCATCATTTTGAGCTAAGTGATCGGCAACCCCAGAGATTTTGGTATGCACTTCAGCGCCGCCTAACTCTTCTGCCGAGACTTCTTCACCAGTTGCCGCTTTCACTAATGGCGGTCCAGCTAAAAAGATGGTGCCTTGCTCTTTTACGATAATCGATTCATCTGCCATTGCGGGTACATAAGCACCGCCAGCAGTGCATAAGCCCATCACGACAGCTACCTGCGGAATGCCTTTAGCTGACATTTGCGCCTGGTTATAAAAGATGCGCCCGAAATGGTCGCGATCGGGGAATACTTCGTCTTGGCGTGGTAAGTTTGCGCCGCCAGAATCGACAAGGTAGATACATGGCAAATGACAGCGACTGGCAATGTCTTGGGCGCGTAAATGCTTTTTGACGGTAATAGGGTAGTAAGTGCCGCCTTTAACGGTTGCGTCATTGGCGATAATCATACATTCAACGCCACTGACACGACCAATACCTGCGATTACGCCTGCTGCTGGAACGGCTTCATCATAAACTTCATAGGCGGCAAATTGGGAGATTTCTAAAAATGGCGAACCTGGGTCGAGCAGTTTTTCCACTCGTTGGCGCGGGAGCAGTTTACCTCTCGATAGATGACGTTCAAGGGCGACAGGGCCACCACCTTGCTCAATCTTAGCGAGTTTGATTTTTAAATCATCGACGAGTGCGGCCATGTCGTTATGCTTGGCTTTAAATTCATCGCTGCGGGAGTTAATACGGCTGCTCAATTGCGTCACAATTCATATCCTTAATGAGTCAAGTGGCGCGATAGCATGGCTGAGACAATGGGGGGAACTCCCAACCATGCTTCGCAATAACACTTTCAATGTGGCCATTTAAAAAAAGGCTTAGGTTATGCTTTTTGGTGTATAGATAATTAGCGTTTTGCTGATTATTTTGTTTCGTTAAACAGTTCACGACCAATCAACATACGGCGAATTTCAGAGGTGCCTGCGCCGATTTCATATAGCTTGGCATCACGCAGTAGTCGGCCCGTTGCATATTCATTGATATAACCGTTACCGCCGAGTAACTGAATTGCATCGAGTGCCATTTTGGTTGCTAGCTCTGCGCTGTATAAGATAGCGCCAGCAGCATCTTTACGGGTCGTCTCACCGCGATCGCATGATTTTGCTACGTTGTAGACATAAGATTTTGCAGCATTCATGCCTGTGTACATGTCAGCGATTTTGCCTTGAATAAGCTGGAACTCACCGATTGATTTACCAAACTGTTCACGCTCGTGAATGTAAGGTACAACAATATCCATACAGGCATTCATGATCCCAAGTGGACCACCGGATAGCACAACACGTTCGTAATCTAAGCCGCTCATCAACACTTTGACGCCGTTATTCAGACCGCCAAGAATGTTCTCTTCTGGTACTTCACAGTTATCAAATACCAACTCACAAGTGTTTGAGCCGCGCATGCCTAATTTATCGAGCTTTTGCGCTGTGCTGAAACCTTTGAATGTTTTCTCAATGATGAAGGCTGTAATACCGTGTGGGCCCTTGTCGATATCGGTTTTAGCGTAAATCACCAAAGTGTCAGCATCAGGGCCGTTAGTGATCCACATTTTGTTGCCGTTAAGAATGTAACGGTCACCTTCTTTGCGGGCATTAAGCTTCATTGATACCACATCAGAACCTGCATTAGGCTCACTCATCGCCAATGCGCCGATATGTTCGCCGCTGACAAGTTTAGGTAGGTATTTTGCGCGCTGCGCATCGTTACCATTACGGTTAATTTGATTAACGCAAAGGTTTGAGTGGGCACCATAACTTAGGCCGATAGAAGCAGATGCGCGGGAGATTTCCTCCATTGCGACCACGTGGGCAAGGTAGCCCATGTTAGCGCCGCCAAACTCTTCAGGCACAGTTACACCCAGTAACCCCATTTCGCCTAAAACAGGCCACATGTGGTTAGGAAATGCATTGTCTTGATCAACTTGAGCAGCGATTGGAGCAATCTCGTTGCTGGCAAAGTCGTGGATGGCGTCGCGAAGCATGTCCACGTCTTCGCCCAGGCCGAAATTAAGGCTTGTGTAGAGTGATGTCATTGTCTTGTGTCCTGTTGAATATAGGTTACTGCTGCCGTGAAACTATGTTGTTTCTTGGGCTTATAATTTTTATGGTCAAGCTTGTTATGTTGTTATTGGCCCATCTCTTTGTACGGGCTCAATGTTGTTTTACTTGTTACTTCAAAAATAGCGGCGATGAGTTCCGCTACCTCTCGGTGTTATTGCTTGGTGTTCCTGCTTGATGTTACGACTTGGTGTAACTATCTGTATTAACGTGCTATTTACTTGAGCGCTATATGAGCTGATGCATACCTTTTGAGATTAACTTCTATTTGTTGAGTTATTGGTATCTCAATGGTTATTTAAAATAAGTATTTAAGCTTCTTCTTTAAGGGCTGCTCTACATTGTTGCTCTGCCGAATTAAGCTCCATTAATACCACTTTAATATCGTCCATTTGCTGTTGCAGTGATGCTTTCTTTTCTTCGACTAAATCAAGCATGGTGTGCAGCTGCGATGTGCTGCTTTTGTCAGCATCGTAAAGTTCAAACAAACGACGGGTTTCAGCTAGCGAAAAGCCTAGGCGCTTACCACGTAAAATAAGTTTTAAACGTACACGGTCTTTCAGACTGTAAATACGGGTTTGCCCACGGCGTTTAGGTTTAATTAACCCTTGGTCTTCGTAGAAACGAATACTCCGTGTGGTGATATCAAATTCCTTTGATAAATCACTAATTGAATAAGTGGATTGTGGATTTAAATTTGCGCTCATCGTTTCACCAAAAGTACGTCTTTTGATGCAAGATATATGAAGTTTACGTAAAGGTAAAGTTTGCTGCCAGTTTGTAACGGCTTTTTTAGCGGGGATTTTTGTAAATCGTGCTTGCCAATCAAGGTGAGCATTCACCAGTCATAGCTCAAGTTAGCACTAGGCATTATATCAAGTTTTGCTAAATAGGTGACATGAAAATTTATACGAGTGTTTTAATTTCAATACGTTAACTCATTAAGTGCAGATTAAAAATCCTTATTTAATCCATGAAATGCTATATCCCTTGGTCTAATAGGGTTTATTTTTTAACCACGCCATAATGAAATAAAAATAATCACTACGATTTAAAATTAACTGACAAGCAGTTTACTGGAGAGTAAAAGATGGCTGGATTAGGAAAGCAAATGCATCAGCAATCTTTGCAAGATAAGCAAGGGTTTTGGCAACAGGCAGCAGAGGCTGTAACCTGGTTTACACCATTCAAGCAAGTGCTTGATGAGTCTAACGCGCCGTTTTATAAGTGGTTTGCTGGTGGTGAAATGAACACCTGTTATAACGCAGTCGACAGACATGTAGAAGCAGGTCATGGCGAACGAACTGCAATCGAATATATAAGTCCAGTGACGCAAAACCAATACAGTATTAGCTATCAAGAATTACTATCTCAAGTAAGCCGTTTAGCGGGTTATATGCAGTCTATTGGCATTGAAAAAGGCGATAGGGTGGTGATTTACATGCCAATGGTGCCTGAAACTGCTTACGCGATGTTAGCGTGTGCGCGGATTGGTGCTATTCATTCTGTAGTGTTTGGCGGCTTTGCTGCAAATGAGTTAGCGACACGCATTAACGACGCTAAACCCAAGTTAATTCTTTCGGCTTCGTGCGGTATCGAGCCATCAGGCGTAGTGAAATACAAACCGCTTTTAGATGAAGCATTAAATCAAGCTAGCCATGAAGTGAATCACTGCGTTATTTTAAATCGTCCCCAGTATAGTGCTGAGATGCAACCTGTGAGAGATGCTGACTGGCAGACTGCAATAGCGGATGCCCCATTTGTGGATTGCGTGCCAGTTGAATCAACTCACCCTTTATATGTGCTGTATACCTCGGGCACCACTGGGCAACCCAAAGGCGTCGTGCGTGACAATGGTGGTCACGCGGTTGCTATGACATGGTCGATGAAGCACATTTATAATATTGAAGCAGGCGATGTATTTTGGGCTGCATCTGATGTGGGTTGGGTGGTTGGTCATTCTTATATTGTTTATGGGCCGTTAATGGCTGGTGCAACAACACTAATGTATGAGGGGAAACCTGTAGGCACCCCTGATGCTGGCGCTTTTTGGCGCATCATTGAGCAATATAAAGTTAACAGTTTTTTCACCGCGCCTACTGCCATTCGTGCGATCAAACGCGAAGACCCCAATGGTGAGCTGCTTAAAGGCGTCGATTTATCTTGTTTAGGCCAAGTGTTCTTAGCGGGTGAGCGATGCGATCCTGATACCCTTTATTGGGCACAAGATAAACTCAATAAGCCAGTTATTGATCATTGGTGGCAAACCGAAACAGGTTGGCCTGTTGCTGCGAATTTGATGGGGGTTGATCCCATTGAAGTAAAAGCGGGATCGCCAGCACGTCCAGTACCGGGTTATCAAGTAGAGGTACTCGATGCCATGGGTGATGAAGTACCTGCTAATGAAAGCGGTAACGTGGTCATTAAGCTGCCATTGCCGCCTGGTAATCTTAGTACCCTTTGGAATAATGATGCACGATATGTAGACAGTTATTTGTCGATGTATGAAGGGTACTATTTAACGGGTGATGCGGGTTACATTGATGAAGATGGTTACCTGTATATCATGAGCCGTATTGATGACATTATTAATGTCGCAGGGCACCGTTTATCGACTGGTCGCTTTGAAGAAGTGTTATGTCAGCATGATGCAGTGGCTGAAGCTGCGGTCATTGGGGTACAAGATAAGTTAAAGGGCCAAGTACCACTCGGGTTAGTGGTGCTTAAAAATGGCGTTAATTTATCAGATGAGCAACTTTACAAAGAGTTACTGGCTTTAGTGCGACATGAAATTGGCCCAGTCGCTTCTTTTAGATTAGTGAGTGCAGTACAAAAGTTACCTAAAACTCGTTCAGGCAAAATATTACGTGCCACCATGCGTAAAATCGCTGATAACAATGAATATACTGTGCCAGCTACCATTGAAGATCCAATGACATTAGATATTGTTCGCACTGCGTTAACTAAGATGGGGTATGCTGATTCGCTTACCAAAGAGCTTACTGTGTAGTTTGTTAGTGTTATTAAAAGCGAGCCAAATGGCTCGTTTTTTATTGCCTTTAAAATAATGATTCGATATGAACTAGCTAGTCATGCGTTAAAACGGGACTGGATTACATTGATAATTGGTCTAAAATGAGAGTTACATGCTGATTTATAGTGTTATTTAATCAAATTGAACTGTTTTTAATTTATAATCTTTGGGTGTCATTTAGCAATGATGCAGTCAAGGTAGGCAGATTACATTGTCGAGTAGCAACTAAGTTAGTGATGCAAATAAGTGTTAACCAGTAAATATGATAAAGGTTTGATCAACGTATATGAATAATATTAAAGAATTACCTGAAAAGATTAATACTAAAACCAGCCGATTATTTTGGTTAACCGTTTTTACTGGTGGGATATATCCGATAATTTGGTTATTTGCTAAGTATCCCAAAATGGACGAGATTACTTCAATTCGCACCGCTGATGATTCGTTTATTATTGCGATAGCAGTTTGCTTTGGTTTTGGTGGTGTGTTGTCACACAGTGACTTTGGCTTGATGAGTGGTATCGGCAGTTTATTACTTTTTGGCGCTTTCTTTTTATATGTATTTTGGTCATTTAGAGCGCGAGCGGCATTGCAAGATTATGCCCACGTGAATTTCGGCATTGATTTGAAAATGAATAAAATTCTCACAGTCGTGTTTAACATTTTTTATATCAATTACTGCATTAATCAACTGCCTGAAGAACAACAAAAAGGTCATCCAACTTACGGTAAAGGCTCAATCAATATTACTGAACTTAAGTAAGCGACTTTGTCGCCCTATACTCATTAGACGGGCGCGAGACGAGCACAAAAAAGAGAAGCTTAATGCTTCTCTTTTTTATGCAGAGCCGTAATTTAAGATGATACGGTATCAAAATATTTATTGAACAATTTTACTGCCTTTTGGTTTGATGCTTGTTCGATTTGTTGTTTTTTAACTCATTTTGCGTAGCATTTTATCTGGCAGTACTCTTAAAATAAGTTGGATAAATGCCCATGGGTAACTCGGCACATAACAGTTAGCCGGCTCTTTATTGATAGCTTTGACCATAGCTCGACAACCGGTTTCTGCATCAACCATAAATGGGGCTCCATCAGCGTGATCGTTAATCTCAGTTTTAATGTATCCAGGATGCACACAAGTAACCGCGATTGGTGTATTCATAACATCGAGTCGGATCCCTTCGGTTAACGAAGTCAGTCCAGCTTTAGTCGCGGCGTAAACCGTCATCGCGCGCCTGAAACCGCGCAGAGCACTAATTGATGAAACGGTGACCAGATGTCCTGCATTTTGTTGTCTGAAAATTTTCATTGCTGCTTCACACTGAGCTAATGCGGCAACAAAATTGGTTTGGGCAGTCTGTTTATTGGCTTCAAATAGCCCTGTGCCGATAGAGCCACCTTTACCCATGCCTGCATTAACAATAACCCTGTCGACATTGCCCATTAGCTCTTTGAATTGGTCAAACACGTCAAATACTTGTTGATGATCGTTAACGTCTAAGGCTAGTAACCAGACTTTGACATTGGGATAAGTGTCGTTGATTTGGGCTTTTAATGCTTCTAAACGATCGGTCCGCCTTGCGCACAAACCTAAGTTAGCGCCTTGTTTCGCGAACTCAAGTGCCATGCCTTGGCCTAGCCCTGAACTGGCGCCAGTAATAATAATATTTTGTCTAAACATCTTGATTCCATTCTTCGCAATCTAGTGATAAAAGCCTGTTTTAGGAGGATTTTAGTCTTTTTTAGTTTGTTGATTATCTTGCGGGGAACAGCGCTATGTGTCAAATAGGCGGATTTAAGGCAATAAAAACGCCAACTAAGTTAGCCTAGTTGGCGTGGTATAACTGGGTGCATGCGTTATGAATTTATTGCGATTAACGCGATAATTGGCAAGCTTTAATACAGCCATTGGCACCCGTAGAAATCAGCTCTGCTATCTTATTTTTAACGCAGTTTGATAACTTGCGCTCAGTTTTACGAGTTTGCATATACAGCGTCATATTAGGCTTGTTGCGCATTAACTCAGCGCGCTCTGTTTGCGGCACGATTTGCGCGCGTAAAGCATCGTCATTAGTTAAATAATCAACCGCACCTTGAGAAACCACTAGCGTGATGGCATCTGTGCCAGTTAAAAAGTCGTAAATCTCATTTAAATTATTGGTTTTTGCTGCGACTTTTAATTCTCGCATTCTGCCGTCAGCAAACTGCTTTAACGGCGTGGCTTCAAGCTCGCTGTTGAAGTGCATTACTTCCGTTAAAATGACAGGGTAGTTTAATACGCGATCTAAAAGGGGTTTATAGATTTCATCCCAAATGGGGTGATCATGTTTAGCGACGACAAAAGTGTCTGTTACTTCACAAATCTTTTGGCTTTGAATACCAACATGAATAGACGGATTACAGCTAATAACCATATCGCACTGGTTATTTAACAGCATTTCTTCATCATTTGAGCCATTGTCTTGCAGTACTGCAGACTTGACACATGCACTGCCGCAATGGTTCTCACATTGGCAGTTATAAAGCTTTCTTAATACGCCATTGGTAAAACCTGATGGAGCTTTAATAATAATGTCACTGTCTAAGCTTTCAACGCTTTTATTTATCTCTTGGGCAAGGTCGATGTGGTTTATTTCAATTTTTTTTAATATTGGATATAAGCGCTGTGACTTATCGGTAATTTCTAATCCTGACACTCTTTTTACAAACAAAGGATCATCAAAAGCTTCTCTGAGCCTTGATAAACAGCGGCTGATTTTTGATTGAGGGACGCTAAATGACTCAGCTGTTAATTTTCCGCTTTGGAATTCATATAGCCTTAAAAAAACTAATAAGGTCATGTAGTCGAGGTTTAGTAACCTTTCTTGTGTTGTTGTAGGGTTCATTATGCACGCTTATTATGGATTAACCTTGTTAGTAATGTACCAATTTAGAGGTAACTGAGCAGAGAGCGTTGTAATAATTTATACCTTAATCACGCTTTTGTATGATTTATACTATCGAACTGTTAACTCACGATAATTAAAAAGAAAATCATCCTAAAGTTTATTTTGTATACTGAGTGAAATAGTGAATTTCAATATGTTATATGAGTAACAGAGAATCTTGCCTTAAACTGGCTTTTGAAATTTAACGTTGAAATTTAACGTTGAAACTTAACTTTTAAACTCATTCTTGAACCTGATGATAACGTTGCAGGTAAAAGAAAATGCCAATCTTTCGATTGGCATTGTTAAATTTTATCCTTCAACTCATTAATGAATAATGAGTTTACGCTGACCATTCAAAAGGATCATGATCCGCTAGCACTTTGGCATAGGTTGTTGTCATGGTTTTGATAGAAAAAAAGTAACCCTCACTTTTAGTTTCATAGGATTGAGCATCCAGCTGAAAATGAATATCTTCACATCCTGCTGTTTGATCAAACCTCTCTATCAAGCCTACTAACGCTGAATGCTCAAGGTTATAGGGTGGATGGGTGAAATTTGATGCCGCGACTAATTCACCCATTGAAGAGTAACGGCGAATATAGTCCGCCATAGTTTCAATTAACTTACCGTCTTTAACACCCACCCACTGAGTAGCATAGCTGCGGACAATGAACTTTTTAGAATAAAAGTAATGTTCAGTTTCTGCAGCAATGATGGCGATATCTTGATATTGACTATCTTCAATCAGGGCTTGATGTGCGACTTCTACATCTTCAATTTCAAGATCAAGTCCAGCAACGGCAATGACCTGTTCGGCCGTCACAAGACGACCGTCCTTACTGAGTAAACGAATATAATCGACTAGTTCAATCATGAAATAACCACCTTTCTTTATTACTAACTAATCAATGCTTAAGCTGGTAGCAAGGCTAAACTTTCTAGTTTATCTGCGACATAGCCCAGTTTGAACTTCTCTAAGGTGGCACGTGTAGGCACGCCTGTGTCTTTATCCCAACCCATTTCGGCATAGAACATGTCTAAACCTATTTGGATATCGTCGCGATCCATTTTAATCGTGCCTTCATCGCCAAAGTTCATGTCATGATCTAAATCGTAAACCCATTCAGATAACACATCATGTTTTTCACGTTGATTTGGCTCATTCATTTGCAGCACTGTTAATGCTCGGTGCAGTTGCAGTACCGTTTCAGCTTTTGCATCAAGCTCTGCTTCAGAGGTCTCAATCCCTGTGACGAGACTGAACATTTGCGATTCAATTGAGCTATCACCAATGTAATCACGATTTACGTCAGGTGAAACCAATAGCGGGAACATCCAGTTACATAAAGTCAGTGAATCATGCAGTACGTTTTTCACTAAACACCATTTAGCAAACTTAGCTTTAGACGTGTTCATTTCAGTGTAATGTTTGACTGGGTCAAATGCTCCGGGGCCCCACATTGATTCTGCGACTTCTGCAATTTTCGCCCAAGGAAGGCCACAATTGATTAAATTAATGTGTGAATGACATTGTGGGTCACGGTTAAATACAGTGTTGAGCAGTGCGCCAACTTGTCCTGCAGACTCACTGGCATGATGTACACCACCAACCATTGAGCGATTGAATACTTTTACATGGGAATCTAAGAATACGCTATAGGTCTCACCGTAGAATTCATAACCCTCATCACTTTCAAGTGCAAATGTCAGTCCTGCCATTCTTGGTGATTCGACTTCGTTTAGAATATCTTCAATGTTATAAAGTTCACCATCATCGTTGATAAAATTATGTAAACCTTGACCAAGCATACAGCCAAAAATGTTTGAGCCATTATAAGATGCACCATGAGCAATTCGAGTATAGTAATCTTGCATGAAGTGAGCATCTTGGTCAGCGTACTGGGCCCAATTAATCGCTGCATATTCTTCTGCAGGTAGAATTATTTTCCAAAAGTCGCGTGCGGTAAATTCACGCATGACATGAGAAAGCTGGCCATAGGCGCTCCAAATGCCATTATAATCCATATAATAAGCACCAACGGTTTGAATATCGGTGCGTTTTTCACCACTGCTTGGTTTACCCATTGAATACCATGGATCAAGGAATCCTAAACATACATTTGTGATGTTTTCAGTTGGTAGTTTGTATTCGGTTTTCATTTTTGGGTTCTTGATTTCGCAGAAACAGCGAATAGGACAAGAATGACAACCACCAGGACGCTTGAAGATTTTATTGGCTTCGTCGCGGCCAAAATACATTTCGGCCATTGAGCTGCGCATGCCCACTTTTTGGCGATCGTCCCATGGGGTTTCTTCTAATTCAACAGGGGTGTCAGCTGCGCCCCATTTTACGCCTGGCCCACCGCGCCAGCGGCTACCAGAAGAGCTATATTCTGCCCAAGATTGCGGTTGGTTAGGCACAACGCCGTTATTATTCGCGCCAATGATACCAAGAATATGATCATCTAATGCTCGCAGTTGCTCATTGGTTGTGGATTCAGCGATATCAACTGTGCCGGTACCAATAATACCAATAGCTTTTAATCTCTTAGAACCTAGAACTGAACCATGTCCACCAGCAGAGTGACCACCTTGGGTTTGAATTGTTGATTGGGCAACGAGGTTTTCACCGGCTGGACCAATTGCAGCCACTTGGGCTTGTTGTCCCATCATTTTGCTAACAGCAGCAAAAGTATCGAAAATTCCCACTCCCCATAAAGATTCTGCGGGTTCTAATGTTACCGTGTCATCGACAATCTTTAACCAAACAGGCGTGTCTGATTTGCCTTCAACGATAATTGCATCGTAGCCTGCAAATTTAAGTTCGGGTGAGAAGTGCCCGCCAAAATGGCCGTCAGTAATTAAGTGGTTACGAATAACAGGGTTGCGTGAAGTAATAGTTGTTCTTGCTGAACAAATAGCACCAGAACCACTTAATGGTCCTGCTGAAATAACTAGTCTATTTTCTTCATCTGTTGCTTTAATACCATCAACATGATTATCCCATAATACTTTATAACCAATCCCCATGCCGCCAATATAATCGTGGTAAGTTTCGGTGGTTTCTTTAGTTATTATTTTTGTTGTTAAATTAACTCTTAAAATATAACCGGACCAGCCGCCATATGTAGTAGTCATAATTATTCCTTTTAGTTTTTATTTAAACTAATTCTAAATATTTTTCATGAAGCTCAACTTCAGCAACTGCTTCTTCCCAGGTGTAAAACTTAATGGCACCTGTAGGACAAACTTGAGCGCAATTAGGGTTACCTTGGCAAAGGTCGCACTTAAGTGATTTACGCGTGGTTTTATCGATAGTAATTACCTGTTGGGGACATTTATCCGCGCAGTAACCACAGCCAACACATAAGTCATCATTTACTTCTCTTGCACCGGTTTCTTCATTGACTGAAATGGCTTGTTGCGGACATACAGTCATGCAGACATCACACTGACGACAGGTAGATGGAACAATGGTGCTATCACCTTGTTCGCCGCGCTGGTCTTCATAATTGGCTTGTACGCCATGAGGGCCAAAGTTTAAGTTTTTAGCGACTTTAATTCTTGAGGTGCTTGGGCTGACAGCTGATTTCCCGTGGCTCCAACTGCAAGCAATTTCGCAGCGACGACAACCGACACATAGCATTGGATTAACCACCATAAGGCCGCCGGGAAGAACTTCTACAATAGGGGTGTCAGCGTCATCACTGCTACCACACCCTGTTAGAAAACCAACTAATGTACCGCCGTATACTGTACCAACAGCAACTTTAGCGCCATTAGCAAGTAGTGCTCTCCTTGTAATCATATTTGTTTCCTCTTAATTATAAATATTGCTTTTATGTTTATATTTATAACTTAAGTATTGTTTAATTAAATTAAAAACAAGTTGACTATGATCACGTTTGTTTTCTTGTTTTGATTGGAAGTTACAATATATATCTCCCGTCACACTTTTAGGGCCTGTATTTCATTATTTGAAAATGGTAATTTTATTTGCTGTTTTATATTGGTTTGTGGATTCTACTAGCTGGGATTTTGATTTTTAAAATATGCATTTTAATAAGTGAAACTTTAGGTTTTTTTAATTATTATTTTTATATTTTAAATGGTTTCATGATTTTTATCACAATAAGATTTTAATAAATAAATAATGATTAATAAAAATAACAATGCCATGGATTAATAAAAGGAATAACAATGATGAGCAGATTGTTAACTAGGAAATATAAGAAGTGGTTAACTCCACTTGTTCTAGTTCCAGTGGTCGCACTTACAGCATGTTCCGGTGATGACGGACATGATGGCGAAGATGGTGAGCCGGGTGACATCAATATTTCAATATCTTCAGCTCAGTCTTTAAAAGCTGAAATCGAAAAAGTGACTATTGATGATGCATTACAAGTTTCTTTTGAGTTTTACTTAAGTAATGTCAATGGCGTTGCTGTAAGTGGTCTAGCTGACTTAGATTCGATTCAAACATTAGGTGCGGGTATTGCCAAACTTGGCGATCAACAAAGACGTATTAGACCGTTAAATGAAGCTGACAGTGCCAGCGTGCAAAGTACGGCTGAAACGGATTTATCTCCACAATGGACCAGTTATATTAATAACGTGGTAGAGCCTGGAGAGGTTGCTGATAATGATTTAGAACCGGGCTGGGATAAAAATAAAGGCACGCAGTGGCAAGCAAGCATAGAGTCTACTTGTAAAGAAGCCTGTATTGAAGCCATAGGTAATGGTTTATATCGTTACACATTCTCGCAATCTTTAGACAGCTATTCGAATATTGATGGCATCAATACTGAGTACGTTGCTGAAAACATTCACCGTGTTTATTTAGAGTTGTTGCCTTATTCTGGGGCTACAATTGATACGATGTTGGTTAATACGACATTTGATTTTGATCCACAAACGGGCACAGCCGCAGCAGATGCAGATAGCCGAGTGTTATTGGCTTCTGAGCAAAGCTGTTATCGCTGTCACACTGCAGATCTGTCTGCAGAGAATAGCTTACTTATGCATGGTAGCAAGCGCTTCGATTATGAAGGCTGTGTAATGTGTCATACCAGTTATTCTGGCGACCCTGAAACAGGTGTAAGCATTGGTATGGCGAGCGTAGTGCATAAAATCCATAAGAGTGATTACTTAGTGATTGGCTATAAGGGCTCAGTTCATGACTACAGTGATTTATCTTACCCAGGTGATATGCATCAGTGTCAGCAATGTCATATTGAAGATGCTGCGCCTCAAGCGGATTTTTATCAATACCCAGGTCAAGAAACCTGTTTAAGTTGTCATGAGAAATATGCGCCAGAAGGCTGGAATGGCACCGCTGTTGGTTTATTCCATGATCGTGATGCATTTCCTGATGCGTGGGCAATGAGTTGTAGTGGTTGTCATCCTGATAGCAATAACCCATTAGGTTCAGCAATATTTCATAATGCCGCGGTCAGTGTGACGGATGCGTTAGCTGAGCAATATCAATTTGCTATTACTGATAGTGTGATTGATGAATTGCAAGATACCTTAACGGCGACCTTAACCTTTAATCAATTAAGTGCTAATCCAGATGTCGATCCTGCAATTGATAACTTATGGATTGTCGCTTCAGGTAATGCGCAGCAAACAGTGATGCCTGAGAATAACGGCCAGCGAAAAGTGTGGGATATTGTATCTGGCGCTGATGATATTACGATGACTAGAGATGGCTCAGTGGTCACTATTATTGTTAAAAATGCTGGTGTTGCTGACTTTGATTTAGATTCAGTAGGCACTCTGTACGCTAAAGTGATGGCGTGTGGCGATAAGTCTACTGGCCTTGTGGCTTCTTGTGACGCGCAAGATACTGATTCAAATATTGTGGTTGCAGAAGTTCCAGCCGATAGTGCTGTTGCATTAACGACGAATGTGTCGGCTTATGCAGAGTTGGTGAACAACCAAAAATGTGTCGCTTGTCATGATGACCAGTTCCAGCAACGTGTGAACGATGCCCACAGTAAAATTTCGACTCCTGGTAATGGTGCTACCTGCGGCGCATGTCACTCACCACAAGTGGCAACCACACTTGCTGATGGTAGTTGTCAAAGCTGTCACACCAATGACATGGTCAAGTATATGAATGCAACGCGCAAGCATACACCGGGTGATGCCAGTGTGAAGGCGTTCAGAACCATCAGTAACAGCTTAGGTTATCGTGAATTAGTGCATTCTTTACATGCTAATACTCGTACAACCGAAGGTTACAGTGGTAGCGAACGAGAGGATATGACTTATCCTGCTGCAGCGAATGACTGTCAGGCTTGTCATGATGAAGGCCAGCTGACTATGGATACTTTGTCTGCGCAAAGTTCAGTTATTGTCGCGACGCCGAATGCGACAATGACGGGTGAAGTGGCTGAGTATTCTCCAACTGTCGCAGTTTGTGCTGCATGTCATAACAATGAAGCTAGTTGGGCTGCCCATGCTCAAAGTTATGGTGGGGTGTTCCAACAAGATGCGAGTTCAGGTGCGATATATCAACCTGGAGATGAATCTTGTCATACTTGTCATGGCGAAGGTAAAGGCTTTGGCATTGATGTGATGCACGGCTTTAATTAACCTAAGCCCTAGCGTTATATTGATAGAAGGTTGTTTGAGTAAAGTCAGTCCGATTTACTTGAACAACCTTTTTTATTAAGACATTTTATCAGTGCCCTTATTGAGCATTGTTAATGCTCGTCTGATTTATCCGCACTTCTGTTTGTATCTAACATCTATTTTTATCTAACATCTATTTGTATTCAACACATATGAATATCCAAAATCTTGTATTTAAACGGCTTAGTCATAATTTACATTAAGAAGGGCACGTCATAACTGATTGTGTTTATTAGTTAAAACTTGTTTATTTCTCAGCCTTCCAATTTATGCAATAGAGTGTGCACATTTTGCGACTGTAATTTTGTTACATAAATCCGTATAATCCCCCTTCAAATGGATTCGCTACGCGCGATTAATCCCTGTGACCTTTGGAAAATAATAATGAATACCCAACCATTCCGTTCAGACATCGGCGTTATCGGCCTCGGTGTGATGGGCAAGAATCTCGCGTTAAACATAGCTGATAATGGCTACCAGGTAGCCGCTTTCGATCTTGACAGTGAAAAAGTTAATGCTGCTATTAATCAAGAAACAGCAGAAAGAAAAGCTGATAAAGCACCCCGAATGCTTGGCTGTAATAATCTTACTGAAATGCTCGCATCATTAGTAAAACCTCGTGTCATCGTGTTATCTGTTCCTGCTGGTGGCCCAGTTGATGGTGTGTGTAATGCACTGATTGATGCCGGTATTGAAACTGACGACATTATTGTCGATACAGGTAACAGTTTATGGACGGATACTGTAGAACGTGAAGCACGTTTTAAAGGCAAATTTGTGTTCTTTAGTTCAGCGGTTTCAGGTGGTGAAGTTGGGGCGCGCTTTGGCCCGTCATTGATGCCAAGTGGTAATAAAGATGCATGGCAATACGTTGCACCTGTCTGGAAAGCGATGGCAGCGAAAGTCGATCCAGAAACAGGGTTACCAATAGAACGCTTTGAGCCAGGAAATCCAGTTATTGAAGGCGAGCCATGTACCACTTACATTGGCCCTGCGGGTTCTGGTCATTATGTGAAAATGGTACATAACGGTATTGAATACGCCGATATGCAATTAATCTGCGAAGCTTACCAATTACTTCATGATGGCTTAGGGTTATCGGCTCATGAAATTGGTGATATTTTTCATGGTTGGAATCAAGGCAGCTTAAACAGCTACTTGATGGAAATCAGCGCTGAAGTATTGCAACAAGACGATCCATTAACTGGTAAGCCGTTAGTGGAAATGATCTTAGATAAAGCAGGCCAAAAAGGAACAGGCTTGTGGACTGCGGTAAGTAGTTTGCAAATTGGCTGCCCAGCACCAACCATTGCTGAAGCCGTGTATGCGCGAGCTGTCAGTACTCAAAAAGTCTTGCGAGTTGACTTAAGCACTAAGCTTGCAGGCCCAGCTAAGGTTACGTTAACTGATGCAGAGAAAGCCGAGTTTATTGCTAATCTTGAGGATGCATTATATTGCGCCAAAGTCTGTTGTTATGCTCAAGGCTTCCAATTAATGGCGATGGCTGCAAAAGAGCAAAATTGGTCTTTAGACTTTGCTGAAATTGCTAAGATCTGGCGCGCAGGATGTATCATTCGCGCGACGTTCCTGCAGTCTATTACCAAAGCTTACCAAGATGATGCCGAGCTTGCGAATCTTCTGATGGCTAAAACCTTCAGTGATAGTTTATCTGCTAAGCACATGAATTGGCGTAAAACAGTTGCCGCATCAGTTATGCAAGGCATTCCTGCGCCGTGTATTAGTTCTGCAGTGGCATATTACGATAGCTATCGCAGTGAAACGCTACCAGCTAATTTACTACAAGGTCAGCGAGACTTTTTCGGTGCACACACATTTGAACGCACTGATAAACCTGCTGGCGAGAAGTACCATTTAGATTGGAGTGCAAAAGAGCGCACATTGTCTAAGGTGTAATCATAAGCAGCTAATTTTGTCGCTTTAAATAAAAGCACTTCTCCGCGAGAAGTGCTTTTTTGTTATCTGTAAGCCCAGTCGTTTTATAATGACTATCTTATGACAACTTAAATAAGGTTTTATTGACATTAAAATATGCAATCTATCTATGACAAAACTTTTTTTGATAAAATTAGTCTCTAATAAAGACTCATTCGTATTTGGTCTGATTTTATATTAACTATTAGTCTGATTTTTTATATTAATAGCAATATTCATGTTTCTCTGTAGTTAACAACCTTGTAACTGAGTCAACTCTAATATAGGTTAAATAAGATACTAATAAAGATGAGGGAGTATGCATGCCAACGAAAACGGATAAGAAAAAAAGACTAGTAGAAGCCATTGAAACTCTTACTTCCGAATATGATAAATATTCTCAAGCCGCTGTAAAACAACTGCCCGCGTTAGAAACCAAGAATAATGAGTCTCTTGAAAAGTTATTAGAAGTGGTATTATTGCGCGAATCACTGAGTCAGAGAACCACTAATAAAGCACCAGCATCAGTAAAGCTAAGAGCTTCAATTGCCGATGTTATTTTGCTCAATGATGACTTTGACAGGAAGTTGATTTCAGCTAATGCCGCTGCTGCTGCCGCAGAAGCCAGTTAACTATTTTAACGTCAAAGTCTTTAATCGGTTCTGAGTGTCATCAATAACAGTAAATAATTTTTGAGACTGTATTGAAGCTAATTAATAAAAGTATTTCTTTTTGAAAAATACTTTATGGTAATTAGTGTGAAGATTGAATTTTAAAATAAATAATAAAGGCTTCTCATTAGAAGCCTTTATGTTGTGATATTTACGCTAAGGTAATGACTAAACCAAGGCTGAATAAGAAACTAAATATCATAGTTAATTTGGCGGTTCGACCTAAGATTGGGTTAAGGGCTTCACCACTGGTATTACTGAATTCACCGCTAAGTTGACGGGCGTACACTAATGCTAGTCCTGCAAGCAATATTGGGATTCCAGGCAAGTAACCCATCAAGAAACCACCAATAATGATCCCGAATGGTAAATACACTAATGCTTGGTAAAGCACGCGAGCTTGAGCCTGACCTATACGAACGGCAAGAGTATTTTTACCGGCCTTAGTGTCAGTTTGAATATCTCGGGTGTTATTTACTAGCATAATCGCTGCGTTAAACATGCCGATGGCACTACCTAACAGCCAAGCACTGATGCTAGTGTCGCCAGCTTGAATATAGTAACTTCCCACGACCGCTACCAGCCCAAAGAATACAAATGCAGCCACTTCACCTAATCCATGAGAGGCGAGAGGGTAAGGACCGCCGCTATAACAAACTGCCCCCAATAACGCAGCTACAGCCAAAACTGCGATCGGCCAACCACCATGTACTATCAATGCAGAACCCACGATGAGTGCGAGTACGAGACATAAAATCATGGCATTACGCACGCTATTAGGTGAAATCATACCGCTTTGGGTTACACGGACTGGACCCACACGCTCGTCGGTATCAATACCGTTTTTAAAGTCGAAATAATCATTGGCTAAGTTAACGGCTATTTGTAATAAAATAGCGCACAGCATTGAGATACAAGCAATTGTAAAGCTGAACTGCTCTAAGTGTAGGGCTAAAATATTACCAATTAATAAAGGACCTATTGCAGCAGGTAGTGTGCGAGGTCTGATAGCTAAAATCCAAGATTGCATATATTTAGGGCTTCAGGGTGTCGAGTTAAATTAGGATAGCCTAATAGCATAGCAATTTTTTGGAATTAAGTAAGCGGCTATGATCGCGCTATGAAGTAAAAAGTTGTTGTTATTTTTGCTTAATTTTATCAAATTTTGTTTATATATGAGTAAATTCTAGAATATTTTTACTAATGATGTGTGGTTCTAAGGTAACCTAAGGATATTGAGTTTGGCAGAGCCGCTAGGATAATTATGAGCCAAGTATTAAATGATTTACTTTCATTGCTCTCATTAGAGAAAATAGAACTAGGCCTGTTTCGTGGTCAAAGCCAAGATTTAGGCTTTGGGCATGTATTTGGCGGTCAAGTGATGGGGCAAGCATTAAGTGCTGCAAAACAAACGGTAAGTGAAGATAGACAAGTACACTCTTTGCATTCTTACTTTTTGCGCGCTGGCGATGAAAAGCTACCGATTGTTTATGATGTTGAGAACATGCGTGATGGTGGCAGTTTCAGTGCAAGACGGGTTAAAGCCATTCAAAAAGGGCGTCCAATTTTTTACATGACTTGTTCTTTTCAAGCACCAGAAGAAGGTTACGACCATCAAGCGGAGATGCCTGTTGTTGCTGGGCCTGAAGGGTTATTGAATCAGCAAGAGCTGGCACTCACTATGCGCGACAAAGTACCAGCAAAAATACTTGAAAAGTTTATGGCTGATTCACCGATTGAAATGCGTTTAGTCAATCCTATTCATCCTATCGCACCCGACTCAACAGAGCCGAAGCGCTATGTGTGGATGAGAGCGAATGGTAACATTCCGAGTGATCATAGTGTGCAAGAGTATCTGTTAGCTTACGCTTCTGATTTCAACTTCTTAGTGACAGCGGCGCAGCCACATGGCGTATCATTTCTAACACCAGGTGTAAGAATGGCAACCATAGATCATGCAATGTGGTTTCACCGTCCATTTAATTTTTCCGATTGGTTGCTTTATAGTGTTGAAAGTACCAATGCTAGTGGTGGTCGTGGTTTTGTTAAAGGACAGTTTTTTGATCAACAAGGGCGTTTGGTTGCATCTGCTACCCAAGAAGGCCTACTAAGAATGACAAAAGGGTAAAAAGTATGAAATATGGTTTCAAAGCGCTGCTTTTAGGATGCATGACATTGATGCTGACAGCATGTGTCACTGTTACGCCAGATGAGCCAGTAATCATTAATGGTTATGCAGGCTACTTAGAGAAAATTACGCTGCCCCAGAACTGTAAAATTAATATCGCGATTATTGGTTTGAATACCCCAGGTTTGATTATTTCACAAAAAACCTTTGATATTGCCCGCGCACCAGTACCGTTTAAGTTTACTTTACCAGCTGACAGTATTGATGAAGATATTGAATATGGCGTGGTTGCGATGATCATGTATCAAGATAGACCGATTTTTCAAACTTACGAAAAATTCCCAGTGATTAATAATGATAAGTTCACCACCGAAGTTATTATGAAAAAAGTTGAGCGTTAGTTTCGTTCCAGCTCTTAGCTAAACCTCAGAAATGTAGAGTACGTCTTAATGTTTATTCTTTGGAATTAAGACGTAACTCACATCTTCCAAAGTCGTGAATTGCATAAGTTGTATATCACGCAATAATCAAATTTCATTTCTTTTTATTCGAGGCTTAAGTTGTGCCTGAATTGCGTGCGGTAAATGAAGTTGATCAATCAAGATCTGAGCTTCGCCTTATCTGGGCTTTGTGTTTAGCCTCTATTGTTGTTTATATCAATTTATATGCTGTGCAAGGCATGTTGCCATCCATTGCTGAGCATTTTGATGTTACAGGCGCCAATGCGACGTTAATTCTTTCTGTGACGAGCTTCTCTCTTGCCTTTTCTTTATTAATTTATGCCGTGATCTCAGATCGTATTGGCCGTTTGGCGCCGATAATGGTCAGCTTATGGTTGTTAGTCGCGTCTAATATTTTACTTATTTACGCAAAAGATTTTGATGCTTTGCTAATGGTGAGGTTATTACAAGGGGTTTTGTTAGCCGCAGTACCTGCTATTGCGATGGCATATTTTAAAGATCAATTACCAGCGAGCTTTTTATTAAAGGCTGCTGCTATTTATATTATGGCCAATAGCTTAGGCGGTATTGGTGGCAGATTAATGGGGGGCTTACTGTCGCAATATTGCACATGGGAGCAAGCAATGGCGGTCAATTTCGCCGTGACTTTAGTGGGTATTTCCATCGTGACCTATCTGCTTCCAAGAAGAGAACTAAAGCCAGAAAAAACACAAACCTCAATCGGTGTGCTTGCGAAAATCAAGCAAGACGTGGGTGGTTTTATATACCACTTAACCGATAATCAAATGCGTTTAGTTTATGCCATTGGCGGGCTGGCATTTATGATGATGGTAAACCAGTTTAGCTTTATCCAGCTGCACTTAATGGATGAACCTTATCGCTTTAGTCGTTTTGCTGCTACGTTAATTTTTCTTTGTTATTTGAGTGGTACATTAACGTCTTACTTTTCTGCTAAGTGGGTAGTAAAGTTTGGTGCACTTCGTTTATTTAAAGGTGCATTACTCGTCATGCTGGTGGGGACGTTATTAACCTTAATAGATACCTTACCTGCGATTATAATTGGTTTTTTACTGACAGCCAGTGGGTTTTTCTTAACTCATAGTTGTTGTAATTCATTTGTAGCTATCAGAGCGTCTACTCATCGAGCAAAAGCAACCTCGCTCTACCTTTGTAGTTATTATCTTGGTGCGGCGCTTGGAGGGCCTTATTTGATGCTATTTTGGCACCAGTTAGAATGGCAAGGTGTTGTTATCGGATCTTGTGGGCTTATTTCATTACTTTGTGTCGCAATTATGCGCCTAACTTATCATCAATCAAAGGCTGATGACTTAGCAGCACGAAGCTAAGGGAGATTAAAAATTTTATATGAGAGGCCAATAGGCCTCTTTTTTTGTGCCTGCTTTTTATCGCATGTGAACCAAACAGTTTTATAAGTGATTTTTAACCAAAGAATTTGTTTCGTGTTTATGCTCTCTCGTTTTTATCTAAGTGGATTAATGCTTTAACTGCACTCATGAACTGCACTCATGAACTGCACTCATGAACTGCACTCATGAACTGCACTAAAGGTGAACTTTTTACTTTATCCTTAATTCCACGTGCTATGTCTAGAATGGGCTACAAATGAGCCTAACTCGGAACCTTAGATGGACATGAAAATCAATGAACTACTTTTACAGTCATTTTATCTTGAGGCTGAAGATTAAATATTATCAGTGACATGAAGCAAGTTGAATTTCAACTTGGATTGAAACTTAGACTTCTATAGCTAGAAAAGATAATTAGGAGATGATTGGGTATTAAGCCACAACAACATTAGCATTTAGCTAGCTTTAACATACTTGGAAACTGGTTTGTTGGTAGTTGGCAGCTAAATTTTAGACATAAAAAAACCACAATTAAGTGGCTTTAATAACTCTTAAAAAAGAGAGTGGTATCCCCTAGGGGATTCGAACCCCTGTTACCGCCGTGAAAGGGCGGTGTC
>NZ_JAJGZS010000043.1:0-27354 GCF_020806285.1 Shewanella sp. 10N.7
TGCTGCTGGATTTAGTGAGGGAACCACAAGCATCCTATTAAATTCGTGGGGTTCCCTCAGACTCTGACCCCACTTATTACTGATTTTAAGGGAGGGTTACAGCTGCTTTCAAAATTGCTCTCGACCTTGATAGTCATGAGCAACAAGATGAAAAGAAGATTTGCCTAAATCGATCCCAATAACTTTAATAGTAGACATGATGGTTCGCCTCTTTGTTAGCCTAACCCTAAGATTAGCTTAGGGGTGAGGCGGACCATCTAATTAAGGCCTGTAAATACAGGCCTTTTTTGGAGGGCAGTCTTTAACTACTGGTTAGGGCTGCTAACCGTTATGACAACACTGGCAGGTAAGTCAATACACGTTTGTCTCTGGCGACCATTGGGTCAACAATTAAATCTTTGAAGGTGGCACCATCGGCATTCATGACATGATCCATTAACGGCTTATTTTCCATTAATGTATCAATCTGTTCTAGCTGCTCAATGAGCGCTAGCGCGAGCGTGTTCTCGTCAGTAGCAACATAGTTCTTGCCCTGTAGCGAGATGGTTTTGACTGAACTGACTGCGTCACTTGCCATATGAATACCGGCAAATTCACGCCAAACTCGAGCTTTTTCTTCGCCGCGGTAATCACTATCATGTGAGGCTAGTACAACTTGCTTGAGCATCATCTGTAGCAAGTTACTCTTACCTTTCATCTCTCCTGTACTTTGCGGGAAGCCAAAGTAACTCCCAAGTGATGTAGCATAACTTGGTAGTGCTTCTATCTGCTGGTCGGCATAGTCCACATCGCTGCTGTAGTACTTTGGATCAACATCGGCACAAGCATTGTTAAGTGCAGGAGTTGTTAGGTAGCCATTGAGATCGTCTACAGTATTGCCCATAGTCATGTGGCAAAGCATACCTTGGAGATCATCATGGACTTTTGCGGTATCGGCTAGGGCGTAGTATGAACGATCTGTGCTACTTCTTGGTGACTTTCTTGTTAGCAATTGACGCACTGCTAACAGCTTATCAGGCCACATTCCCAGTACATCTCTTTCGTTTACAAAAGGATGATTTGGATTTGATTCCGGCGCTTTAAGACCATTAAGTAGACGACCTTTATTTACGGTGACATCGGCATAAAGCAGATCTTGGTAGGCAGACACTACATCTGCTTTTACTAGTAGTTGCTTAAGCTTCTCAGGATCTTGCTCAAAGCTGGTGATGATTTTACCAACATCTAAGCTTTCATCGAGTTGATTTCCGTTGAGACGGTAAATTCTCGACAGTAGATCTTCCAGTGAATGAACCTTAGTAAATACCGTGCTGTCATCGCTGTTCATTTTGTAGCTGACATGCAGGTAGATGTCATTCATGCCAGCAACCTTTAAGAAGGTATCAGCGGCTTTGTTTACTGCGCGTTGAGATGCACAGAACCAATACGTTTGATGGCTTGGACAAAACTCGGCTAGATCGTTTTGGCTAAAGGCAAATAACTCTTCTGCCGACGCGGTATCTTCAACAAACTGACGAATATCGTTAAAGCCACTGAGACGATTGACGGTGTAAGGCAGTATGTTATCTTCAAACAGCGTTTGACGATTGTGACGTAAGTTCATGGTGTCGTAACTGTCGAAGTATTTATCAACATAGTATTGCGCGATATCATCGTTGTTCGTCCCTGCATCAAAACGGTTACAGTTACTATTTAACGACACGTGACCGTCGGTACAGAAAGCAAAATACCTTAGATCGTTGGCAGCAGCTACATTATGCAGTGCGCCATATTGCGTCGCACCAGTTAAGTCACCCTCACTAAGTTCTTGACGACGATTTGCATCTTGTTCTTTCAGTGACACCATGGCGCCATCCGTGGTTTCTACGTTACGGGCATAACCAAAGCGGAGTGCGGCGAGGTCATACTTCTCAAATGTAGTGGCAAAACGATCGACGTTATAGTCCATTTGACTTGAGAAATCCGCTTTTACAGTAAGGTTGGGGTAACCTGCTGCGGCAAATGCGGACTCAAACTTGCTGATCTCTTGTTCATTAAAGAAGTTAGCTTGATCGCGGCTACCAGCAAAGTTATGGCGTAAACCAAATGTGTGGCCGAGCTCATGGGTTAAGGTGCCCGCAAAGGCTTGCGCGGCTAGTTTAGTGACTAAATCAGATTGGAAAGAGGTCGACATCTTTTCGATGTCCTTTAACTTTTCACCCACAATACCGTCAACCCAAAACTCGCTATTAGTCCAATCAATCTCGTGGCCTTTTAAGCCCCTAGGTAGTTCTCTCAGCGCGCCGCCACCTAACCCGAACGCTTCATTGACGCTCATCAGATTGTGCTCTGCCCAGAAGTCAGCGGTTTTGTCGTGTTGATTAACCAGCTCTTCAAATGGTGCACTGTCTGCATTGTCAGTTGAAAGTGTTGGAATTTGTGCTTGCGGTAACTCAGTTTGCATCGGCTGGCTACTCATTGAGTTATCACTGGTGGCCGTTTGCTGAGCAACTAACTTGTTGGCCGCAACTTCATTGTCTCGGGCAATCGCCTCTGGTGCTGGGGTGTAGTCGACACCAGTGAGTGCTTTTACTGAGCTTGGATCAAGCATACCGCGGTTATAATCGAGCTGGACACGGCGGTAGTAACGCGTAGCACCTTGCTCTAAGTTAGCGCTATATTGATCAACTCGACCACTGACAATTTCACCAGTCAATGGGTTCGCGGCTGATGGACCATATCCAGCCAAGCCATTGTCGAGTGGCTCATCGAACAAGGTTATATTGCTATAACGCAGATCGCCGTGACGGTGATTACCTGCTTTTTCGAGCTTGATTGGAGGTAAGCCTGTTTCGAACATCTTATTTTGAATGTTCATCGCGGTGATGCTTTCGTTGGCTGCATCTAAAAATGGTTTGTTTTTATCTTCAAAAAAGTTATTACTGAGGTAATAAGTAATCGCCGCTTTTTTCGGATTGTAGTGGTTTAAGTATTGGCGTACATAGCCGTCTTTACCTGCAGCATGATTACCGTCACGATAGTTATGCTGGGTTCTAAAAAAGCCATAGCTGCTATTTTCATCTTCACTGTATGGCACCACGTCAAAGTCATCACTGGCGAGCTGGTCAACAGCAACAATCGAAATGTATTCTGTGGTAGTGAAAGACAGGTTATCGAAATTACCTTTGAAGAATTTTCCAAAGCAAGCTGGGTTGGCTTGATAGGTATGCTCGATTTCAAAGTTGATGACGCCATTGGCTAAGTCCATTTCATAACCGTGCCAATCGCCATCTTTAACTAAGTGAGCCGATTCTGTTTCTGTGGTGCACTGTTTAAAAGTGACCAAATCGGTATAGTTCTCTTCAGCAATTTGCGCTGCTTCAAAGTGAGGAATAAAGAATTTCTTTTGATCCCAGGTGACATTACGGTCAGTGATCTCTTCCTCTTTGTTAGTACAGTCATCCCAATTGTCTTTTTGACATTGGAAATCAACGTATTCGCCAGGAATGGTGAGCACTGGGGCTTTGTTGTATTCATTGTCATAACGGGAGTCATGACCAAGGCCGATGTTATCTCGATCAATTTGCCTTAGCTGAATGCCGTTTTCAGTCATGCGCAAGGTGACGAGTTTTTCATCTCCTTGCGAGAAGCCATGTATGGGGGCCGAATACCTTGGTGCATCGCCTAAGCTACGCGTATACAGAAACAATCGTTCAGGCTGTTTGACTGCAAGTTCAGACAAGGATGTGGCCGTCGTTTGCTGGGCATTGGTCACGCTGGTGTCAGTGGTTGCTTCTTTGAGATTTTGCACCGAGACCATTTTCTCATCTTTTTTTACTTCCTGATACGGCTCATCGGAGCCACAACCATTGAGGGCTATGGCCCCGACAATGATAAGCGCTATCGTCGATATTTTCATGTAAACCTCTCTTCCAATAAATGTTATAAGTATTTCGTTATCGACAAGTAAAAGACTGAGCTTCGTTTGTCATAGATCTCAAATCCATGAGATGAACCTCTTTCTGGGTCATAGAATCCGCCGCTGTTATTGTGGCCGACAGCGGCTATCCAACTGGGTGAAAATTCCCAGCCAATCTCTTGGCTAGCGGTAAATAAATTGTCATAGCGACTGCTATTGAACTTCTTGGCCATACCATATGAGCCGCTGACATCTAAATACCAGTTATCGGTAAACTGCCAGGTCGCATCTGCCAGTATGTCGATTTGATGCTCTACAAAATGCTCGCCCTGTCGGCCGATTTCATACTTGTAGGCGTTGTACCTAAACCTTGGTGATATATAGAAATTCCATACATTATTGGGGCGATAGAATAGGTAGCCTCCGACTCGAGGTGCTGCTTGTAGCTTGTTCTCTTGACTAGTGTGGCTCGTTGGCAGAAATACCCCCGCGCTGCCGATTAAACTCCAGTCTGAATTAAAGCTTTTAGTTGGCGTGCGGTATTCAAGAAATGTGTCGTAGTAGTACGATTGGTCGTGATGGGTTTCGACCTCACCTCCAGCAGATAATCGGATACTGCCCCAGCTATCTCGATAACCTATACGGCCATTGCCGCTTATTGATTGATAAGAGCTAGGCTCTGATTGCCCGAAGGCGTTGGTTGTTGCGCTAGCACTGACATAACCTGACCAGTTGGAAGTGGTTGAGCTATTTGCTACTGATACATTTTCATTGTCAGCGAATGCTGATGACGATAATGTGCAACTCACGCACATTACGGCTGTGCAAAGTAGTGCTTTTTGAAAACTGAGTCGGCGTTTGCCCGGAAGCATGGCGCAGTTATTCTTAGACGGCATAATTCCACCCTTTAAGAGATCACTTGTTGATTATCTGGCAATGGTTAAAAAGCCAAACGATTGAGATTTAATTTACAGTTTTTGCTGCTTTATCCGATTATCGGATCAGCATTTTGATGACTCAAAGTGAGTCAATTAAGAAGGGCAGCCTTTAATTGGCTTTATCCAGCTATGGACAATCGACACCAAATTAATGATTTTTTTCGGTGTTTTGTGTTTGAGGTTTCTTATTACTAAGTAATTGCTGAAGAGTAGCAATAGGCAAAAGAATACCGAATTAGCTGTGAGTAAATTAATATCAAGCTCTTCGGTTTCCGCCACGAGTGTGCTTGATACACGCTCGACAGTTGAGCTCACCTTTTGGCACAGCATAGTAACAATGACTACTTGAGACTGCGCAAACTTATTGTTATACAGCGAAAATTCATGCTGCTTTGTTTGCAGTAAAGACTGGCAATTTGACGAGACTGTTTCAACTTCTGTTTTAGCTACCATAGACTGACCGACCAAAAAGATGGCGATCAAAATAGGTAAATAAACTAGAGTTTTACTTAATCTCTTCAAACGGATTCTCAATATATTTAATGCCGAATTAGCTCATTATGAACTCAAAACGGCTGATGCAAAGTGATACAAATGTTTTTAAGGCGAAATTTCAATCTATGAAATGAGTAAATTAATGTCAATGGCTAATTAATGAGCAGGTAAATATTGTGATTCTAGTCGCATAAAATATACGCTATAAACACCAACCACTTATCGGTTGTAACGACTTTACGACATTCTATCTTTGACTCAAACATTTCGATTACAATATTGAGATAGGTTGTAACCCTCCCTTATATCGATCATATTTTAAGAGAGTTTTCTTTATTTAACCGCTCATATAGCTTGGGCGGTAGATCGTTTAGTGATTCATGTGGCCGATCATAATTATATTCTTCAATCCAACTATCTGTGATTTCCCTAACTTCAGTCAAACTATTGAACAAATAGCAGTCTAATACTTCATTTCGATAAGTCCGGTTAAATCGTTCAATAAATGCATTTTGAGTTGGCTTACCAGGCTTAATAAAGTCTAACTTGATACCGTGTTGTTCGGCCCACATCTCAAGTGCATGTGAGATAAACTCAGGCCCATTATCTTGTCTTAAGCGCTTTGGATAACCGCGATAGGCTGCGATTCTATCCAGTACACGTATAACCCGTTGCGCAGGTAAGCTTGAGTCCACTTCTATCGCTAAAGCTTCACGATGGTAGTCATCAATCACATTAAAAGTTCTGAACGACTTTCCTGAAAACAAGTTATCGCTCATAAAATCCATTGACCAACATTCATTTTCCTTTGCTGGAACGGCGAGTGGCTCTGGCTCACGAGAAGGTAAGCGTTTTTTGCCTTTACGCCGTAAGTTAAGCTTCAAACCACAATAAACGCGATACACACGTTTGTGATTCCATTTATGCCCTAGAAGGCGCAGCCGTTTAAATATCTTCCGAAAACCATAAGCCTTATGCTTCTGTGCAATGTCAGATACCGCGTCAGTGATATCTTTATCATCGATACGTTTGAGTTGATAATAATATGTGCAACGACTAATACTTAGCGCATCACAAGCCAACACAACACCTAGGCCAAATTCATTAATGGCATAGTGGGCTAACACCTTCCGCTCTGCTGGCTTTATAGTTTTTTTTCAACAATGTCTTTTAACGCCATGTTTTGCAAACTGACATCTGCAAACATCTTTTTAAGCTTGGCATTTTCGGCTTCTAATTCACGCATACGGGTTAAATCAGAGGCTTGCATCCCACCGTATTTCGATTTCCATTTGTAATAGGTGCTTTGACCGACATTATGTTTGCGGCATAACTCAGGCACAGTAAGGGCGCCTGATTCACCTTCTTTGAGGATGTTGATGATTTGGCTTTCAGTAAAACGTGTCTTTTTCATGTGATTCTCCATTTGGTTTAGTGTAAATGGAAAACTCTATTTAAAACATTCTGATTTTAAGGGAGGGTTACACAATGAACTAATCTGTCACTTTTATGCCATTTAGTTCCCGTTGATAAAACACAACTTCAGTAGTCACTGAGCAAGAATCACCCGTTAACATGTGACAATATTTAATTGAATAATAGCTCATTTTTAAATCTTCCCAGAAAATACAAAAAGCCGGTTCTAAAAATATCGTTTTTTGTTTTTAGCTTTAGTTAAGCGAGCATTATTCATTTATTTCGTAGGAGAAGTAGGCTTAGAACAAGTGAGTAAGAATAAGCGAAATAACGCTTTTGAACCCTAAAAAAGCCCCGATACCGTTAGGTATCGGGGCTTTCAATTTCTTTTACAAGAAGTTCGATTCTAAGCTTTTAGGCTGTAGACCAACATCAACAATAATCATCTGACGCAGGAAAAATTGACTAGTACAAGGCGCTGCAAGCGAAGCATACGTTTTGTGTATGTGAGCAAGTAGCAACGCAGTAATAGCCAATTTTAACCAGTTAGATTACATGCCCATGCCGCCCATTCCACCCATACCGCCCATACCGCCCATATCAGGCGCTGCAGCTTCTTGTGGAATTTCAGCTACCATTGCTTCAGTCGTAATCATTAGACCTGCAATTGATGCGGCAAACTGTAGTGCACTACGAGTTACTTTAGTTGGGTCAAGAATACCCATTTCTAGCATGTCACCGTAAGTGTCGTTACCAGCATTGTAACCAAAGTTACCTGTGCCGTTTTTAACAGTGTTAGCCACAACTGACGCTTCTTCACCTGCGTTAGTTGCGATTTGACGTAGAGGTGCTTCCATTGAACGTAGTGCGATAATCACACCGTGTTTTTGGTCTTCGTTGATCACTTCAACTTCAGAGATTTTAGAAGCAACACGTACTAGTGCAACCCCACCTCCAGGAACAACGCCTTCTTCTACTGCTGCGCGAGTTGCATGTAATGCATCTTCTACGCGAGCTTTTTTCTCTTTCATTTCAACTTCAGTTGCTGCGCCAACTTTGATTACTGCAACACCGCCAGCTAACTTAGCCATACGCTCTTGAAGTTTTTCTTTGTCGTAGTCAGAAGTTGATTCTTCAACTTGAATCTTGATTTGTGAAACACGGCCAGAGATTTGCTCTTGCTCGCCGTTACCATCGATGATGGTGGTGCTGTCTTTAGTGATAACAACACGCTTAGCTGTTCCTAAATCTTCTAGGGCTGCTTTTTCAATCTCTAGACCGATTTCTTCAGCGATAACAGTACCGCCAGTAAGAATCGCGATGTCTTGAAGCATTGCTTTACGACGGTCACCAAAGCCAGGTGCTTTAACAGCTGCCACTTTAACGATACCGCGCATGTTGTTGACAACTAATGTTGCTAATGCTTCACCTTCAACGTCTTCTGCAACGATAAGCAATGGCTTACCTGTTTTAGCTAACGCTTCTAGGATTGGTAATAATTCACGGATGTTAGAGATTTTCTTATCAACTAATAAGATAAATGGTGCATCTAACTCAACGCTGCCAGTTTCTGGCTTGTTGATGAAGTATGGTGATAGGTAACCACGGTCAAACTGCATACCTTCAACAACGTCTAATTCGTTTTCAAGCGCTTGGCCTTCTTCAACGGTAATAACGCCTTCTTTGCCAACTTTTTCCATTGCAGTTGCAATGATTTCGCCGATTGATTCGTCAGAGTTAGCAGAAATAGTACCAACCTGTGCGATGGCTTTAGAATCTGAACACTCTTGAGAAAGCGCTTTAAGTTCAGCAACAGCAGCAATGACTGCTTTGTCGATGCCGCGCTTAAGATCCATTGGGTTCATACCAGCAGCAACCGCTTTTAGACCTTCAGTCACGATTGATTGTGCTAATACAGTTGCAGTAGTTGTACCGTCACCAGCTGCATCATTGGCTTTAGAAGCAACTTCTTTCACCATTTGTGCGCCCATGTTTTCGAACTTGTCTTCTAGTTCGATTTCTTTCGCTACCGAAACACCATCTTTAGTGATTAGCGGTGAGCCAAAGCTTTTGTCTAAAACAACGTTACGACCTTTAGGGCCTAAAGTTACTTTTACTGCGTTAGCAAGAATGTTGACGCCGTTTAGCATTTTAACGCGGCCGTCACTGCCAAATAATACTTCTTTTGCTGACATTTTCATGTTCCTTAAAATTTGTTGATTGAAAGCGATTTAATGGCGCGGATTAACCTACAACGGCCATTAAGTCTGATTCAGATAAGATAAGTACTTCTTCACCATCAATCTTTTCTTTCTTCACGCCGTAGCCTTCGTTGAAAATCACTACGTCGCCTACTTTAACGTCAAGCGCTTTCACTTCGCCGTTTTCTAAGATGCGACCATTGCCTACAGCTAGGATTTCACCACGTGTTGATACTTCTGCAGCACTACCAGTTAATACGATGCCACCAGCTGAAGTTGACTCAACCTCTAAACGTTTTACGATTACGCGGTCATGTAATGGACGAATATTCATCTACGGACTCTCCTAATGATTGCTGCCCACAAACGAGGCGGTTTTAAACAAATGATAAGGGCATTTACCCTTTGATGTTTGATATATGGGGGTTGATGATCACAGTTCCAAGGGTATTTATAAAAAAACTGCGATTTTTTTGTAAAATTTGTCGCTAGTATTTATTAAACGATAATGAATACTGATAGAATTTGTCTCCCGTTTTCGTGTTTAAGTCCAAATTGATGAATGATAAACATGGGTTGCTCAGCGCACCAATAGGTCGTGTGCTTTTCAATATGAGCCTCCCCAACCTTATCGGTATCCTCACCATTTATGGTGGCAGCCTTATAGATACATTCTTCATTAGTCAGTTAGGTACTGATGCGCTTGCTGCTGTCAGTTTCACTTTCCCTGTCGCCATTGTGTTTGCCAGTATCGCCATTGGTATTGGCGCTGCCACATCGACTAATCTTTCTCGATTAATTGGAGCTGGCAATACAACCAAAGCTAAAAGCTTCTTATTTGACGCTATGCTGCTGACCTTCATCTTGATCAGTATATTGGTCTCTATTGGCATTATGGCTATTGACCCACTGTTTACCTTGATGGGGGCAAATGAAAAAAGCTTGCCGCTGATCCACGACTATATGTTGATATGGTTTTGCAGTGCGCCGCTGTTAGTGTTGTTGATGGTGGGCAATCAAGGGATCCGCGCCACGGGTGATACTCGCTCGCCAGCGATTATTATGGCGGTAGCCGCAATTATTAACTTAATCCTCGATCCATTATTAATTTTTGGGATAGGGCCATTTCCCCGCCTTGAGATCCAAGGGGCTGCGATTGCGACCTTAGTGTCGTGGGTGGTCGCTTTTACCGTTTCGGGCTACATCCTCATTTATAAAAAACGCATTCTTGAGCTAATGACACTTTGCCGAGTTCGTATTACTGCAAATTGGAAAAAGCTCGGTCATATTGCTCGCCCTGCCGCATTAATGAATATGCTCAACCCTATCGCCAATGGCGTGATTTTAGCTATGCTCGCCCGCGCAGACCAAGCAGCAGTTGCCGCTTTTGGCGCTGGTATTCGCTTAGAAACCTTATTTTTAGTGGTAATAATGGCCATGACGTCATCGTTAATACCGTTTGTGGGACAAAATTTAGGGGCTGGCCAACATAAACGCGCCAAAGACGGCATGATGCTAGCGCTGCGCTTTGCATTAGTGTTTCAAACCTTAATGTATATCCCGATTTACTTCAGCGGTAACACCATTGCCCAGTGGTTCAGTAGTGACCCTGCCGTTATCGATTCTTTAAGCTTTTATATTCATGTATTACCCGCAGCCTATGGGCCGTTAGCCGTAGTGATTATGTTTGCCACTTGCTTAAATGCCTACCACCGCCCAATGAAATCATTAGTGATTAACCTCGTCCGCCTATTTGTTTTAATGCTGCCTTTAGCCGCGGTTGGTTTATATCTCGGTGGAGTGAAAGGCTTGCTGATTGCACTGCCCGTGACTAATACGATCATGGGGATTGCCTGTTACATTATGGCGAGTAAACTCACTGAACCCGATTCTGCTCATCTTCACTACAACAATGACGAATTGAATAGTTCTGCTGATTCAACCTTATAGCTTGTATAAGAAGCATGGTTTACTAAGGCTGATGAATTAAGCTTAATTCATCAGCTCTTGCATCGTTAAGGATTTAATGTTGTATTGAGTAAAATGCGACTAGCAGTAGTAAATAACAGTCGGCTGTATTAAATAAACTAAATGCCGAGGAAAGCCTCATGAGTAAGTCTGTCAATGCCACCCTATTAAATGCATTTGTTTGCCCTGGAGTTGGGCACTTATATTTAGGTAAAAAAGCCATTGGCTGGAGCATTATTGCAGCATGTTTTGTGAGCCTATGTGCCATCATGACCGTGGTCATGCAGCGCGCTCAAGCCATTGCCGATGATATTGTTGCCGGCAATATTCCCCTCGATTTTTATAGCATTTATGACGCTGTGCACCAAAGTGTTACCACTAACTTACCTGCTTCACTGGATATCGCGGTATTGGTGCTATTAATCTGTTGGATTGGGGGCAGTATTAGTGCCTATATCATGGGCAAAAAAATCGATGACGCTAATAAGCCTTCAAATCAATAAGCCTTAAAGTGAATAGACTTTAAGAAATAAGCCTTAAAAAATAGCCCTTAAAATAAATAGCCATTAAAGCCGAATAGCTCCTTATAAACCGTCTCATTTTTACGTGTTTACTCTGTATTAACCACCTCAAAAAAACTAAAAAAGCCGCTTGAGTATTGTACTCAAGCGGCTTTTTATTATTAGAAAATAAGATTCGTAAGGCGCTAAGCTGTTTAGCGCTTGTCAGTTTTATCGCTGGCACTGTCAGTTGCAGATTGAGTATCGCTGGCTTCAGATACATCATCTTTTACTGGGGTAATATCTTTCATTTCAACCTGATGGGTTTCAGGCCTCATGTCATTCGGATCAAACTTACGCTCAAAGTCGCCATCGAAGGTATTTCCGTCATTGCGTCCTTGGTCAAATGGGTTTTGGCCAAAACCTTGCTGACCAAATGGGTTCTGACCCGCTTGCCCCTGAAAACCGCCACCAGCAACCACGCGCATTTGCATACGTTTAAAGATGTAGCTCGCAATGGGTGAACGAGTAAATGGGGTTAATAGTAATAAACCAATCAAGTCAGTGACAAAACCTGGAAACAACAACAATAAACCTGCTGCAGCTAACATCATGCCTTCGACAATTTCCTTACCTGGCGCTTCACCGCGTTCCAGTTTAGATTGCACTGACATTAAGGTGCTTAAGCCTTGGCTACGCACCAATGACACACCGACTATTGCGGTTAAAAACACGAGTGCCACAGTATTCAATGGGCCAAACACATCTCCTACTGAGATCAACACTGATAACTCAATAGCAGGAACAAGAATAAAAACTAAAAACAAAACTAACAGCATGCTGGCCTCAATTATTTCATTGGGTATGAACAATATATGGGGGTAATCAGGTCTTAATTCAAGACGCATCAAAATTATTGTTATTCACAAAGGTATTTAGACCTTTTGCGGTCAAGATTTTTCGAGATAATGGTTAATACTGTTTGCTTATGACGATGTCATCAATGCTATCAGTATTAAATTAGCAACTAACGCTTACATAATTCATCTCGAAAGATTATCGGCCTCTAGTGAACTCAATGACAAAAAAACGTAAAGTAGTGCGCTATTGTTATGAATAAAAACAAATTCATAAGCTCTAGCAAGCACCTATTTTAGGTTATTAAGCTTAAGCTAACTTTAAGATAAACCAAAGATGATAAGCTCCCTATGTCAGCAAACTATTTATTAGTTATAACAACTTGTCCAGATATCGCCAGTGCAAAAAAGCTCGCAACAGCGTTAGTCAACGCTAAGGTCGCTGCTTGTGTGCAATTGTATCCTCAGGTCGAATCGGTCTATGTCTGGGAAAGTGAGGTTTGTCATAGTAGTGAAGTGGCTATGCACATAAAATGCATGGCAGATAATTATGATGCGATACAAAAAATAGTGATCGATTTGCATCCCTATGAAGTACCAGAGTTAATCGCTACGCCTATTACCCATGGCTTGCCAAATTATTTACATTGGATAAAAGAAACCTCTCAATCATGAATAAAATATTTGCGCTTATATTGACCAGCTTACTGCTGCTATCACCATTAGCACACAGTGAAGACATTTTTAGTAACAGCAACAAATTCAGCTTTTTACAAGACGAACCTGAATTAATGCCCGTTGAAGAGGCTTTCGTATTTGATTACAAGCAAGACGGTAATCGAGTCGCAGTTAACTTTGTCATAGCCGAAGGCTATTACATGTATCGTGACAAGTTGACCTTTAGCGCTGACGGTGCAGTCATTGGCGATATCGAATTGCCAAAAGGTAAAATGCACGATGACGAATATTTTGGCGAACAAGCCGTTTACTATTCTTATGTCGAGCTGCCATTGGCACTTAAAGAGGCTGCTGCTGGCTCAAAGGTGCAAGTCACCTTTATGGGCTGCGCCGAGGGTAAGCTGTGTTACCCACCTACCAAACGTGATGTAAATCTAGAAGCCGTTGCCGCCAACGATGGCAAACTTGCCAAGAAAAAAGCCATCATTGGCGATGACTACGCCGCAAAACAAGCAGCACAAAATGCCCCAGCTAACCCAGAGTTACAAGCACCAATCACGCAGCAAGATAGCTTAAGCCAAATGTTGGCTAACGACAGTCTGATGTGGACCTTAGTGATTTTCTTTGGTTTAGGTATTGGTTTAGCACTAACCCCTTGTGTATTCCCAATGTACCCGATTTTATCAGGGATTATTGTCGGTCAAGGTAAGCAGTTATCTACCGCAAAAGCCTTCACCTTATCGATGGCTTATGTTCAAGGTATGGCGATTACCTATTCGCTATTAGGCTTAGTGGTCGCTTCTGCTGGGATGAAGTTCCAGGCTGCGCTGCAGCACCCTGCTATTTTGATTTTCTTAGCAGTGATGTTTGTGCTGCTCAGTTTGTCTATGTTTGGCATGTACGAGTTACGCCTGCCGGGCAAATGGCAAGATAAAATGAACAACCTGTCGAATAACCAAAAAGGTGGCAACCTGATTGGCGTATTCTTTATGGGCGTGATTTCTGGCTTAGTCGCTTCACCTTGTACTACAGCGCCACTGTCAGGTGCACTCATTTACGTAGCCCAAAGCGGCGACTTACTGCAAGGGTTCTTAGCACTCTACGTACTGAGCATGGGTATGGGTGTACCACTGCTCATTATCGGCACCTCTGGCGGTAAATTATTACCACGCGCAGGCGCTTGGATGGATATCATTAAAACCATCTTTGGCTTCTTACTGATTTCTGTGTCTATCGTAATGGTAGGTCGCATCTGGCCTGGGGTTGTCTCTGATGTTCTTTGGTCGCTATGGGGCGTTGGCTTAACTGGCTACCTTATCCACCAAAACAAGCTGTCTGAATTTAACTGGAAGCAAACCACTCGTGGCATTTTGCTTACGCTGACATTATTGGCAAGTTTCTCATACGGTTTCCAAGCGGTGATGTCTGTCATGGGGTTACAAGCGCCGTCTATCAGTAATGAAATCAATCAAAGTGCGCCTGTTAAACATGCCGAATTTAAACTGATTAAATCGGTAGATGACTTAGAAATTGAACTGGATAAAGCCAGTATTAGCGGTAAAACCGTCATGCTGGATTTATATGCTGACTGGTGTGTGGCCTGTAAAGAGTTTGAGAACATTACCTTCGTCGCCCCTGAAGTGATGGAGCGTTTAGATCAAATGGTTTTACTGCAAGCAGATGTGACCAAAAGTGATGCAGTTGATGTTGAATTGCTCGAGCACTTCAGTGTGTTAGGACTACCAACACTCTTAATGTTCGATGAAAATGGCAATCAACGTGAAGATTTACGAGTAACGGGTTTTATGAACCCTAAACCTTTTGCTGAACACTTGGATTTATTACTTGTAAAATAATTTATAAATTTTTAACGTTATGAAAAAAGGCCAATTTATTTTTAAATTGGCCTTTTTGTTGATATAGGTTTAAATTTTAATATCAAGTTAATTTTATTGTTATACAATCTACTTAACTACAACCCATTTTCAACAACTAGAAATAAGGCATTATGGAACCAGCAATTTTCATCATTACCCTGCTTTGCGGCATGCTCGTTAGCCGAGTCGGGTTACCTCCGCTTATTGGTTATTTAGCAGCAGGCTTCATACTGTTTATTTTTGGTGTCCAAGATGAAAGTGTGCCATTACTGCAAGAACTAGCTGACTTAGGCGTTATGTTATTGCTGTTTGCTATTGGTTTGAAACTGGATGTCAAAAGCTTGCTTAAATCTGAGATTTGGGCCAGTTCCAGTCTGCACTTAATCGGTTCGATTTTGTTCTTTTTGCCTATATTAAAACTCTTGGGTTTAGTCGGTCTAGATAGACTGATTGATCTAGAGATAGACCAACTATTACTGCTGAGTTTTGCCTTAAGTTTCTCAAGTACCGTGTTTGCCGTTAAAGTGCTCGATGAAAACGGAGATGGCCAGGCACTATATGGCCGTATCGCCATTGGTATCTTGATTATGCAAGATATCTTTGCGGTATTGTTCTTAACGATTTCTAAAGGCGAATTTCCATCAGTATATGCCTTAGGTTTACTGCTACTACCGTTATTGAAACCGGTGATTTATAAAGTGTTTGACCGAGTGGGCCACGGTGAAATGCTGATCTTATTTGGTTTATCCATGGCACTTATCATGGGCGCATGGGTATTTGAAGCCGTTGGTTTAAAACCTGATTTGGGCGCTCTGATCATGGGCATTTTACTCGCAGGTCACGCAAAATCATCTGAGCTCGCTAAGTCAATTTACTACTTTAAAGAACTATTCTTAGTCGCCTTCTTTTTAACCATTGGCTTAAATGGTCTACCCACTATCGAAGATGTGGGACTTGCAGGGTTATTAGTGTTACTTATTCCGTTTAAAGTATTGCTGTTTTTCTTCATCCTTACCCGCTTTAAGCTGCGTGCGCGTACCTCGTTGTTTGCCTCGTTTAACTTAGGCAACTACAGTGAATTCGGTTTGATTGTTGCGGCGGTTGCGGCGCAAAAAGGCTGGCTACCAGCCGAATGGTTAATTATTTTAGCGGTGGCATTGAGTATTAGTTTCTTAATCGCTGCACCATTAAATGCGAGCGTAAACCGCTTGTATCAGCGTTTCCATGACACACTCACTACCATTGAAAAACATCCACTTCACCCAGAGGATAGACAAATCCCAGTGGGTAACCCTCGCTTTTTGATCTTAGGTATGGGGCGGATTGGTTCAGGTGCTTATGATGAATTGCGCAGTAAGTACAGCGGCGAAATTTTAGGGATTGAACACAAACAAGAGTTAGTGGATTTTCATCGCAACGAAGGCCGTAATGTTGTACAAGGCGATGCCAGCGATACCGATTTTTGGGAAAAACTTGAACGTGCCCCTAAACTTGAATTAGTCCTACTGGCTATGCCACATCACGTGGGTAATATGTTTGCCGTTGAGCAACTGAAAAAGCTCGAATACCAAGGAAAAATTAGTGCCATTGTCCAGTACTCTGAAGATGCTGAATCACTGAAAGAGCAAGGCGTAAACAGCGTTTATAACTTGTATGAGGCAGCAGGTGCAGGTTTTGTCGATAACGTCATCCACGAATTACTTGAGCCTAAAACTGAAGGGGAACAAACAGCCAATGGCGCAGAAACGAGTGCAGATAAAGCCAGTGCTAAAAATGAAATAACGCCTAATCTGAGCAAACCTTAGCTTGATTGAGTAATGGCTGCCGACTGATTATTTTAGCGGCAATGTAGCCAAATCAAAACTGCGTCTTATGTTGTCATAAGGCGCTTTTTTATGTTTGAATCACTAGCTTGAATAACCTAGCTTGAATAACATATGCCGACTTGTTTAAGTAACCTTTCAGCCATTTACACCCAAGGATAAATTATGGATATTAGTTGGCTTGCCCTTGGGCTGTTTATGTTGGTATTAATCGTCCCCTTTGCCATTAATCGCTCATACCAACTGCATCTCGGTAAAGAGATCTCCATCGCCGTGGTGAGAATGACGCTGCAAATGGCTTTAATTGGCCTGTATCTGCAATACCTTTTTCACCTCGATAATGTCTGGGTAAATCTCGCTTGGCTATTGGTGATGCTACTGGTTGGTGCTAGTGCGATTATCAGTAAAGCTAAATTACCTAAACAGCCGTTAATGGTGCCTATCTGCACAGGGCTGCTACTTGGACTCATGCCTATTTTACTGGTGATGATGTTGTGGCTATTTCAGCCGACACCGATTTATAGCGCCCAATACCTGATACCCACTGCCGGTATGTTGTTAGGCAATAGCCTGAGCGGCAATATTATTGCGCTGCAACGTTTGTTTGCTGCATTTGAAGAAAAACAGCCTCAATATCACGGCGCTCTGGCGTTAGGTGCTAGCCCTAAACAAGCTGCCGCACCATTTGTGCAAACTGCACTACAGCAATCTTTTGCGCCTATTCTAGCGTCCATGGCAACCACAGGTTTAGTCAGCTTACCTGGCATGATGACGGGACAAATCTTAGGTGGTGTCGACCCAATTATTGCTGTGAAGTATCAAATCGTAATCTTAGTCGCTATTTTTGCCACCTTAACCATTTCGGTGGCCACCTCAGTCAGCTTAACCGTGAGAAAGTTACTTAGCCACAGTGGAAAAATGCGCTTTAACACTCACCTATAAAAAGCATAAAAAAAAGTGAGCCAATTGGCTCACTTTGCATTGATAACATTAAGGGGAATAATGTTATCGCTAAACTTATTGATGAAGACTTACATTTTAAAACTTACTTTTTAGAGTATGCCGCAGCTTGCTCACCCGCTAAGCGGCCAAAGGTAATGATGTCAGAGATTGCGTTACCACCTAAGCGGTTAGCACCATGAACACCACCTGTGACTTCACCAGCACCGTATAAACCAGGAATCACTTTCTTATCTTCAGAGAGGATTTCAGCTTTGTCATCAATTGATACGCCACCCATTGTATGGTGAACGCCAGGAGTCACTTCGATTGCGTAGTAGTTACCTTCATTCAGTGCGCGCGGTAAGTTAGGACGCTCAAAATCAGTATCTTTACCTGCTGCAACTAGTTTGTTGTACTGCGCAATTGATGCAGTAAGTGCTTTACCGTCAATGCCTTCTAACTTACCTAGATTTTCAGGAGAGTCAGCTGAAGGAACCACACCAAGTTGGATGTATTTATCAATTTTCTTCAGTGATTTACGCACTGAGTCATCAAAGATTAAATAAGCCACTTTACCTGTTTGGTTAAGAATCGCTGCCGCTGCTTTATCACGAGTGGTGATTTCATTAACGAAGCGTTTGCCTTCTTTGTTCACTAAAATCGCACCGTTACCACGTACCGCTTCAGTCACCATCACACCACCTTTAACCGATAAAGTGGGATGTGCTTGAATGTATTTAACGTCGGTCATGCCTGCACCAGCGTTACCCGCAACGTCAAGTCCGTCGCCTGTTGCGCCAGGTTGGTTAGTTGAGATAAAGCCTTTCAATTTAGGGTCGTACTGAGATACACGTTCGTTGTTGCGGCCAAAACCACCTGTTGCCATGACAACGGCATCCGCTTTCACCCAGTAGTAGCCTGTGTATTTACCTTTAACCAGTAAACCTTCCACTTTACCAGAATCATCTTTTAAGATTTCAACACCGCGGGTGTTCATGCGCATATCTACGTTACGCTCTAGCGCATTATCGTAAAGCACTTGAATCACGTGAGCCCCGACACCTGCACCACCAGTTGGGCGATGTGAACGGTTAGCTGATGCGCCGCCCATACGGCCAACATCATTTAAATCAGCGCCCATTTCAGTCATCCAATCAACTGAACCTTTTGAGTGCGATGTTAATACATCAACTAATTTAGGATCGTTTAAGTCGCGGCCACCTTTCATGGTGTCTTTGTACATAGACTCAACGCTATCTTTAATGTCTTTAGCTTTTTGTTGATCAGTCCAAGCTGCATTCATGCCGCCGGCTGCAAGTTTTGCGTTACCGCCAATCACAGGCTCTTTTTCAACTAAAATGACTTTTGCACCTTTGTCTGTCGCTGCAACAGCGGCTGAGAAACCAGCACCACCTGAACCAACAACGATAACATCAACAGTATCACTAGGCGCACTAGCCAATGCCGCTTTACGGTCAGCAGAGTCTTTTGCTAGTTCAGCAATGGTAGGCTCATAACGTTCCCACTTACTGCCAAATGGCATATCGAAATCGAAGCTATGACAAGAATCACAGTAGACGACTGATTTTTCATGGCCACTGTGACAAGAAGTACAGGCTACATCGCCAGGGAAGTGAGATTCATGGGCATTGTAGTTTTCACGAGTATTATTTTCAGCGACTTCTTCTAATGTGCCATGACACGACACACATTGCTCATTTTCATAAGTCAGGCTGTCATTAGATAGCTCGCCACTGGGTAAATGGCAGCTTTCACAGTCTTGATTTTCTGAATGCATGTCAGCAAGATTGTCTGCAGCCATCACGCCGCCAGCAAGGCCTGCTGAACCGAGTAAAACAGCTAACAAAGCTGCGCATCGTGTTAATTTCATGGTAACTCCTTAAAAATAGCCATGACGCTAATTCGTCACTTTCATGCCATGCTGTATTAAGCATCACATTGGCTACTGAACCTGATTTATTACCATTTTTATCCTGTTTTAAGGCTTGCTCAATCAAACTTGGCAGACTCGTTTCCAAACTGAACAACTGATCACATCTGGCTTTTCTCACTATGCAAAAGCGCATAAGCCAATTCAGCACTATGCATTTTTGCATAGTTGATAGTGATCAAACCCACACTTCCCTTTGATTAAAGCCATATTTCAAATTGCTCATTATTGGTAATATTTAGCGCCACTTTTTCTATCAAATTTACGCCCAATGCCACAGTTATGAAGATTATGATTTGCTAAAGTGCAATTAAGAAATCAATACAACTCATTGAAAAACTTTTAATGAAATACCTACTCTGTTTATTGCTAGTCATCAGCTTTCCTTCGTTAGCAAAGGAAACTATTGTGTTTGGGGTGCACTCCACTACAGCTCCTTTAGAGTGGCGAGATAACGGTGTTGACCAAGGTTTTCATGTTGAATTAATGAACAGTATTGGCCATTTGCTAGATCGACCCATTATGGTGCGCCGTAAGACATTCCAACAATTGATGACTGATATGCATGATATTCACAGTCCGATTGATGTGGTGGCTGTCGTCAGCCCGATCAATAAAAGACGTGAGTTAAGCCAATCAGATCCGATTTATGCCACTCATGCCAAAGCTTTTACGCTACAAGGCGAAGATTACATTGATAATTGGTCTGACTTAGCCGGTAAACGAGTGGCGGTAAAAACAGGTGCATTTGTCGATGTTTTTCTAAGGGATCAACCGCAAGATTTTACTCAAGTAACAGTTGATTTATACGAAACGGGCTTTCAAAAACTGATCACTAAAGAAGTGGATGTGGTACTCGCTGAAAACTTTGTCGCACGTCGCCTGCAGCCCAAATACCCTTCTGTTCGAAGTGCCAGTGATGCACTTATCTTCGGCGCATTCACCTTTGTTAGTCACCCCAAAGACGCTGCATTACTGCATGAGATCAATGATGCATTACGACAACTCAAAATTTCTGGCGAGTATGATAGGTTAGTTAATAAATGGTTTGGTATGGGGCGTGAAAAGTTCGATATCACTTCAACCCATAAAAAGATGCTTATTCTTTCTATCGTGATATCCATCATCTCAGCTATAGGGATGCTGTATACCATTTCAGTCAGCCGCAGTTTAAAGTTTCGCTCAGAAGCCTTAGCTCTTGAGTTACAACAACGGGAAATGGCTGAACAAAAAATCAGATCCTTATCCCATCAGTTTCAGGCTGTGCTGAATGGTATTCCACACGGCATGACCATTTTTGATAAACAAATGCAGTGCCTATGGAGTAACGATAACAATCAATTACTCAGCCATAGTAAACTTCATTGTGTTGACGGCACTCCATTTGATTTAGCCACCAGTGTCAAATCAGTCATAACTTCAAAGAAATCCTTCATCGCGGATATGGGCTATTTAGCCCAGTACTGGCAAATGCAAATTCACCCCATCACAGATGAACAAGCCGTAGTACTGCTTGAAGAAAACACCGAACAGCAACACCTTCGCCAAGCCAACGATGAAGCCAGTCGCTTAGCCTCGCTCGGGGAACTGTCAGCAGGTATCGCTCACGAAATTAATAATCCTACCGGTATCATCATTCACTCAATCGCCTTGTTTTCTGAAGCGATGAAAGACCTACAACCTGCTGCGGATTATTATCAACAACAGAACCCCTTTTGGTTAGTAGCAGGACTTGATCCGCAAGCTGCATTTGCCGAAATAAGTCACAGTACCGAAGTGGTTGAAGAAAGTGCCAAACGTATTTCGCGGATTGTAAATGACTTAAAACGCTACGCATTACCCAACCTTGCCTCAAATCATCAAGCCATTGGTTTGAATGAAGTGGTACAAGTGGCGCAGCGATTAACTGCAAACCAATTAAAGCGCTATCAGGTCAGAATTGAGCTAGCAGAACCTAGCCCCAAAATTAACGGGGACGCACAGCAACTTCATCAAGTCATGATTAACTTAATTCAAAATGCTTGTCATGCGACTCCCCCAGGTGATGGGGTGATTTTAATTAAAACGTTCTCAACTGACACCGCTGCAGGCATCAGTGTGCAAGATAACGGTAGCGGCATGGATAAAGCGACATTAAAGCGCATAACAGAGCCTTTTTTCACCACCAGACGTTCACATGGTGGCAGTGGCTTAGGCCTCTCCGTTTGTAGCCGTATATTAAAAGAACATCATGGACACATGAAAGTCACTTCAACCGTTAACGAAGGTAGCTGCTTCAGCTTAACCTTCAGCCTACTGGCTCAGGAAGGTTTAGACGCTAGCCCCATGACTGACTCCAACAGACAAGAGCACACTAATAACTATAGCAAGGAGCTAAACCCGTGAAACTCGCCCGTAATATTTTATTAGTCGATGATGAAGCGCCTTGGTTACGTACTCTGGCAGTCACCTTAAATCGTTTAGTACCAGAGGCGGTTATTGATACTTGTGTTGATAGCCGTCAAGTGATGAATCGCTTAGAGGGCACAGATTACGCGCTGGTATTATTAGATTTAACCATGCCATTTCATTCTGGTGAAGACTTGCTGGCTCAAATCCGCCTTGAACACCCCAATACTCGAGTGATTATTGTCACTGGGGTAAATGAAGTTGATACCGCCGTGCGCTGCATTAAAAATGGGGCTTATAACTACTTTATTAAAACCGATGATGTCGCTGATTTAGCCTTAACCGTCCGTCGTGCACTGGAAGTGGTTGGGCTTGAACGTAATTATCACCGCATTAAAGAAAGCTTTTTAAGTAAGACTTTGGCCCAACCTAGTGCCTTCAATAATATTCTGACATGTGAGCCTAATTTACTGGATCAGTTTAGATACTTGGAGGCGGTGGCATTCAGCCCTGAACCGATATTGATTTACGGGGAAAGTGGCACAGGCAAAGATGAATTCGCCAAAAGTTGCCACCAGCTTTATAGTCCAGAAGCCCCTTTTGTGAATGTGAATCTAGCTGGGATCAGTGAAAGCGCATTTGAACTTCAATTGTTTGGTCAATTGAGCCAAGAGCCAGGAAAGTCGCAAGCGGGCGCGTTACATCAAGTGGGCAAAGGCTTATTGTATTTAAACGAAATTGGCGACTTACCTTTGGCATCCCAAGCAAAGTTATTAGATGTTTTGCAGCAAAAACAATACTATCCGATTGGTAGCGATCGCCCTTATCCTGTGAGTTGCCGTATCATTGCCTCAACTCAACATGATTTACTCGCACGTAATCAAGAAGGCTTATTCAGACGTGACCTGCTTTATCGCTTACGGGCACATAAAATTCATTTACCGCCATTAAGGCAGCGTAAATTAGATATCGCCATGTTAATCAATCACTTCATTTCATTGGCCGCTGCAGAAATGAATTTAGCACCGCCACAGCAACCAAATGACTTAGCCTGCCAACTAAAATGCTATGACTTTCCTGGAAATTTACATGAACTTAAAGGCATGGTGTTTGATGCTGTCAGTCGCAGCGATGGCATACAATTAAACATTTCGCCTTTTATGGAAGCGATTAATGAGCATAAGTCGACTGCTGAGCATGTTGGAAATAGCATCATTTTCCCACAGGTATTACCCACATTAGCAGATATGAGCCAAGCCTTAATTGATGAAGCCATGAGCCGCACTGCCAATAATCAAACCGCTGCGGCGCAAATGTTAGGGATCAGTCAATCAGCTCTAAGCCGTCGCATTACTAAAAAGGATGAGTGCTGTTAGGTCTGCCTTAGAAACAGGGCGATATTGCAATGACCCCCATTGGCATATTTTGATTGAGGATATGCCAGCGGGTATTAGTAATCGCGAATATTGTTCGGTAAGCAGAATAATACATCAAACCTAATACCTATTTGTAGGTATTAGATGTCTAAATCAGTATGAATTAACTCAGAAATAGTCACATTTATATCCAAATATAATCAAAATTGTTAATCCTAGTTACACCTCCGACCAATCGTGATATAAATCACATATCTATAGCGCAATTATCTCACTTTCGACTAAATTTAAGGTTAAGTAAGTCAATACGATATTAGTCACTTAGTACGTAACTTAGTCAGTAACTTAGTGCGTAGCCTATTACGTAACTCGGCATTCTTTGGAACTGTAACTGTATGTCTAATCCTGCTCAAAAAGCCATGAAGTTGTTTGTACAAACATTTGGAACTACGGCTGATGACCTGTATCAAGCACCAGGTCGCGTCAATATCATTGGCGAACACACGGATTATAACGAAGGATTCGTTTTACCCGCTGCAATCAATTTTCACACTGTTATCGCGGTTAAGGAACGTAGCGATAATACCTTCAGAGCTGTTACTGATGCTTTTCCAGGTCAAATAGAACAGTGGAAGTTTGGTGAAGAAGGGTCAACTCAAGACCAAAGCAGCTGGGGCAATTATTTAAAAGGATTTACCGCGTCAATGTTTCAATCAGGCCTGAAAGCAAAAGGGCTTGATCTTGCTATTGTCGGCAATGTGCCATTAGGCGCAGGCATGTCATCTTCTGCGGCCTTAGAAGTCGCATTCGGCACCGCCATTAGCTACGCCAGTCAACTTCACTTGTCTCCCTTAGCGATTGCTCAAATAGCCCAACGCGGCGAGCATCGTTTTATCAAGACTGAATCTGGGATCATGGATCAAACCATTAGCGCCTTGGCTGAAGCCGATCATGCGTTATTGATTGATTGTTTGGAGCTCGATAGTGAGCCTGTCGCGATCCCTGAAAACCTCAGTTTATTGATCGTTGACCCTAACATTGATCGCCAAAGCCTGATTGAGCGTTTTGATAAACGTAAACAACAGTGTGCTGAAATAAATGACTTATTGGCTGTTGAGTCTTTACGAGAAGTCAGTCTAGTTCAGCTTAATCGTGAAAAAGACGCATTAGGTGAAGAGTTATTTGCCAGAGCAAGACACGTGTTAAGTGAAAATCAGCGCACCATTAGTGCCGCGCGCGCACTAGGCCAAAATGACATGCCAAGGTTTAGTCAATTAATGGCGCAATCCCATGAGTCGATGAAGACTGATTTTGACATTACCACACCAGAAATTGACACTCTAGTCAGCATCATCAAACAAGTCATCGGTAACCGTGGCGGCGTGCGTATGAGTGACGGTTGTGTGGTCGCGTTAATTGACCACGAGTTAACTGATCTCGTCGTCAATGCGATTGAAGACAAGTACCTTAAAGAAACAGCAATAGAAGCCATTATTTACCTATGTTCAGCCAGTAATGGCGCAGGAAGAATTGATTAAGCGATGACCAAGTTTACGTCGTCGCAATCTTCAAGTTAACTCATCTCATCAGGAAGAGACTTTAATGATTCAAATAACAGCCCTTGAACCATGGCAAGATCCGCGCGGTGGTCAAATTGAACGGATTCGATTAGATAACGGCAAAGTGGCTGTTGAAATATTAAGTCTTGGTGGCATCATTCACCAATTATGGACCGCCGATAAACAAGGCGAGATGACAAATATCGTTTTAGGCTGTGACAGTGTCGCTGACTATTTAGCGCAGCAAGCCTATTTAGGCGCGATTGCAGGGCGTTACTCTAACCGTATTGCCAACGGTAAAATGAGCTATCAAGGCCACGAATATCAACTTGATGTTAACCAAGCAACTAACTGTTTACATGGCGGCGCCGATGGCTTTCATTTAAAACAATGGCAGATGCAACCGCTAGAAGACGGTGTCAGATTAACCCTCACAAGTCCTGATGGCGATATGGGGTTTCCTGGAAATTGCCAGGTGCAACTAGATTATCGGTTAGATAACAACAACCTGCTTATCGACATGCAAGCAAAGGTCGATAAAGCCTGCCCTATCAGTTTAACCCAACATAGTTATTTTAATTTAGAAGGCGCGAGCAGCAAAACCAATACCCGACATCAGATTCAAGTGGATGCGCAGCATTACTTACCAATGAATGATGTAGGCGTGCCTATTGCTATGAGCTCAGTGACTAACAGTGATTTAGATTTATCCCAAGCCACAGTATTTTCCGAGCAAACCCAGCGTCCAGCACTTGCGGCAACTAATGGTTTTGATCATTGCTATGTACTGCAAAAGACTGCAGATGATTTAGTTCGATTTGGTTGCCTTTCAAGCCCTGAAAGCGGCCGCACAATGACGATTTATACCAATCAGCCTGGAGTTCAAGTCTATGGTGCAAACTTCCTTGAAGGCGCTATCGGTTTTAATGGCGAAGTTTATCAATCACACCAAGCAGTGTGCATAGAACCCCAAATGCTGCCAGATTCACCTAACCAACCTGATTTACCCGGTGACCCTTGGGTACCTGCAGGCGGCACCTATCATCACTCTAGCCGCTATGAATTTGGTATTCTGTAAGGCGAGGTAATCTCAACTTCGACCTTTTAATGTTCAGAAACTCACAGCAATAAAATGGCGCGAACGTAAAAGTTCGCGCCATTTTTGTCTAATCTGATTATGTCTGCAAAACAACGTCATGCTTGCTTGAGTAAAGTGCTATTTGAGTAAAGCACTGTTTGAGCAAAATACTTTTTGAGTAAAGTAATATTCGAGCAAAGTACTTTTTGATAAAAGTACTTTTTGATAAAAGTACTTTTTGATAAAAGCACTTTATTGTAAAAGTAATGGACTAGATGACATTAGTCGTCACTATCGTCACTCATACTCGCTTCAAAGCCAGTATCTTCAAATTCCATATCATCGTCATCTAATACCTCATCCATAGGCTCTTCTAATGCTGGTATCGCTTTGGATTTAGTCGTAGGCGCAGAGTCTGGAACCGAAGACAATTCAATGTGCGCTTCGTGCTTAGCCATAAACTCAGAACGTGCAGCTATCCAAGCTTCATTATGCTCGGCTTTGACCGTTTGTAACTGTTCAGTTTCAAGCTCGTGCAAGTTAACTTTAACGATATCTTCAACGTATTCACCGATGGTGTTTCGGTTGACATTGAATAAATAAATCCGCCCCGGAGATGCATCTGGCAACTGATTGTCATGGACAACAATAGAAGTGCCTCTCGATGTGCGAAGCTCACCAAACCAAACTTGTTTTTTTGCTGTGTTATACATATATGCCAACACCCTTAAATCAACACATACCTTTGATAATGCACTATTTATAAGCACACCGTTTAATAAACAAACCACACTGATAGCGCATGATTATTGAGGCTAATTAATCAAAAACAGATCCAAAAATCAATAAATGTTTTATGAACTTTTTGATATTTTGAAGTCGGTATTGTGATTTATAACTTAACCGTATCAATCCCACGACTTAAAACGCTATCGCTCAAAATTCAATCAAGGCTTTCAATTTCAAATTTAGTTGAAAAATGACAGCCTTCAAGTCGCTAATTTAAAAAATACAGTTTTAAAAACCATCAATATGGGCAAGTGAAAAGATAACCACGTAAAATCAAAATATTGGCAGGCTTAAGTGAAAAACATTCCGCTCATAGACAGTGATAAAAATTCAAAGCGGTGAGAAACGAGACAAACAAAAATGACTAAAATTGGATTCGTCTGAGTGTTCTAATGATCTTAACTCACCACAGCCCCAAGATTTGTTAGCAACTTTAGTCAGCTAATGATTTCTATATTTGGATAAAAACCTAAATCAAAGTCTAAGTTAACGTCTAAATCAAAGTCTAAATCAAGGTCGTGGCGCTTCGCCCATTCTTTTGTAAAGAGCAGACTAAAAGGGAGTAAACTGCGACTCCCTCTTAGAACACCCCGCAGCTCCGGCGAAATTTAAACAGCAAA
>NZ_JAJGZS010000044.1:0-24044 GCF_020806285.1 Shewanella sp. 10N.7
ATGACCTATACCTTGGCAAGGTATCGCTCTACCAACTGAGCTAATGTCGCATCTTTATGCTTAATTAATTCACTTAACAAGGTATCGTCTGATACAAGGCCAACTGAGCTAATGTCACATCTTTTATGCTTAACTAATTTAATTAACAAGGTATCGTCTGATACAAAGCCAACTAAGCTAATCTTGCAATCATTTGCCTATCTTCGCAGATTAGGCCTCGATGTCATCAAGTTGCAACCTTTCGGTTATACGCTGAAGCATCGCTGTCTACGAGGGTGCATTCTACCGATTTCAGTGTCGGTGTCAATTGCTGTTTTCAACAAAAATGACTGAATGCGCACTAAATAAACTTATTGAACTTTTATTGTGCTATTCAGCTGTTAAGTCTTTCCAAGCTGCTGAAATATAACTCATCATCGACCAGAAAGTCAGTACTGCAGCGATATAGAATAGCCCATAGGCCACATTAGTCAAAAATTCATTCGGTTGCCAAATCAAACCGGTGATCGCCACCATTTGGGCTGCAGTTTTATATTTACCAATCCAAGAAACAGCAACAACCCCACGTTTGCCAATTTCTGCCATCCACTCTCGCAATGCTGAAATAACAATTTCGCGGCCAATCATAAATAGTGCAGCTAACGTAAGGTAAATATTATCGTTTTGTTGAACCAGCAATACCAACGCGGTAGTGACCATAATTTTATCCGCAACCGGATCTAAAAAGGCACCAAAACGTGTGGACTGCTTAAGCTTTCTTGCTGCATAACCGTCTAACGCGTCTGTTACCGCCGCCAACCAGAAGATAAATGCGGACGCAAAAGGCGCCCAAGAATATGGGAGATAAAAAACAACGACAAAAACCGGCAAAAGAACAAGCCGGAATAATGTTAGCGCTATAGGTAAATTAAAAGGCATTGAAGAAACCAAATAGTCAGAAACAGCGCCAATCTTGCCTTAATTTTATCCCCCTCGCAATGCATCATGGATTGTTTGTGCCATTTCTAGGCTAATTCCAGGCACTTTTGTTAATTCTGCCACACTAGCGCCCTTCACCTCCTGTATTCCACCCAAGTGTTGTAACAGTAATTTACGTCTTTTAGGCCCCACTCCTTGAATAGATTCTAAGGTGGAAGTATTACGGGTCTTCTGCCGCTTGTTCCTATGTCCTGTAATCGCAAATCGATGTGACTCATCACGTATGTGTAAAATTAAATGAAATGCTGGAGAGTCACTGGCAAGTTCAAAGGTTTGTTCATTGCCACCAAATACAAAGGTTTCTAAGCCGGCTTTACGGCCTTCACCTTTTGTTACGCCTATTAGTAGAGGCGGCTTGTCTAAATGAACGCACTTTTCATCAACAATTTTTTGCGAAATACGTAGTTGACCAATACCGCCATCAATAAAGACGATATCAGGCACTTTGCCATTATTATCGATTTTATCGAATCGACGCTTTAATGCCTGCTCCATTGCCGCATAATCATCACCGCCGGTAATGCCATTGATGTTATAACGTCGGTAGTCAGCTTTGTGTGGGCCTTCTCGGTTGAATACCACACAAGAAGCCACGGTACTTTCGCCCATGGTATGACTGATATCAAAACATTCCATACGTGTAATTGGATGCCCTAACTCTAAGGCTTCTTCTAATAGCTGAAAACGTTGCTCAACGGTGTTTTTATGAGATAAACGGGTATTGACTGCATTTGTTGCATTAGTCAGTGCTAAGCGCAAGAAGTTAGCCCGCTCGCCTCGCACTTGAGTCTTGATTTCAAATTTACGGTCTAACGCCTGTGAAATTGTACTTTCAAGTACTTTCTGTTCGCTAAAGGATTCGCTGATCAGCACTTCTTTCGGGATCGTTCTTTGAATGTCAGCATTTAAATAGAATTGGCCAATGAACGACACTAGCACTTCTTCAAGTTCAGTTTGTGGCGGCACTGTAGGGTAATAGCTACGGCTACCAAATATTTTACCATCTCGGATAAACAATAAGTGAAAACAGACGATACCAGAGGCGTAATGCACACCTATGACATCCATATCGCCTTTGTGGTTCGATACCTCTTGCTGCTCCGCCACTCGTCTTAATGCAGTAATTTGGTCACGAAATTGCGCAGCTGACTCATATTCCATCTCATTAGCTGCAGTGTCCATTTTAGCCACTAACTCAGTGATCACTTGCTTATCTTTACCTTTTAAAAACAAGCTCGCCAATTTAACTTGCTCGGTATAATCGTCATCAGAAATCCGCCCAACACAGGGAGCACTGCAACGTTCTAACTGATATTGCAAACACGGACGAGAGCGAGACTTATAATACAAGTCATCACACTGGCGAATAGGAAATAGCTTTTGCATCAAGTTTAAGCTTTCACGCACCGCCCCACCATTTGGGTAAGGTCCAAAATAATGACCTTTTTCTCGCTTAGGGCCGCGATGGTAAGCTAAACGCGGATGCTTGTGACCGCTAAGTAATATATAGGGATAAGATTTATCATCACGAAGCAATACATTGTATTTCGGCATGTACTGCTTGATGTAATCATTTTCAAGCAAAAGCGCATCGGTCTCGCTGTGAGTCAGGGTGACATCAATATTGGCAATACGGGCAACAAGCGCTTGTGTTTTTACATTAGGCAGGTTCGCCCGAAAATAAGATGACAGGCGTTTTTTAAGATCTTTAGCTTTACCGACATAAATGACCTCACCTTTTTCATCGTACATACGATAAACACCTGGCGAAGATGAGACGGTTTTTAAAAACAATTTTGAATTAAAGCAAGCAGGCATCAACTATCCTAAAAATAGGCGTCAATACCTTTGTATGAACACCTAATGTCTAAAAAGAACTGGCATCGAGCATTTTGTAGCGAATAGCGAGACGGGTCAACTCAACATCACCACCAATATCTAATTTGGCAAATAAACGATAGCGATAACTGTTCACTGTTTTTGGACTTAAGTTTAGCTTTTCTGAAATATCATTCACCTTCTCACCATTGGTGATCATCAGCATGATTTGCAGTTCTCGCTCAGATAAGCTGCTAAATGGATTTTCATCAGAATGACTAAATTGGCTCAACGCCATTTGCTGGGCAATTTCAGGGGATAAATAACGCTGTCCACGTGATACTTGCTGAATAGCACGTAATACTTCTGGCGAGGTCGAACCTTTGGTTAAATAACCTGACGCTCCTGCTTGCATTACTTTTGTAGGAAAAGGGTCTTCTGTTTGTACTGTAAGCACAATGATTTTAGCTTCTGGCTGATAGCGAAGTATTTTACGCGTGGCTTCTAATCCACCCATACCTGGCATATTCATGTCCATGAGAATGACATCGGCTTCGCTTTGTCGTGACCATTGTACAGCTGTTTCGCCGTCGGGCGCTTCGCCAACCACCTTAATACCCCGCTCGTCTTCTAACAAACGACGAATGCCGGTTCGTACTAATTCATGGTCATCAACTAAATATACTGAAATCAACTTCTATCCACCTTAAAAACACATTCATCCTGAACTTTATTCTTATGCTTACATGAGTAATTTAGCTTATTGCGCGACTGACTGAAAGAGAAATAAGCGTTTAAGCTTGTAGGAATGACTTAGTTAATGGTTTCTTTTGATAAAAGTGCCCAACAAATTTAATTATGATTAAAAAACAATCTTCTAACTTTATATGGCGTGATACGAATCAAACTATTTTTTATCACGAAATCAGCATAATCCACTAAAATACACGTTCAAAACTCAAATATAGAAATGTCAGTTTCAGATTACACATACCATCTGACTAACTAATAAAAAAACTTAATTGATTAAAAATTAGCAGCTTACTCTCCATCAAGGAGTGAAATTAGTCCGTCATAAAAATAAAAACCGCAATCGAATAATCAATTGCGGTTTACTATCTCATTTGATTTTAAGCTATCAATCTCATACCTTAAAACCTTATAGCCCAAAAACGATTGAAAACACCGTTCTATTATTCGTCGTTTTCTACGAAGTCATCAGAAAAATCTGTTTCCCAATATTTATAACCTTGAACAGTTGCCTGAGCAGCAGCTCCCATTAGGTTAACTTGATAGGTTTTTACGCCACTGACATCTACAGACTGATTAGCAGAAGCCTGGTCACCGCTATCTTCATATTTAGCACTGGCTTCAGCTTGTGCTTGGCCTTCATAGCCAGACTCTTTAAATCGTGTCATGGCATCGTTATCCATAAAGGCTTGAACAAAAGCCATTTGTTTCCATCCGATACCAGCACCGACGCCACCTGTAGCGAAGCGATAATATGAGTTTCGTCCATTTGCAGTCAGTACACACACTCCGCCGCCAGTAGATAAAGCAAATAAGTAGCTGTTACTGCCAGTACAAACAACATAGCCTACTGATTGCGCCACAGCAGTTTTAGCCCCACTATGTTCAGCATAAATTTCTTGCAACGCTGATTGAGTTTCTTTACGTGCATTGGCTTTTTTAGACTCTGGGTTATCACCTGTCGCACAGCCTGTTAGTAAAGCTGGCACCATCACTGCTGCTAAAAGTAATTTTTTACTGATTAAAGTCTTAGACATGTAAGTTTCCTCTGTCAAAGTGGATATAAATTGGCCTTTATTAGCAAGTTACACAGATATATCATTCACTCATCAATATGAGTGGGTAATGCTTTCAGAAATAAGCCACCTAGTGGGCCACTGTGTCACTTAACCGCTTCTGAATACGCTCTATAGGTTATGCGCTCAACTCGATATAGGGCTATTATAATTGAACACCACCACATTAGTTACCATTTTACGCCACAAGCAACTATGCTTAATTACTGTCTTTAAATTTAGCCTTTATTTGTAAAATTTCATCTAATTTATCAATAAATAACGGCACTAATTTAGGATCAAAATGACTGCCTGCTTCACGCTCGATTAGTGCAAGAGCGTCTTCAACTGTCCAGGCTTTTTTATAGGGGCGTTCACTGGTAAGTGCGTCAAATACATCAGCAATGGCAACAATCCTGCCGTATAACGGAATACTTTCACCACTTAAGCCATTAGGGTAACCACTGCCATCCCATTTCTCATGGTGCGTCAGTGCCACTTCTTTAGCGATGGTCATTAACTCCGAATCTTTATCACCAAGGATTTCAGCACCAATTTCACAATGCTTCTTCATCTCTTCAAACTCTTCAAATTCAAGCTTGCCTGGTTTCTTTAAAATGGCGTCTGAGATACCAATTTTACCCACATCATGCATGGGCGCTGCATTCATCAATACTTCGGCATCTGCTTCATTAATCCCAGCAGCAAGCGCTAAAACATGAGTGTAATAACTCATGCGGATAACATGCATCCCTGTTTCATTATCTTTATATTCAGCTGCACGCCCCAAGCGACGAATAACATTCAATTGGTTTTGGGCAATTTCTGCAGTTTTTTGCTGTACTTTAATGGCAAGTAATCGGTTTTGATCGGTTAAAGCGAGTTGGGTATGAACACGTCGTTGCACAATAGGTGGATTGAATGGTTTAGTAATATAATCAGCAGCGCCTAACTCTAAGCCTTTTAACTCATCGGCAGCAGAGATTTTAGCCGTCACAAATATGACTGGGATATGACGAGTTCTTTCGTCTAGTTTTAACAGTCTGCACACTTCAAAACCATCGATACCTGGCATCATAATATCTAATAAGATTAAATCCAGCTTGATACTACGGGCGATTTTTAACGCAAGCTCACCATTTTTAGCAATCTTAATATGATATTCAGACTTTAAAACACCAGCTAAAACATCAATGTTCTCAGGAGTATCATCCACGACTAAAATAGTCTGCTTTTCCATCGGTATTCCTTATCGTTGCTGAGCTTACTCGCATATTTGCGTAACGTATTTAATCAGAATTAATTAAGCGCCTTTAATTGCTCAATCATTTGCTTAGCTATTTCCATCGCGGTGTCCAGTTCATACTCGCTTAATTGTTTTTCAAGTAGCTTATAGTTATGTATTAATGGATCTACATTCAAACATTCGCCATGGGTGTCGAGGTATTCCGTGGCCTCCATGTCGAAACTTTCTAACATCGTCACTAATACTTCTAACGTTCTGATTGCTAATGGCTTATCTAATAATAGTTGAATTTGTTGAATTTGTTCTTTTGGCATCAGCAAGGTGATCTCTTCGCAAACGTGTGTTAGTTCAGCACCTACTTCAGACAATAGGCTAAAGTCACTCTCAGTTAATCCGTGCTCAAGTTGCGCAGCTAATTCAGCTAACTTCTCAGCACCGATACTGCCCGCAACGCCTTTAAGGGTATGCACTAAACGTGCTGCCAATGACTCATCGTTAACAGCTGTTGCACGTGAAAACGCGCCAACAAATCCTGACTGACCGCTAACAAATTTAACCAATAATTTAAGGTATAACCCTTCATTACCTTGGGTGCGCATTAACCCCAGAGCTTTATTGATATGAACAGTATTGATAAATGTCCCGTTCTGAGCCTCATTGCGCCCCCCATCAGCGCTGATATTGTCAACTCGCGAAGATGTAGTATTAAATGTGTCAGCAGGAGTGCCCACTGGCGTTATTGGCTTGGCAGGTGTTATCCACTTTGCCATCGTAATAAACATCGCCTCGACATCAATCGGTTTTGGAATATGGTCATTCATGCCAGCATCTAACGCTTTCTCTCGGTCTCCCGCCATCGCATTCGCCGTCATCGCTAAAATTGGCAAATCTCTATTTTCTGGTATGCCACGTAATACTGATGTAGCAGTATATCCATCCATAACTGGCATTTGGCAGTCCATAAGAACGCCATCAAAATGTTCAAGGGCAAGCTTCTCTATTGCTTCCTGTCCATTATTAGCAATCGTTGTCCGAATATGTTTACTGTTAAGTAACTCTTCAACCAACTCTTGATTTAAATCATTATCTTCTGCAATCAAAATGTTTGCGCCAGCTAAGTGGTTTGTCGCTTTTGAAAGTTCGGATTCATCATGTAAATGACTCAATGGATTGATAGACTCAGACATCACAAAAGACAGCGCTTTCATTAAACTCGATTTCGTCTGGGGCTTCGTTAAAATACTGTCAAAATGTACATCCTCTGCGCTAAAGAGTAAGTCCTCTTTGCCGTATGCAGTTATCATAATGAGCTTTGGTTTACGATTAGCAGGGAGCTTGCCAATAAATCGAGCAACGTCAACACCAGTAACGTCAGGCATTTGCCAATCAACAATAGCAACATCAGGACAGTCACCTTCTGCTAAAATATCTATCGCTTGTTGACCTCGTTCCAGCGCGTTAACTTTCATACCGATACGGCGGAGTAAATTCGATAAGATCTCTCTTGCGAGCTGGTTATCATCAACCAGTAATACACTTTTGCCTTTAAGGTCACTTATATCTTCGTGATATATAGTCGAAGACGTAATTGGGCTTAAATCAAATGGTAAGTTGAAATTAAAGGTACTGCCCACGCCAGGCTCACTGGTTAAGCTAATATGACCACCCATTAACTCTGCAAGGTTTTTACAAATCGCAAGGCCTAACCCCGTACCACCGTACTTACGAGTCGTTGAGGCGTCAGCTTGTGAGAACGCATTAAATAGTCGAGACTGCTGCTCCTCTGTCATACCTATTCCAGAGTCCATCACTGAGAACGTAATGAACGCTTGCTTTGTCGTCAGTTTATTAAGTTTGACAGAAATGACGATGTTGCCTTTTTCGGTAAATTTAACCGCATTATTGGCTAAATTTATCAATACCTGACTAACTCGCAGTGAATCACCGAGTAAATTTTCAGGTATGGCATCGTCAATATCAAACAGCAATTCAAGCCCTTTTTCGGACACCTTTATACCAATTAAATTACTGACATTATTGAGCAGTTCATCAATACTGATGTCTATATTTTCAATATCTAACTTGCCCGCTTCAATTTTTGAAAAGTCGAGAATGTCATTAATAATCCCTAATAATGATTGTGCGGAAGCATTGGTTTTTTCGATATAATTACGTTGCTGACGATTAAGGTCTGTTTCTAAGGCAAGATGAGACATGCCGATAATGGCATTCATTGGTGTGCGTATTTCATGACTCATATTGGCTAAAAAGTCACCTTTAGCCATATTGGCACTATCAGCTTCTGAGATGGCTTTAGCTAGTTCATGTTCTAACTCTTTCGCCGCGTTCACATTGATATGAACACCACTGATCCGTTCTGGGGTGCCATCTTCGCGATACTGATAGGTTTGGCCAATGCTAAGGATCCAATCATAACCGCCATCTTTTCGCAGCATTCTGAATTCTTGGCGTAAAACTTCATTCTCACCTGTTGAAGCGGTCAACTGTTCATTGAGGATCTCAGCTTTATCGTCAGGGTGGATCATATTGGCAAATGTTTCAGCACCATTGATAAGAGCAGACCATTTATCTGCGTTGATACATATATCAAGGCGGTCATAACCTAACATTTGATTGTACATTCGATTAACGACAACGCGGTTCTCATGGGGGTAGAAATCCCACATGCCCATTTGCGCACTTTTGGCGGCCACTTCGAGTTTTTCTTCCGAATCAAGCAATAAGTTTTCGGCTATCTTTTGTTCAGTGACATCAAATATAGTACCATCAAAATGGCCTTCGCCGTGATTCTCACCTGCTTCAAATTGCGCCATAATTTGCACATACCGCAACTCACCGAATCGATTCAGAATGCGCATGTCTACAAGCACTTTTTCGCGATTTAATACGGCATTACGCACAACTTGAAAAAACTTATCCCCGTCGTCGCCAATAGCTAAATCAACAAAACGTCTTGAGGCTCTTTTACCAATAAAATCACTTACAGGATAACCACTAATATGCTCAAAATTAGGGCTTATATAGAATATAGTGAAATTATTAGTGTCTAAATCAACATAATTACACCGAAATACAGCTCCCTGTATGTTCTCTACCAAGGTTTGATATTGTTGCTGATTTTTCAACATTTCAGCTCTAACAATTTCTTGATCGTTAATATCAAGCAGTGACAAGCGAATTTCGGTTAACTTGCCTGCTTCATTAAACTCTGTGCGCACGGTTAACGAAACTGCCAATACTTTTCCTGATTGAGAGATTAAATCTAGTCGAGCATCAGAAGTATCAATACCTTTCATTGCAGCATCAAAAATCTGCTGACCTTCACCATCTTTGGCCCCTAACACATCATGCCAAGATAAATCGGTAAAAGCGGTTCGGTCATAGCCAGTAATATCAGCAAATTGTTTATTATGTTTAGTAAATTTACCGTTAATATCTAAAGTGGCATACGCCACTGCAGAGTTCTCGTACAAATCCCATAAACGATGTTCACGCTCTTGCAAGTCTCTGGTGCGAATGGATATAGTTTTTTCTAGCCTTTCATTACTCACTTGTAATCGAAGCAGTACGTGGCGACTCAGCCATAAAGTCGCCAAGGTAATTAAAATGCTGGACACAGCAATAACGCTTATCAGGATAAGAATAATCGCTTTAAAGTACTGATAATTACTGCTTGCTTCTTTAATAGACATTTCAGTGATAATGCCAAAGCCATAACGTTTATCCCATTTCCAAGCGCCAATGACATCAACGCCTAAATAATTTCTATAACGCTCGTTACTATTGCCATTCAATTTTAAAGTTACCTGTTTAGCAGCATAAGTCAGTGTCTTCTCATTATGGTTTTCATCTGCTGGTGACGCTAAGGTCAATTTTTTTAAGGGGTCAGTGACGCGAAAGTTTAATACTGACATTTGGCCTTGCTCAAGCAAGCCAAGGGGAACTAAGTCTTTCTCAAAGCGGCTATGGGATAACATTCGCCCTTTAGAATCGACAAAATAAGATTCGCCCGTATCCCCTACTGTAGCGCTCTGAGTAAGTGCAGAAAACTCTAAATAAGGGTCAATTCTTACGGCTAGTAATGCGATGATAGTGCCATCATCTTGGGCAATAGGACTAAGAACAAACATGGTAGGTGTATCTTCACGCTCAACTCCATACGGGTTTTTTAATATAATGTCTGAACGCATTGGCGGTGTAATTACGATATTTCCGCTGACAGCTTCGGCAAACAAATTCGGATATTCGCGCTTAACAATATTAGTTACGCCAAGGTTGCTATCTCGACTTGAAGCAATATTGTCTCCTTCTAGCGTGATGATAAAAAAACCTAACGAGCCAAAAGACAAGCTATAACGGTTATAAGCATCGCGAGCCCATTGTAGGTGCTCACTATCCAACAATAATTCGGAATCGGTACCAATGTCTAAAAGTTCCTTTGTTCGTAATTGCAGCAAAGGATTTGTAGCAACCGTTCTGACTCTGTCTTCCCAGCCTTTAACCCAAGAAGACAACGCCGCATCCGTCGTCAAGGCAACTGACTTTAATGCAAGCCCACTTCTTTGCAAATCAAGTTTATAAGCCACATTTAGTCCAATCCCAGAAATAGAAGATACCAATGCTAAAAAACAGAACAAAATAGAACCGATATAAATTCGATTACGACCATTTTCAAAAAAACGAGAAATATCCTCATTAGCTTCAGAACGTAATCGAACGAATAACCAGAACAAGTAAAACAAGAGTCCCAGTGACAAAAATAATAACGTGCTATTCATATCCATCTGCAATCCTAAACCTGCTCATTCGACTTAACCCTATAAAATCAACTTGGTTAATGCGGTAAAAAAACTGAAATATTAGTGGTATTGTTTTCATCATCGACGCTCAGCGACACTTTACCTCGTTGAGCTTCTGCAAGGAGTTTAGCTGAGTAAGTACCTATGCCAGTGCCATTATCCTTTCCAGCTGAGGTATATTTTTGCCAAAAGGTGTCACGGATCTCTTTATCAACAACACCAAGGTTTTGAATGCTTATTCGCAGCATAGGTGCAGCGTTATCTTCATCTTCTGAGTGAGATAGAGAAATTGATACTCGAGTTTTATTTGGCGCAGCCTCGCAGGCATTTTTAAGCAAGTTAAATAACATCGAATAACTGAGACTCTCATCCCCCATCACTTGATAATCTTCATCACCATTTTCTTCGCAATCTAGGTATATCAGTAGATGTTTTACTTGGAAGGTTTTCTTCAACACTGCAATCATTTTTTGCAGCAAGTTGATGATTGAATATGGCTTTGCCTGCAAGTTAAATCGACCGGTTTCAATCTTGTAAAGCTCACTAGACATATTGATCATATTCAGTAATTGAAATGACATGTCTTCAGCAATATCAGCATTTTCATGGTTGCTTTTAGAAATATGGGGGTCATGTTTGATTTGCTCTATCAGTGCCATCAATCCAGCTATTGGACCTTTTAAATCATGCTGTAACACCTGTTGAACCTCTTGTTTCAACTTTTCGGTGGCCACCATATTGTCAAAGTCGGATTGCAGATTCTTATGCATCTGCACATAAGCCATGAGGTTTCTAACCCTCAATCTTAATAACTCTGGTTGTATCGGCTTACTAATAAAATCTACAGCGCCACCATCAAGTCCTTGCACTTGATACTTATCTTCTGTCAGTGCTGTTACAAAGATAACAGGAGTATGGGCGGATTGAGGGTGCTCACGAAGCCGTTTTAATACTTCGAAGCCGTCCATCTCTGGCATCATAATATCTAGCAAAATTAAATCAGGCGGGTTATCAGACTGAGCAATCTCAATGGCTTTTTGACCATTTTTTGCCAGCTTAACTTGATAGTCATCTTTTAGTAGGCCGCCAATTAAAGTGAGGTTTTCAGTGGTATCGTCCACCACTAATACTGAAGACTTTTTGATTTTATTTGTCGTTGAGATGTCTTGTGGATGCTCATCTTGTTGTAAGCTGTCTAGCGGATTATCAACTAACTCTTTTGCAGTAATTGAAGAAACTTTATTACTGATTTGACCTTGTAAGCATTGCAACACTCTTTGCTGCAAGGTAGCAGTAGTAAAAGGTTTAATCACTAGATCAGTAACCCCTTTACTAATAGCAGCGCTAACCCTTTCTCTTGCAGCTTCGGCCGTTATCATTAAAAAAGGCAGGTGTTGCCACATAGGAGTCTGCCTTACTTCACAGAGCAATTCGATACCTGTCATCACCGGCATATTCCAATCAGAAATGATCAGATCGATATGATAGTTTTGCAGTATTTTTAGTGCCTTGGCACCATTCTCTGCTTGATAAACATGACCAATACCAAAACGTTTGAGCTGATCGGAGCTGATTTTTCGGATGGCATCCATATCATCAACAATTAACACATTTTTCTTTGATAACTCCATGTGACCTCTTCTAAGCAGATTCAATTACTTTACTCAACGAAAGGTAAAGTTTGAGTCACTTATTATTCTTTTTCATTCTGAGACATTTTGGCACCCACTAAACTTGCAACAATAATCGCCATATAGAACTGGCCAAATATGGCTTCAAAGAATGCAAAAAAACGGGCTATTGGTATCGCAGGGGTTATCTCTCCATACCCCACAGTAGAAAGCGTTATATAGCTGTAATAAATCACCAAAGATAAATTATCAGTCCACTTTTTCACTTCTACGCCATTAAAGGCGACACCAAATATTTCAATAATCAGTAGGTAAATAAATGCCCAAATAAGCCCTAAAAGTAAAAATATACAGATAGAGCCAATAATTTGGTTTGATGAAATTTTGCCGCTAAAAATAACTTGTTTGGCCGCGCGCCAAGTTGCTGCAATTAAGAAAGATAATATGGTGAGTAAACCAAGAATATCGAGGTTCAATAATTCAAAAACTGAACCAATGCTGGCAAATAATAAGGTTGTTATCATTAAGCCAAAAGTTGAGCGTATCCATTTTTTGTTGGCGCCTAAGCCAATAACTGAAATGGATAAACTCATTACCGTTGTAGCAACAACGATCATTTGCCCCGAATCAAAAAACTGCTCGACGAGTGCCGCACTTAATAACACTAAAACTAAAGACCCCAGTAAATAACTAAAGTTGTCTTCTTGCGACATAGGGGTACCCATCAACTATTATCCTTCGGTTTTTTCAATTTCTGGAAGTAATGCTTCAGTATCCACTTCGGCAGTTTCGACCACTAACCATGCAGTAAATAACTTGTAACTCAATGCCAGTACAACAGCACCAACAAACAAACCAACAATCCCTGACAAAATCATTCCGCCAATGGCACCTAATAAGATGACTAACATTGGAATATCAACACCACGTCCCATAAGCATAGGTTTCAAGAAGGCATCACTTGCGCTCACAAGAATACTCCAAATCATAAACAGAATTGCCGTTGTTGAAGACTCAACACTGAATACATAAGCAATGATAGGACCTAAAATTAAAATTGGCGGCAATTGAATAATGGCTAAAATAAGTACCATAAGCATCCAGATCCCAGTACCAGGGACACCTGCTAGCCCTAGGCCCACTCCCGCGAGAATAGATTGAATAAAGGCAACACCAATGACCCCTTGCACCACACTTCTGACTGTCGCAACAGCAAGAGCTGAAAACTCTTCGCCGTGTTTTCCAGCAAGGCGCACTGACACTTTGTGGAACATTTGATTTGAGCCTTCAGCTTTGCCCATAAATACGCCAGCAATAATAATGGATATTAAAAACTGTAATACGGTCATGCCAAAGCTACCAAAAGCACCCGCGGCCTTGGTTGAAAAAGCTTTTATCTCGTCAGCGTAGGTTTTTACCAGCATCTCAATATCTGAATTGGCAGAAGACCAAAAGTTATATAACTTATCACCGATTAACGGTAAGTCTGCGACAGACTCTTTTGGCGCTGGGATCTCCAAAGTGCCATCATGTACTTCAGCGACAAAATCTTGTGTACTTGACACTATTGCGCCAGAAAACAGTACTGTGGGTGCAATTAAAGAAGCTAAACATAGCAGCGTGATTAATAAACTAGACTTAGCCACTGTCAGTTTAAGCTTGCGGCTAATAAGCTTAACGACTGGATATAAGGCAATCGCAATAATACCGCCCCACAGAATAGGCATAATGAAAGGCTGAACAATTTTAAAACACCACACCACCATGATAAAAATTAGTACAATTTTTATCGCGGCATCTACAGCTGCATGAGTAAACTCTGCAGAGGTCGAAATTGGTTTATCACTCATATATGTCTATCCCTGGTTTAGTGTCATTCCATTTAAAAGTAAATTTAACAACTCAAGATGTCAGCACTGCGTTGCTAAGCTATTTAAACAAAAGTAATTTCGAAATAATTCTGATTAAAAATATAGCGCAACTGAGGCAATAAAACATCCGCAACAACACAAAAACATTTCATTATCCATCAGTAGTTTAATAAAAGAACATTAAAATCTGCATATGTGTATTTTTACGATATAAAACGATGAGTTAATCCACTTAATTAAAGCGTTTAAATAAGGCGCCTTAGATCGCTATTGATCTATTGAGATGTTTTGACGAAACACTCTAGGAGAGTGCCCAGACATTCGCTTAAATGCCCTTGAGAAGTGAGCAACATCAGAATAACCTAATGTCGCAGAGATTTGAGTCACTGAAATGGCACCATCTGACAGCATTTCTTTTGCCTGTTTAAAACAAATGCCTTCTATCATTTGCCTGTAACTCATTCCTTCTTCGCTTAATCTTCTTTGTAGCGTGCGAACACTGAGCCCAAGTAAATCGGCAGCCGTTGTAACGGGAATGCGCCCCAAAGACAAATAAGGCAATAAAGCAAATTGCAGGCTTTCAACAAAACCTTTAGGGCCTTCAACAACCGGGATCATCACCCCTTGCCAACCATGTTTCAGTTTCACTTTTCCAGCAAGTACCGAGTCAGAAATGCTCAATGCGGTAACTTGCCTACCATAAAACACCTGTGGCTGATTAAGTTTAAGTACGTTGAGGTAATCGACTTCAGTTGCTGACTGCAAAGCAATATCAGCAGGCTGCCATTGAGCCTGAGTGAGTGAGCGTACAAGCTCCACCATCATGGTAAGCGCAAATTGCTCAGCCACACTATTTTCAATAGGATCATTTTTTAAGCGATGCCTAACAAACCAGACTTTACCCAAGCCTGTTTTAAGATGAACATTGGTTTGCTTTGACTCTAAATTAACCACATGGGTAAAATCGACAATAGCTTGTTTAACAGTGCCATTCAGCGTGATCTTAGCTAAGTGCTGAGGAACAAAAATAGTGCGAGCGACTTGAAATAACCACTCAGAAAAGCGCTTACTGCCAAGTTTAGCAGAGATTAATTTAAGTAAATTGAGTACTGCTTGTTCAGAAACATAATCATGATTAGAAGTTAATAAACTAGCAGGTAAACCAGCTTGCTCGATAAGTGGATAGACATTGTTATCAAAGTCTTTAAGTCTAGCGACAAAGGGCGCAATATACTCAGCTCTTAATAGCGGAATAAAAGCGCCTTCTAATCCAGCATCGACAGCAGCGATTGAAGTCTCAACTTTGTTTGAGCTCATAACGCCTGTTGAAGAGGTAAGCTTTTTAGCATGACGTTTTGACTGCATTATTATTACCTCTCACTTAGCTGCGTTTACAACAAGGTTAAGCTTCCTTATTTCCATATTTATTTACTTATACAGCGCTTCTTTTAGTCAAAAACTTCCAATTACGAGTCTCTAAAAAGAAGGATGCAACAACCATATAAACTCCCACCATAAACAATTGCGCTATACGAATATAAAAGTTTGTCGCAACATCCGCATCGGTGGAGGATGCTGTCGAACCAACGACCACAAGCAACGCAGAAAATATACCAGCAAAGATAGGCGCTTTAGCGGGGTCGGAATATATTTTTTGACTGAAAAAAAGTGCGCATATCATCGCTAAGCCAACATAAAAAACTAACTCAGGCACGATAACAAGCAGGTTATAAAACACCACTGCCAATGCACCGCCAATGCCATTAGTTATCAATAAAAACAGGCTGACTTTTACACTTTTACTTCCTGCTGATTGCAACGATAGAATCGCAATAAAAATCATCGTTAACAGTGCACCTGTGATTTCAAAAAAATAGAAAAAGGTGATAACTGGAAATGCGATGATTAACGCCCTAACAGACTCATAAAGGCGTTGGTCATTGGTCAAACCTGCGGCAATATGTGTTTCACGATTGGGAGATAAATCAGGTAATAAAATATGCAGCAGAGTAAAAATCAATACCGCCACTACACCAGAGAAACTCAACCCGACTCCAACAACAATCGCTGCACCTGGGTGCAATATACCTAAGTAAGGTAAAACCAAAGTTGAAACAATCAAAATAGTGGCAAAGAAATTCCACTTAGGATCAGAAAATAAGTAGTAAGCCCACAGCATCAATAACGCTAATAAAGGTAGCAAGACTAATGGATACTGCACCGGCCCAAAACTGACCAACCAAGCAATGGCAATCGTGACCACCATTGATATTAATAATTCATAGACTGTTTGTATCGTAGGCTCGGTTCTATCCACTAAAAACTTAGCCACAAGCACGGGAACAATAAAAGCCAATTGCCAAGCAAATATCGCTGAAATAGTCACAGCTAAACCGATACCCAGAGTGAAGCGAAGCACTCGACGTGTAAAAATCGCTTCTTCTAGGACAGGGTCAATTGTAGCTGCTGCTTTATCTGACATAAGAGAACCAACTGACTAGGCGGATCCAAAATTTGCCAAATAAATTCATCATTGAGCTTTCTTGGGTATATACCATCACATCAACTTGACCACCAACACGACGTAATCCTTTGGCTTCATCTTCATCAAATACAATGGTCACAGGAAAACGTTGTGATTGTCTTAACCAGCCTGTTTGCCCTGTAGTTTGTGCAAGTTTACCTGTTTGTTCGTTCTGGCCCCAATCAACACCATAGTCAATATATGCCACTTTACCGCTAAATATTTTTCCTGGCGCATAGTCGAGTGCAAACTCAACTTTATCGCCTGTTTTCATGTTACCTAGACTGTTTTCTCTAAAGTTGGCTTCAATCCACACATCTTCTGAAGATATAAAGGTCATCACAGGTTGACCAGCACTGGCATAAAACCCTTCTTTTAAACGAAAATTGGAAGCTACGCCATTAGTTGGCGCTTTGATTTCTGTCCGTGCAAGGTTAAGTTCTGCTTGCTCAAGTGCCAGTAAAGCTGATTTGACTGCGGTATTATTTTCACCTTCTGAACCTAAACGTTCTTCTGCTTTAGCAAGGTCAGCATTTGCTGCAGCAACGCCTGCCTCTGCGCTAGCTAATTCAGCTCGGGCATTATCGGCATCCGCTTTTGACATAACATTTTGTTCAACCATGGTAAAAATACGTTTGGACTGAACTTTAGCATTTGTTAGGTTGGCCTCAGCATTGGCAACCTTGGCTTTTGCGGCTGTCACATTAGCCGTTAACGCCCCCATATTTTGCCCCGCTTGAGTAACATTTTGCTCAGCGGTATAAAGTGCAATTTCGTAATCCCTTGGGTTAATCCGTGCGAGGACTTGTCCTTCTAAAATGAGGGTATTTGGCGTTGTCAGAATTTCAATCACTTCACCTGAAACTTGCGGCGTAATAGGTACCACATAGCCACGCATACGTCCTAAATCGGTTGAAGGAATATAACGGTCTGCAAAAAGATGAAACACAAACAAAAAAGCAACCACAAGAAGGATCATGTTAGTTACTTTTCTAATTTTTTGATTTTTGGCTTTTTCAGCAGGCGTATCGGCCTCGGGAGCATTGTCGACTTGAGGCTGAGCTTCTTCTGCCTTAACAGCCACCTCAGTTGAAGAAACTTCTTTATTCTTATCAGTCATAACCTTCCCTTGAATCCATGCATTGAACGCCGCTAAATAACGTGACTAACTCACCAAAATGTTAACAACAAATTGGTGAGTTGTTACTGTTAATGCAGTATAGAATTATTTTGATGTAGAACTCAAATATAACCATAAAATTAGCCAGTTATATTCATTGTTAATTGGGCTAATATGTTTCGATAGTTGCTAAATGAATCAATAGCTATGTTAAGAAAGGTGATGACAAATCAGGGATACTCTTTATTAAGCAGCAAAATTAAGCAGCAAACTCCTTTAATGCTTGCATGGCCAATGACACTTTATCAGCTGGTACAAATATATGGTCATGATAGTAAGCCGCGATGACATTAGCGCTAATGCCATAATCCGTTAACTTGTGAGAAATTGCTGCTGTTAAGCCCACAGCCTCAAGGCTCGAATGTACGGTTAACGTAATTTGTTTAAACCGAACGTCAAATGCCAGATACCCCTGAATAGCAGCTTCTACAGTTAATACTAACGTTAAGCCTTCTTGTTCTTTAAAACAGCAAAGCGGTTCTAAATGTGCATAATCTGCAAGTTGTCCATTCACACTGCAAAACACAAACTCGCCTGCTTGTAACTCTGGCGACATGTCTGCCAGAAGTTGTGATAATTCTGTAATGCCCGATGTCATTGCATTCCCCTTAATTTCAACAACACCTTTAATCAGGTAACCAACAAACTTTAATCAGCTAACCAACAACCTCTATGATTTATTATTGGCTGTAATGTCTAATCACAGACACTTTTCCGTTTTCAATTTCAAGCACTTCGAACGATGAATTATCGTGCTGAATTACTTTGCCATTATCTGGATGTGTTCCTTTAGAAACGGTATCAAACTCAATCATAATGACATTGTGACCGAAAGCTGAGTTAGTCAGTGTGGCAGAATACTCATCGTGTGACGCAAGGTAATAGGTCATTCCTTTGCGAAGTGCAGCTTTGCCATCTGGCTGACGGCTATCATCATCACTCCACGGTAAATGTTGATAACCAATATCATCGGTTAATAACGATAAGTAGTTTTCTAAGTCTTGCGCGGTAGCATTTGGCTGTTGTGTCCCCTTCCAAGCCTCAAAGTAAACTTGGGAAAATGCAGCGTAATCAAAATCAGATTTTTGCTTCACTTCATCTGCAATAGTAGACAATGGAATCAATATTAATACTGATAAAAAGCCTAATAAGACTCGGGTTGAAATCCTTGTTTTCATAACACTTCCTTTTACGTTATTCACAAATGATTGCACTAGTGACTCAACTAGCGACTTAATACATTGGTAAATACACTTAACACATAAGCAATCACTAATTAAACATGTAACCTACTGAATTAAAGTTCAAATCGCAACTCATCAGGTCATATTCATTTTTGATTTACAGCCAAACTCCAATTACATAGTCTTCTGATATTCAAACAACCAAAAAGGCTCATTAATATCAGGCTGCACTTCACCCACTTTGACATAGCCGAGTTTTTCATAGAAATGGTGATTTCGAAATGCTTTAAAGGGAGTAACCAGTGACCAGCAAGTCACTCTTGGGTAGTGACTCTCAAGTTGTTTAACCACTTGAGAACCAATGCGCTTATCTTGAAAATCTGGCGTAATAAAGAAGTATTTTATTTCAATTTCTTGATGATTTTTAATCACAGCAAGAATGCCACCAGCAACTTCATCACCATATTTAATCAGATAGTAATGCCCCGCTTCCACACTTTGTAAATGCCACGCTGTTGACTCAATATGCGGAGGGAAACTGCCATATTGTTCAAAATCGGCTTGAAAAGCATCTACAGCTAAATTCTTTAACTGTAACGCATCTTCAGCACTTGCTAACACTAACCTTGATTTGGGCATGCTTTCACTCATTTATATAAGAGAAACTCAACGGCAGCGATCAAAAAAACAATTAACCTCAAAGACCGCAGACGGATAAGCCTCTTACGTTGCCAAAGCTAAGTGATAAAATCAATGTTTGTAGTTCAATACCGTTTATACATGGCTTATAAAGCGGGGAAATTTGAAATTAAATATCCCCGAGCCAAAAGATGACAACAGTTCAATATAAAGGGAGTAAAGAGAAAAACCAGAAGGAGTATAGAGGGTTTGTAATAGTCAATTAACCCCGTTCAACACTTGGGATAAGCACACAAATCCGCGTGGCCAGTCCTTATTTACGAGGAGATTTGTCTCGACATGTAAAAGAACCTATCTTCTTCTTTATCTACCTCAAAGTTATTCCTAATGTATAGGTGATATGCAGGACTAATTTTAAGAACTCGTAACCTAAGTTGATTTACACCAGCTTTGATTGCTAACCGTTCACACTCTGCCAGGGCAGCTGCACCAATACCTTTATTTTGAAATGTTTCACTAACCTGTAGATCTCGGATATAACAGCCATCACTATCAAAGGCTAAACGAATTGCACCCACCACCGATCCGTTGAAAAAAATGTCCCAGTTTTCTAGGTCAACAATTTGCTCATGTATCGTAGACTGTTCCCAATTTACAGAATGGTGTTCATAGTATGAACGCATGTTTTTAAATGTAATATCTGCCGATGCATAAAGATCGGCTGTTGGTTGATATGAAATCATCAAAATCTCCTAATACCGTAATAAGCCAACTAAAGCAGCGGATTAAAATGTGGAGAAAATCGCACCTTAAGCCACTGTTTCAGCTTAGTTAAACGACCTTTCCATGCTTTTAGGCTTATACGGAGTTAAGTCGGCTTTTCTTCTTTGACAAGCATGTCCATGAATTTTTTAAATCGCCTTTGTCTAGTCTCTGGTTTCTTCGCACTTGTCAAGCCGTAAGCGATAACATAGCGACTCGACTTATTGAGTGTTTCAAAAAACAATTTTGTCTTAGGCTGATTTTCCACAGCAGTTAAGAAATCTGCTGGGACTTCCATTTTACTCACTGTATAGGCATTCTCCCAACGACCATCCGCTTTCGCTGCATGAACATGCACAAGACCAGCTTCTTTCATCCGGTTTTCGCTTATTAAACGGTCAACATGTTCTGTGTTCCTTTTAGACCAGTTGCTTCGTATCGTCCTAGGAGTTATGCGCTGCAGATAAGCTTGCTCGTCAATTGACTTTTTTATGCCATCAATCCAGCCATAGCATAAAACCTCTATCACTACATCATTCCAAGTAACACTCTGGGTTCCAGAATTTTTCTTGAATATTTTTACCCATAATTCGCTTTCAGTTGCATGATGCTCAGCGAGCCACTCACTGAGGTCATTTGATGTTACAAATGTCTTGATTCTCGACAAATCTACTTCAGGCATCTAATTAGGTTCTCTTTGGCATAATATGCACTTAAACACCACTATACCCCATAAACTTTAGCCAAGAATTCCTCTCTGTTTTTAATTGTGCAGAAAGAAAACTATATGCCCATGCTCGTTTAGTGTTAATGGTATCTGAAAAATTTAAGTCTTCGCAAACCGCATTTCTTATTAACTCATGTAGTGCTTTATTACCATTTTGGTAATACTTATCTAAAAGGATAAGTGCTAATTTCGTCTGTTCCAGTGAGCTTGAGTCAATCTGGTTCTGCGTAAATTGAACAAAGACATCTACCTCAAAAGAAAGTAAACCATCTTGCTGGTTGAATTTATCTGTAACTTCAGGAAAGAATTTTTTAACCTCGTTCAAAAATTCGCTTCGATGCAGATTACTCATGCTTCTCCGTGCATATAACGCTCAATTCAGCTGCACCGTAGGCGTCAGTCGGAATTGTTTGTTCTGCCTAATTTTTTACACCCTTTACCATTGCTGTTTCTGAGATCGATTGACCATCAATTCTGTATTGATCTTGGAACTCGCCAACAACGGTAAAGCCTAATTTTAAATAAAGGTTTTTAGCAGGAGTATTTTCAGAAAGCACACACAAATCAAGCCAGTCAATAGCTGGAGCCTCATGACAAAAAGCAACCACTGTATCAATCAGTTTTTTGCCAACTCCCTGCTTACGGCAAGTGCTATCAACACCCATACCGAGTAAAACTCTATGCGTTATGTTTTCATCACTATGATTACGCAGATCAATATGACCTTTAATTGAACCGTCTTGACCTTTTGCAAGCCAGAGTTTTCTCCAACCAGACTCACCAAAACTCACATCAAAGCCTTTTTTGAACTTTTCTCTACTGGTTTTTGAAAGCTCATTTTCATATTTTGATATAGGCTGAAAAAGTGGATTTTCTCTACAACCATTTTCTGAGATCTGATTCTCAAGATACGAAAAGAATAACTCTAAATCTTCTTTTTCTGCTGGAACTACTTTCATACTCTGAACTCGATTAAATTGTTGGCTAAAATTAAGTGAGGCATGAACGAAAAGCCAACTGTTATAAGTACAATTGAATGTCTTGTTAGCTTTAATTAAACCCAGATGTCGTTATCAGCAGTTAACTCGCCACCTGCCTCTCCAGTGTTTGTGACACCTTGGGGCTCAACAAGTAAAACCTGACAAAGTCCTTTAGCAAATGGTTTATGCTCAACACCTTTTGGTATTACGAACATTTCACCGTTTGTAAGAAGAACTTTACCATCTCTAAATTCAATTTCTAAAGTGCCATCAATAACAATAAAAACTTCGTCGGTATCGTCGTGCGAATGCCATACAAACTCGCCCTCACCTTTAGCTAATTTAAATTGATAATCATTCATTTCAGCAATGACTCTTGGAGACCATAACTCATCAAATTTCGAAAGTTTATTTTTAATATTTATCGGAGAATATTTCATATCGACCTTGCACCTAACGTTTTAGTATTTATGCGTTGCGCTGTTTGCAGGGCATAAATCGCTTGTTGGACTTGGCCGATGCCAGTCTAGGTTAATTTGGTATGCTTTATGCTAAAGAAATTTGCTTTTTTTGATACTGGCTCTGGGCTGTAGAGCTGTTTTGAATTGATTGTATGGCTTGGTATGTACTTTTTTCATTGAAATTTCCTTATCATTGTTGTGTTCCATCACATCTTTTTAATTCTAGTTAATTCAATGAGGATAATATACTCGATTAAGTCCTCATTTGGCTCCGCGCAGCGGCTTAGTTCAACAGCTGTATAGTGCCATGTGCATTTATCACTTCAGGCCTGTGAAAATATGTAATACTAAATAATTGAATTTAATTACACTACTCAAAAAAACATCAATATACCAGCCGTAAAAATGCGCATATGTATTTATTTTGGGCAATAACCCAGACATTAACTTTTAAAGTGTTGATTTTGTTTTTGTCAAAATAGCACTAAGAATGGGTGGCTATATAATTTATAGTTCCAAAAATAACCAATTCTATTTGTAGATAGGAATTAACCACGGCAGTTTTGTAGAAATTATATAGCCTCACACTTGCCTAACCGGCGTAAAATAGCTGGCTAAAATTAGCGGCGAAGGGGCTCAAGCCTGCTGTTTTACGTCCCTTGATTTAGGCATTTGTTAGGTATTGTATGCCATTTCAAACTCGCTGTTATTCGAATCTGTAACAGTAAAACCTAGCCTTTCATAGAGGCTTTTTGCAGGATTACTTTTTAAGACACTTAAACCTACAGATAAATTATCTCTTAGTGCTTGCTGACACAAATTAAATATTAATTTACGCCCAATACCAAAGCCTTGGTAACTAGGATGTATCTGAACTTGATAGATATACCACTGGGAATTGCTCGCAGTGTAGCTTGCCTTAAACAAACCCGCCTCAACTCCATTTACAAGTATAATCTTGGCATCTGCAAAATTGAACTTGATACGAAAGACATGTTCCTCATCACTAATATCAACACCATCCTGTGATAAATAATCATCCATAGTTAGACGGCGTAATTGCAATAAATAATCTAAGTCGCTGTCTTTCGCTTTACGCAAGGTGTAATCCATAATGATGCAATTCCTCCGTACTAGATTAGACGCCTAACGATTAGTGAAGGGCTTGACCGATAAAGTCGACCATTCAAGTCATTAATTTATATCATCCTACATTGATGCGCTACAAACCTTTGAACTCTCTCGTCAAACTATCTCAAATTCTAGATAGCAAAAAGCTCGTTATTTTGCAGTAACGAGCTTGTCTAAATATGGTAGAGAGATAGGGATTTAAACCCTAAATGGATTGCGCTACAAACCTATGTTGTTTTATTTATTAAATTCTAGATAGCAAAAAGCCCGCTAATAAATTAGCGGGC